>DATIPC010000074.1:0-22722 GCA_035472395.1 Solirubrobacterales bacterium
CTACGAGCGCCACCGCGCCCTGGTCCGCGCCGCGCCGCTGATCCGCGCCAAGGGCAAGCTGGAGCGCCGCGAAGGCACGACCAACGTCCTCGTCTCCGAGCTCGCCGACCTGGAGCGCAAGGCGAGCGCCCCAGCGGTGGATGCGCCGAGCGCCGGCCAAGCACCATCCAAGGTCCCAATGCGGGAACGAGCTGTAGCCCAGCTCCGCGCCGTGGCCCCCACAGGACACAGTTTCGGCCGCCTCGCGCGGTAGCACCGGTCGCCATATCGACGTTTATCCGATTACTCTGGATTAGCTTATGAAGAAATGGGTAGGAGCGAGCCGCTCTTCCCACCGAGAGGACGGGCGCTTCTTCCCTATCGAGAGGAGATGGATATGAACCAGTCAATCCAGTCCAACCCGCGGCGGTTGCGGCGCGCAGCTGTCATGGCGCTCGCGATGCTGGCGGCCTCGCGGTCTTCGCCGGCGCTGCCCGAGCCGCCAGCTACGTAGCCCTCGGCGACTCCTACGCCGCCGGCCCGATCATCCCCAACCAGATAGCCCCGCTCGGCTGCCTCAAGTCGGACCACAACTACGCTCACCTGGCGGCGCCAAGCATCGGCCTGCCGTTGCGCGATCCGAGCTGCAGCGGAGCGACGACCGCCGACATGACCAATCCACAGAGCACCGAACTCGGCACCAACCCGCCGCAGTTCAACTCGCTCGACGCCGAAACGACGCGCGTCTCGCTGACGATCGGCGGCAACGACATCGGCTTCTCTGAAGTCGCCCTCAGCTGTGTCACGGTCAACCCGTTCAGCACGCCCTGCAAGGACAAATACGACTCCGGCGGCAAAGACCAGATCGCCGAACGGATCGCGGCGACGGCGCCGAAAGTGGCGGCGGTGCTGCAGGGCATACACGCTCGCTCGCCGGCGGCGAAAGTATTCGTCGTCAACTACGCGGCGATCTTCCCCGAGACCGGCTTCGGCTGTTGGCCGCAGATGCCGATCGGTTTCGGCGACGTTCCCTACCTGCGTTCGAAGGAGAAAGAACTGAACGCGATGCTCGCCACTCAGGCGGCGGCAAATGGGGCCACGCTGGTCAATTGGTACAACGCCAGCATCGGCCACGACGCCTGCAAGGGCTCCTCGACGCGCTGGGTCGAGCCGGTCGTGCCGACCAACCCAGCGGCGCCGATCCATCCCAACGAAAGGGGCATGCAGGGAGCCGCTGGCATTCTGGCCGCGGTGGCCAAATAAGCCGAGGCTAGGCGAGCTGATGCTCGCGCGGGCCGGCGGGGACATCCTGCTGGCCCGCCGGGCACGGCTTGGGCATCGGGAAGAGCCTGAGGAAGCGACGCGCCTCCCTCTTGCTGCCCTCGATGCTCACGGCGCCGGATTCCAGTGCCTCCTCGAGCGGAAGTTGGCTGGTGAGCAGGGCCGCCAGCGTGCCCGGGTCGCCCTCGATCGTCGCCACCGGCGCCGCAGCGGGGCCGCGGCCAAGGCCAAGCTCGCCGGCGGCGACGTCGACGTGGAAGACGCCCTCGCCAAACCGCAGCTCGTAGCTGGCCTCCAGCTCGCCCGCGACCTCCGGGTCGAAGAGCGAGCGCAGCGCGAGGACGATCGAGTCGGGACCGATCTCGCGGTGCTCTGGGGGAACCGGAGAGCGAGCGCCCCAGGCGCCCAGCTGGGTCACGACCGGCTCCAGCTCCGCTCCCCACTCGGTCAGCTCGTAGACCTGGGAGGCCGCCGGCGGTGGCAGTTTGCGACGATGGACGACACCGGCCTGCTCCAGTTCGCGCAGGCGCTCCGAGAGGATGTTGGGGCTGGCGTGGGGGAGTCCCGTGCGCAGGTCGGTGAAGCGCTTCGGGCCGAGCAGCAGTTCCCGCACGACGAGCAGGGCCCAGCGCTCGCCGATGAGGTCGAGGGCGTAGGCGAAACGACACGCCTCGCCGTATGAGCGTTTCGTTGCCACGGGACCAGTTTAGCCCATTGATACAAAATTGCAACCAAATAGTTGTGTTTTAAAACTCTTTGCTAGGGTAGCCACCACGATGAACCGAGACTCAGAGGAGGCGAGCGAGATGAACGCCAACGCAGCAGCGAGCGAGCGGGCCCCGAGCGCCGTGGAGGAGGGCAACCGCTGGCTGGCGCTCTACGTGCTCTGCGCCGGCATGCTGATGATCGTCCTCGACATCACGATCGTGAACGTCGCGCTGCCCTCGATCCAGGACGACCTCGGCTTCTCGCAGAGCAACCTCGCCTGGGTCGTCAACGCCTACCTCGTTCCCTTCGGCGGCCTGCTGTTGCTTGCCGGCCGGCTCGGTGACCTGCTTGGTCAGCGGCGTGTGTTCCTGGCGGGCCTCACCGTCTTCACCGTTGCTTCGCTGCTCTGCGGCATCTCGCAGAGCCAGGAGATGCTGATCGGCGCGCGCTTCGTGCAGGGAGTCGGCGGCGCGCTGACCTCGGCCGTGATCCTGGGAATGATCGTGACGATGTTTCCCGAGCCGCGCGAGCAGGCGAAAGCGATCGGCGTCTACGGCTTCGTCGCCTCCGCCGGCGGCACGATCGGCCTCCTCGTCGGCGGGGTTCTGACCGAGGCGATCGCCTGGCACTGGATCTTCTTCGTCAACCTGCCGATCGGGATCGCGACGGCGATCATGGCGCGGCGATTGATCGCCGACATCCCCGGGATCGGCTTCGGCGAGGGTGCCGACATCCCCGGCGCGGTGCTGATCACCAGCGGCCTGATGCTCGGCGTCTACACGATCCTCGAGGTTTCCAACAAGGGCTGGGGATCGGCCCAGACGCTCGTGCTCGGGGGAATCTCGCTGGCCCTGGAGACGGCCTTCGTCCTGCGCCAGGCGCGCATCGCCAACCCGTTGATGCCGCTGCGCCTGTTCCGCTCGCGCAACGTCTCCGGAGCCAACGCGCTGCAGATGCTGCTCGTCGCCGGGATGTTCGCGACCTTCTTCCTCGGCGCCCTCTACCTGCAGCAGGTCCTCGGCTACGACCCGCTCCAGGTCGGCCTCGCCTTCCTGCCGGCCACCCTCGTGATGGGGACGCTCTCGCTCGGCTACTCGGAAAAGCTGATCATGCGCTTCGGCCCGCGCAACATGCTGATTCCCGGCATGGTCCTGGTCGCGATCTCGCTGCTGCTCTTCGCCCGCACGCCGGTCGACGGCAGGTACGTCGTCGACTTGCTGCCGGCGCTGCTGCTGCTCGGCGTAGGCATCGGGACCTCCTTCCCCTCGCTGATGACCCTGGCGATGTCGGGGGCGACCCCGAGCGACGCCGGCCTCGCCTCTGGCGTGGTCAACACCAGCGCCCAGGTCGGCGGCGCGATCGGCCTCGCGGTCCTGGCCACTCTGGCCGCCGAGCGCACCAAGACGCTGCTCGACAGCGGCGCCACGCACGCGGCGGCGCTCAACTCTGGCTTCCACCTCGCCTATCTGGTCGGCGCCGGGCTGGTCGGAGCCGCCCTCGCGATCGCGATCTTCGTGCTGCGCTCCGAACCGCTTCCGGCCGGCGCCGACCAGGCCCAGCATGACCAGGGCGAGGCCGAGCTCGTCTACTCAGACGCGGGTTAAAACCACAGCAAGGAGAGAGACATGGGACAGCCAGTCGTTCATTTTGAGGTAATAGGCAAAGACGGAGGCAAGCTGCAGAGCTACTACTCGGAGCTGTTCGGGTGGGAGATCGACGCGAGCAACCCGATGAGCTACGGGATCGTCAAAGGCGAGGACAACCCCTCCAGCATCGGCAGCATCGGCGGTGGCGTCGCCACCGGTCCCAACGGCTACGAGGGCCACGTCACCTTCTACATCGCCGTGCCCGACATCGAGCAGGCACTGCAGAAGGCGGAGAGCCTCGGCGGCACCAGGGTGATGGGCCCGGAGACGGTCATGGGCGAGATCGAGCTGGGTCAGTTCAAGGACCCCGAGGGTCACCTGATCGGCCTCGTCAAGGGCTCGTCCTAGCCGGCAGCTTCGGCGCGCTTCAGACCGCCCCGCGCCCAGAGCGCGAAGAAGACCGGCAGGACGACGGCGACCGCGAAGGCGAGCGCGACCTGCGTCGCTTCGCCGGAGATGAATCCGCGCCCCGCCTCGAGCAGCGCCGTCACCGGGTTGACCGAGGCGACCGCGTGGATCCAGCCGCTGAGCAACTCGAGCGGTACATACACCGGGGCGAGGAAGAGGATGAGGAAGACGGGGAACTGCATCAGTGGCCCGCCCTGGATCGAGCGGACCCGCATCGCCACCCCGGCCGCCCACATCGTCGCCGTCAGGTTGACCAGGATCGCGAGCCCGTAGAGCCCGAAGAGTTCGGCCCCGGCGCCGCCCACTTCCATCCCGGCGACGAGGGCGACCGTGGTCAGCACCGTCCAGGTGATCAGCGCCCGGAACAGTGCCGCCAGGGCGTAGCCGGCGACGATCCCGCCGCGATTGCTCGCCGCCAGCAGGTAGCGGCGGGCGAAGCCCGTCTCGAAGTCGCGGGCGATGCCGAAGCCGGTGAAGACGCCGCCGAAGGCCGCCGACTGGAGCAGGACGAAGACGAACTGGAAGGCGGTGTAGCCGCTGGAGAATTCGAAGCCGGGGGCGTCGGCGATCGCCGAGAGGCCGCCGGCGAAGGCGGTGAAGAAGAAGAGCGGGAAGAGGATCCCCGGCGCCAGGAAAGCGGGGTTGGTGAGGAAGTTGTGGATGCTGCGCCAGGCGACGGCGAGGGCGATCTTGCGGGTCACGTCCTCACCAGCCTCGTCTTCAGGGCGGCGGAGGCGGCGAACATGCCGATCGCGAAGATCGCCGCGGCGATGCCGAAACCGAGGGCCAGATCGCCCACGTTCCAGCCTTCGATCAGCAGCGAGCGAAACGCCTGCAGCAGGTAGGAGACCGGGTTGGCGCTGGCGACGGCGTGGAACCAGTCGGTTTGCAGCAGTTCGAGCGGCAGCGCCATCGAGGAGAGGAAGAGGAAGACGAAGAAGAGGGGGAAGAGGCCCTGGACCGCCTCGCCCGAGCCGGTTCGCAGCGCGGCGAAGAGACCGATCGTGCCGAAGGCGACGGTGATCGTCACAGAGAGCGCGACTATCGTCAGGGCACCGCCGAGGCCGGTGACCAGTTCGGCGCCGGCGATCAGCCCGACGGTCAGGTAGGTGCCTGCCTGGACGAAGCCGAGGACGACGGCGCCGGCGAGCAGGCCGCTGAGCAGCGCCGCCCCGCGCAGCGGCGTCAGCGCGAGCCGGTTGAGGAAGCCGGTCTCGATGTCCCGGGCCAGATCGGTGCCGGTGTTCATCACCGAGAACAGCGCCCCTTGCATGAAGGGGACGGCGAGGGCGAAGGTGAGGTAGGAGTCGGTGGGGAAGCCGGGCAGGTGGGTCGCGCTTTTGAGCCCACCCGAGTTGACCGCGAGCAGGAAGAGGGGAAAGATCAGCGCCGGCACGATCTGCGCCGGCTGGCGCATCGTTCGCAGCACCGAGCGGCGCGCGAGCTGGCCGACCTGGGCGGAGAGGCCGGAGCTCATGCCCGCACCGCCTCCATTTCCTCGCTCTCGGGCTCCTCGTCGCTGGCGCCCTCCAGCGAGCGGCCGGTCTTGGCGAGGAAGACGTCGTCCAGCGAGGGGGCGTGCAGCTGCAGCTGCTCGATCGCGATCCCCTCGGCGTCGAGGGCGCGGACGACGTCGGCCAGCTGCGACTCGCCGCCGTCGAGGCGGACCGAGGCGCCGCCGCGCCGCGCCGCGCCCGCCCTCTCGCCGAACGGCTGCAGCGCCCGCGCCACTCGCTCCTGGTCGGCCGGGTCATGGGGGACCGCCTCCACGGTCGGGCGGCCGATCTCGGCCTTGAGCTCCGCCGGCGTCCCCTCGGCGACGATGTGGCCGTGGTCGATGATCCCGACCCGGTCGGCGAGCGCGTCGGCCTCCTCCAGGTACTGGGTCGTGAGAAAGACGGTGACGCCCTCCTCCGAGGCGAGGCCCGCAACCTCGTCCCAGAGTGCCGTGCGGCTCTGGATGTCGAGGCCGGTGGTCGGCTCGTCGAGGAAGAGGATGCGCGGCCGGTGAACCAGCGCCAGGGCCAGATCCAAGCGCCGTTTCATCCCACCCGAGTAGCCGCCCACCTTGCGGTCGGCCGCTTCGGAGAGGCCGACCTGGGCGAGCAGCTCGTCCGAACGCTGCGCACGCTCTTCCCTGGGCAGCCCGTGCAGGGCGGTCTGCAGGCGCATGTGCTCGCGGCCGCTCAGCAGCGGGTCGAGTGCCGCCTCCTGCAGAGCGGCACCGATCGCGCCCCGTACGCTCCCACCTTCGCGGGCGATGTCGAAGCCGGCGACCCGCGCCGACCCGGCCGTCGGCGGCAGCAGCGTGGTCAGCATCAGCACGGTGGTCGACTTGCCCGCGCCGTTGGGACCGAGGAAGCCGTAGATCTCCCCCGGCGCCACGCGCAGGTCGATCCCGTCGACCGCTCGCGGCCCGTTCTTGAACTCGCGCACCAACCCTTCGGCTTCGATGCCCTTCCCGTCGCGGCTGTCTGTGGTCATCGCAGCTCCAGAGTTCGCAGATTGCCGGTCAGTATCAATAGTTGAGATTACAAAAGATTGAGCCTAGAATGCATTCCGGTGGGTAAGACGAAGGTGAAGAGAGCGGGTGGGGTGGGGGCCAAGGGCTCGGCTGGCGAGGCCTGGGGCCTCTTGGCACAACTCGTATACCCGCCTCCCTTCCTGCCTATCGCCCGCGAGCTCGGCCTCCGCCCGGCCTCGTTCGGCACGCTGCGTGCGCTCGACGAGCCGCGCACTATGAGCGAGATCGCCGCGGTGCTCCACTGCGACAACTCCAACGTCACCGGGATCGTCGACGGGCTCGAAGAGCGCGGCCTCGCTACTCGCACCGCATCCGCGCAGGACCGGCGGGTGAAGCTGATCGCCCTCACCGCCGAGGGCCGCCGCGTCCGCGCTCGCCTGATGCGCGCGGTCGAGAAGCCCCCCGACTGGCTGACGGAGCTCTCGGCGGCGGATCAGCACACTCTGCACGATCTGCTCATGCGCGCGCACGCCGTCGGCACCTGAATCGACGTCCGCCTTGACGGCGGCTCGCGGCTGCGTAGTGTGAACGGGCGGGGATGCCACCGGAGACTCGATACGCACGCAGTGGCGATGTCGGCATCGCCTATCAGGCATTCGGCGAGGGCGAGACGGACCTGGTCCTCGCCTTCCCCTTCGTCTCGCACCTCGACCTGATGTGGGAAAGCCCAGCGCTGTCGCACTTCCTGCGCCGCCTCGGCTCCTTCGCCCGGGTGCTCGTCTTCGACCGGCGCGGAGTCGGTCTATCGGACCCGGTGGCGAGGGCGGCGACCCTGGAGGAGCGGATGGACGACGTCCGCGCCGTGATGGATGCGGCGGGCTCCGAGCAGGCGGCGTTGCTCGGCATGTCGGAGGGCGCGACGATGTGCATGCTCTTCGCCGCTACTTACCCCGAGCGCACCTCGGCCCTGGTGCTCTGGGGGGCGATGGCGCGTTCCACCGCTGCCCCGGACTACCCGTGGGCGCCGGAGAAGGAGGCGGTGCGGGAAGCGCAGGCCGAGCTGATCGCGCCGCTCTGGGGCCAGGGCGCGACGATCGAGATCTTCTCGCCGAGCCTGGCGGGCGACCCCCGGGCGCGCGAGTTCCAGGCCCGCTTCGAGCGCCAGGCGGCGAGCCCGATGCGCGTCGGCCAGCTGCTCGAGATGTTCCTCGACACCGACGTGCGCGGGACGCTGCCGCTGATCCAGGCGCCGACCCTGGTCCTGCACCGCCGCGGCGACAAAGCCGTCAACTACCGCGCCGCGCGCTGGCTCGCCGAGCAGATCGAGGGCAGCCGCTACGGCGAGCTGGAGGGCGAGGACCACTTCCCCTGGGTCGGCGACAGCAACGCGGCGCTGGAGGCGATCGAGGAGTTCCTCACCGGGGTGCGGCCGGGCCCGGCGCCGGAGCGGGTGCTGGCGACGGTGCTCTTCACCGACATCGTCGACTCGACCCGCCTCGCGACCGAGATGGGCGACCGCCGCTGGCGCGACCTGCTCGAGGAGCACCAGAAGCTGGTCCGCGATCACCTGAGCCGCTTCGAGGGCCGCGAGGTGAAGACGACGGGAGATGGCTTCCTCGCCGTCTTCGACGGCCCGACCCGTGCCGCCGAGTGCGCGCGGGCGATCGCCGACGACATGCCCTCGTTGGGGATCGAGGTGCGCGCGGGTCTGCACGCCGGCGAGGTCGAGCTGATGGGCGACGACGTCGGCGGCATCGCGGTCCACGTCGCCGCCCGCATCGCGGCCCTGGCCGGTGCGCGCACGGTTCTCGCCTCGCGCACGGTCCGCGACCTCGCCGTCGGCTCGAGCGTCGCCTTCGACTCCGCCGGTCGGCACGCCCTCAAGGGCGTCGCCGACGAGTGGGACGTCTACAGCGTCGCCTGAGCGGATCCGGGGCGCTTTTGTGCC
Organism: Solirubrobacterales bacterium; assembly: GCA_035472395.1. Taxonomy (GTDB): domain Bacteria; phylum Actinomycetota; class Thermoleophilia; order Solirubrobacterales; family 70-9; genus VRUE01. The sequence goes on from DATIPC010000074.1 coordinate 8,435, forward strand.
CCTATGGGTCAGAAAGGCGCCCCGCGCCGGCCGCCCAGATCGCGACCGGCGGAGGGATCAGCAGGAAGGCGAGGGAGCCCAGCTCGGCGACGGCGTCAACGGTGTCGAAACCCTCGAGGTGAGTGGCGTGGAAGCCGAGGTGGATGGCGGCGGTCAGCAGCCAGGCCGAGCAGACAGCGCGGACCAGGGTCGGTTGCAGCGTCCATGCCGCCCAGGCGAAGAGGACGGTGAAGCCGAGGTAGAGGCCGCCGACGTCGGTGACCAGGTGCTCGTTGTATGGAGGGATCAGGTTGACCCAGTGGGCGAGGAAGGGAAAGTCGTCGTAGAAGACGTGGGGCGCAAGGGCCGCCGGGATACCGACCGAGGCGGCCGCAAGGGCAAGGATCGCCAGCGAGACGCGGGCGGCGTTCGGTGAGCGCAGGCCCTCGACGCTGCCGTCAGCCATCTGTGAGCCACCGCTCGAAGCTCGGACCGACAGCGGCCGCGTCTGGGTTGCAGAGCGCGCCTTCGCGCAGCGGCCGCCCGACCGGGCCGACCATCGGCAGGCGCAGCGGCAGCGCCCGGTGGCCAGCCCGGCGCCACGTCCTCACCAGCCCGGAAAGCGTCTGCACCTCGGGGCCGGCGATGTCCGGCAGCCGGCCGGCGGGGTCGGCATTGGCCGCCTCGACCAGCCGCCTCGCGACAAGGGGCGCGTCGATCGGCTGCAGCCGGGCGCTTCCCGTCCGCGCGATCCCGAAACGAGCGTCCCGCTCGATCATGTGGCGAATCAGCGTGTGGAATTGGGTCGCGCGCAGCAGGCTCCAGGGAACCTCGCTGGCGGCGATTGCGCCCTCCTGCTCGACCTTGGTCTTGTAGTAGGCCATCGGCACCCGGTCGCAGCCGACGATCGAGACGCCGACGTAGTGCCGGACGCCCGCCGCCGCCGCGGCGCGCAGCAGTCGCGTCGTGCCCTCGACCATCACCGGCGCCGCGCGCCGTGGCGTGCTCGAGTTCGAGGCGTCGACGACGACCTCGATCCCGGCCAGAGCCTCATCCAGCCCCTCGCCGCTGGTCAGATCGATGCGCCGGTGGGTTGCCCCGTCCGGCAGCGCCCGTCCCGGCCTACGGCTCAGCGCCAAGACGTCGTCTCCCCTCGCCGCCAGCTCGGCGACCAAGGGGGTGCCGAGCATGCCGGTCCCGCCAACCACAGCTACCTTCATATGGCGCCTAGATTAGTTGGGGCTGGCGGAAGAGCTCGGCCGAGGGGATCCCGATCACCTCGCCCTGGAAGCGCTTCTCGCGTCCGTAGACGACCCAGGTGGTGTCGATTTCGCCGATGTCGAGGTCGAGTCGCAGCTCGTCCGCGTGCTCCTCTACGTGCTCCATGTGGGTGAGGCCCGAGTCATAGTCGCCGCGGAGCAGGCCTTCGGCGACGATCGGCTTCGAGGCCACGTCGATCACCTCATCCCACTGGGAGAGGTCCACATAGCCCTTGGTCGCCGGGACGATCCCGAGCGAACGCGGTCGCTCGACCTCGCGCCGGCTGAGCAGAACCAGGTGCTTGGTCGGGTAGATGAAGGTGTCGACGACCCAGACCTCGGTCCAGTGCTTCTCGGTGATCTCGTGCACCTTCGGGTGGGCGCTGCACTGGACCAGGAAGGCGCCGGGCGTCTCGCGCAGCATCTCCAGGCCGACGAAGAAGTCGACGATCAGCTCGACCCCGTAGTCCTGGATGCCCTGGAAGCGGGCGTATTCGTTGACCGCCCGCTCGTGGCAGGTCCCGGTTGGGCCGAGGGTGATGAAGGTGACCCGCGCCATCAGACGCTAAAGAATACCCGACTATACGAAACGCTTGACGAACCCGAGCGCCTTGTCGGCGACCTCGCGCCAGCCGCTGTCGATGGTCAGCGAGTGGCCGCGGCTGGGCATCTCGACGAGCTCGGTCACGCTCTCATTGCGCCGCTGCTTCTTGTAGGCGGCGTTGGACATCGCCGGTGGCACCGCGTGGTCCTTTTCCCCGGTGAAGATCAGCAGCGGCCCCCGCTCGGAGCTGCGGCTGTCCACCTTGGTCTCGGCGCTGGGGTTGAGATTGGCCATCGCCGCCTGGAAGATCGGCAGGCCCGGAGCGGCGACGTGGAACTCCTCGTAGAGCTGCTTCGCCTCGGCCGGGTCGACCGCGTTGGCCCAGCCGTAGCGGAACTGCTCGAGGGTGAGGGGGATCGCCCGGCCGCGGTTGAGCGGGTTGCGCAGCACCGGCAGGGTCGAGCGAATCGCGGCGAGCGGCAGCGGCAGCACGCCTTTGAACGGCGCCGGGTCGACGGCGACCGAGGCGGCGGAGAGGCCGCGACCGGCGATGATCTGCGCGATCAGGCCGCCGAAGGAGTGGCCGACCACCGCGGGCTTCTCGTTCAGCGCCCCGATCACCTCGGCCATGTGGTCGGCGACCCCCGCGACCCCCTTGCCTGCGAAGGCCTGCGGGTTCGCCCGCGCCTCCTCGACCGTAGCCGGGTCACCGGGCCAATCGGCGGCTACCGCCGCGTAGCCCGCCTCCTCGAAGAGCGTTGCCCAGCGCTCCCAGCTGCCCGCCAGCAGCCAGAGCCCGTGGATGAACACGACCGGCGTCCGCCCGCTCGCGTTCGCCGTCTCGATCTGCCTTGCCTCGCGCTCGCTGATCGTCGCCATCGATCCGCCTTTCTGGACCTGCCTCGGGGGGTTGACCGATTGAGAAGCTTGACCCTACGTGACGGGCGGCGGCGTGCCTTCGGCGCTGGCCACGAGCGTCTGGTCCCAGCCACAGACCATGCAGGCGTGGCGGAAGGCCGAGCGCGCGAACTCGAGCGCGCAGGCGTGGGGGTCCGCGGCGGCGCGCACGTCGTCCCAGTCGAGCACGTACTCGCCCAGGGCGCCGTCCCAGCGGGCAGCCTCCGGGCTGAGCCTGCCGCCCTCGAACCCCTCTGGCGCCGGATGGGCGTAGGCGTAGAAGGCCGCCTTCCCGTAGCGTCCGTCACCCGGCCACCAGCCGATCGCGACCTCCTGGGAGTCCATCGCGTTGCGCATGATGAAGTCGTCCGACGGTGGCTCGGCGGGAAGGCCGGAGAAGAGGCTGACGGCGAGGTCGAAGGAGCCCCACCAGGCGTTGACCGGGGTCGAGCGGCCGCGGTACGGGGCGCGGAAGGCGGCGAGGACGAGGGCGGCCTGGGTCGCAGCGCCGAAGTAGGCGGTGACCTGCTCGGGCTCATAGGTGGCGTGCTCGGTGTCCTGGTCGAGCGGCACGGTCCAGGTCACCTCCTGTGGGGTGGGGTCGATCGCGACCACGGTGCCCAGCTCGGCGATCGCCGCCAATAGCTCGACCGTCACCTCGCCGACCGCCCGATGGGGAGTCAACGGCAGCCGCCGTGCCCGGCCGTCGCTGTGTTCCACCGTTACCTCGTGGGCGCGCAGATCGAGCGCCACGACGATCGAGCCGTCCTGGGCCGGCAGCAAGCTCGTCTCCCAGCCCCGCGCGGTCAGCCGCAGCGCGGCGTGCTGGAGCTGCGGCTCGGCCGGGGCAAGCTCCGCTGAGAGCTTGCCCAGTACCTGGGTGTGGGCGTGGAGCGTGTCGCAGGTCTCCGTCCAGTCCTCATAGGAAGCGGCGGGCCAGGACGACGACGGCATTGGAGGAAGATAGCGCCGGGTCTGCGCTGGCGGCACTCGATTCGGAGAAGCAGAGCCCGCCGCGCAAACTGGACCCCTAGTCGCCGGCCTCCTCGCCGTTCGGTTTCAGCGCGTACCACTGGGCGCCGAAGGAGCTGAAGTCGTTGCCCTTCGCCTCGCCCGGCTTGGTGTCGGCGACGTAGGTGTAGAGGGGATGCCCGGCGTAGGTCACCTGCAGGGTGCCGTCGCTGCGTTTGGTGGTGCCGAGCTTCGACGCTTCGGCGCCGCTCATCGCGTGCGGAGCGGCGCTCGTCATCAGCGGCGGCCAGGTGCTCGCGCACGCCCCGTAACAGGCCGACTTGGTGCCCTTGTCCTTGTGGAAGTCGTAGAGGGTGAAGCCTTTGGAGTCGACGACGATCGCCGTCCCCAGTTCAGGGCTTTTGGCGACCGCGACCACACCGCCGCCCGCGGCAGCTTCGCCACCGCCCGTTTCGCTCTTGGCACTCGTCGTCGAGCCCGTTTCGCCGCCCGATCCGTAGGCGCCGCCTTCGGCGGAACTAGAGCTGGAGTTGCTGCTTCCGCCGCAGCCGGCCACGGCGAGCGCGGTGCCGATCGCGAAGATGGCGATGACTGGAAGGGTTCTGGCCACGGGTCTGCCTCCTGAGCTTGCGGGGCGCGGTGGTTGCCGCACGGTCGCCCGGTGTTACGGAGGGCCACCCGCCTGGGTTCAGCGAGGCGCCAAGGACGGCGAGAGCGGCCGGCCGCTCCGCGACGGCAGCAGCAGGGCCGAGGCGCAGACCATCGCGAAAGCGGTTGCCTGGAGCGCGACGCCGAGCGGATTGGCGGAAAGGGGATCGCCGAAGACGAGCACGCCGCCGGCGATCTGGCTTGCGTTTGCCACCAGGCCGATCAGGCCGATGGTCTCGATCGCCTGACCGCCCTGCAGCGCCGCCACCGTCGCGTATTGGGCCAGGGCGCCGCAGACGACGATCAGCGCGATCCAGGGGGCGATGACCGCGATCGAGACCCCGTCAGTGCCGAGCAGGCCCTTGATCGCGATCCCGGCGAAGGCTATGAGCGTGCCGGCGAGCGCGGCGAGAAGTACTCCGTGACGCGCGGCGAGGCGCTCCGAGCGGTGGCCGAGGGCGAGGCCGCTGGCGAGCAGCGCCAGCCCTCCCTCGAAGCCGAGGATCGCGCCGGCGGAGAACTCGGAGTCGCTGCCATGCAGTTGGGGCACTGTGATCGCGAGCAGCGCGAGGCCACCGCCGCCCAAAAGCAGAGCGAGCCACTGCCGCCGCTCGACTGGGTCGCCGAAGATCCGCTGCGAGATCACCGCCAGCATCACCGCGCCGCCGGCGAGGACCGCCTGTACGAGGGAGATCGGAGCCATCGAGAGCGCCGCGACGTGGACCAGCCAGGCGACGGCGGCGAGGCCCCAGCCGGCGGCGAACCAGCGCGAGCCGGCAAGCCGGCGGGCGCTGCGCAGCGGCTGCCGCAGGCTGACCGGCTCGGTTCGGTGGCAGCCCCTGTGCTTGAGCAGCGAGGCGAGATTCGTCATCAGCGCCGCGACCAACGCGAGTGCGATGCCGGCCTGCACGAAGGCCTCTGGCCTACCGCCGGCCGACTGCGTCGCGTGCCTTCGCGACCGCCGAGGCTGACGTATGGCATGCCTTGGCGATCGCGTTGTCGGCGCGGTCGGGCGCCCGGCGCACCTCGAACTCGAGCAGTCCCGACCGGCGCATCTTGGCCCGGGTGTCGTTGCTGCTGTCGGCCGGCGCCTCGTCCAGCGCCGCCTCCGCGGCGCGCTCGCGCCTGCACGTGAGGCAGAACAGGCCGTCGCTGGATTTGGCCCAGCTTTCGGGCAGCGGGACGTGCGCTCCATCGATCTGGCTCGCCGAGACGCCGCAGCGCTCGCAGGTCCATTTCGGGGCAGTGGCGATGGCCACGCTCATCCGGAGACCTTTGCCCGGCGCCGCCGGCGCTGTCGGGGCGGACGGCTAGAGGGCTGCTGCTGGGACCGAGGCTGTGACCCGGACTTTCCGCGACTCCCGCGTTCGCGGTCGAACTCGCGTGTGAGGCCGAGGGCACCGGCCATGCGCCGCACCTCGTCGACCTGGTCGGCCAGCACGAAGCTGATCCCGGTCCCGGTGCGGCCGGCGCGGCCGGTGCGGCCGACCCGGTGCACGTAGGCATCCTGGTCGCCCGGCGCATCGAAGTTGACCACCTGGGTAATGCCGTCCACGTCGATCCCGCGGGCGGCGACGTCGGTCGCGATCAACGCTTCGACGTCGCCTGCCTCGAAGCGGGCCAGGGCACGTTCGCGCTGGCGCTGGTTCTTGTCGCCGTGCATCGCCGCGGCCTCCACCGCGTGGTTGCGAAGGCGCTTGACGAGGCGGTCGGCCCCGCGCTTGGTGCGCACGAAGACCAGCGTGCGGCCACCCTGGTCGTCGCGCAGCTGCTCGACCAGGTGCTCGAGCTTGGCGCTCTGCGAGTCGACGTGGAGGAAGCGGTGCTCGATGTCGGCCTTGTCCTGCTCGCTTGCGGCACGGGTGTGCCGGCGCGGGTCCTGCGTATAGGCGGCGGCGATCTTGCCGGTCGCGCCCTCCAGGGTCGCCGAGAAGAAGAGGGTCTGCCGCTGTGCGGGGGTCTGGGCGACGATCCGGTCGACGGCCGGCTTGAAGCCCATGTCGAGCATGCGGTCGGCCTCGTCGAGGACGAGGATCTCGACCTGCTCGAGCGAGATCACGCCGCGCGCGATCAGGTCCTCGAGCCGGCCGGGGGTCGCGACGACGATGTCGGCGCGCTTGGCAGCCGCACTCTGCGGGCCGAAGCCGACGCCGCCATAGACGGCGGCGATTCGCAGCCGGCGGGCCTGGGCCACGGTCTGCAGCTCATCGACGATCTGGCTCGCCAGCTCGCGGGTAGGGGCGAGGACCAGAGCGGAGAGACGCTTCTCTGCGGGCTCGACCCGGTCGACCAGGGGCACGCCGAAGGCGAGGGTCTTGCCGGAGCCGGTGGGGGATTGGACGAGAAGGTCATGACCGGCGAGCGCGTCGCGGATGACCATCTGTTGGACGGGGAAAGGTTGGTCGATGCCGCGCTGCTCGAGCGCGCGCACGACGTACTTGGAAACGCCGAGATCGGCGAACGACATGTGTAGTGAGCTCCTTTTTGAGCGATAGGGGAGATCCAGCGACCCCTAAACGCAAAGACAGCGCACGGAGGAAACGGAACCTCTCGGGCGGCGAATGAGCCAGGCCCGACATCAAGGACCGTAGCAGCAGTCACGCCCACGGTACCCCGCCTGTCGATTTCGGGATAGCCCGTTCGTCGTATGGGTAGAGACTGGACAGCAATCGAAAAGGAGATTCAGCATGGGCAAGATCGTCGTAACCGAGTTCGTCTCACTCGACGGCGTCATCGAGGCGCCGGGGGGTGGCGAGGAGTACAAGCACGCGGGCTGGACCTTCGAGATCGACCGCGGCGAGGAGGGCGACAGGTTCAAGCTCGACGAGCTGATAGAGGCCGAGGTGCAGCTGCTGGGCCGGGTCACTTACGAGGGGTTCGCCGCCGCCTGGCCGACGATCGAAGACGAGGCCGGCTTTGCCGAGAAGATGAACTCGATGCCGAAGTACGTCGTCTCCTCGACCCTGGGGGAGGCCGAGTGGAACAACTCGACCGTGCTGAGGGGCGACGTGGTGGAGGAGGTGACGAGGCTGAAGGACGAGGTCGCGGGGGTGATCCTGGTCGCCGGCAGCGCCCGGCTGGTGCAGGCACTGGTCGAGCACGACCTCGTCGATGAGCTGCGCCTGATGGTCTTCCCGGTCCTGCTCGGTTCCGGCAAGCGCCTCTTCGGCGATGTCAGTGGAAAGAAGCCGCTGAAGCTGATCGGCTCCCGCACGTTGGGCGACGGCATCGCCCTCCTCACCTACGAGCCCGCGGCGCGGTAGGCCCGCGGACGAGGTTCACGTTGAGCCCCTGTGAGGGGCAAAACGTGAACCTCGTGCCCCACTATTTGTGCGTGCTCTGGCCTACCTGCGTGGTCAGGGTTGCCTGTGGCGCGCCGGAGGCGACCTTGGCTGCCTTCACGCTGAAGTGAAGCGTCCCTTTCCTCAGCCCGGAGACTTTGAGGATGGTGAAGGTGGAGCTCGGCGATTTCGTCACCGTCAGCTTGCCTGGGGCGCGCGAGGCGACGGCGAGAAGGCCGTTCTTGCCGACCAGCCGCAGCCCCGAGACCTTGAATTTGTCGAGTGGGCTGGACCAGGTGAGGGTGATCTGGAGCGTCTTGGTCGCGGCGCCGACCGTGACGCTGTGCGGCTTGCTCTGGCCCTGTTTGAGGACGTCGGTGAACAGTTGCGGCGGGGTCTGGCAGGTGAGCGCGGCGCCGATGCTGTTCATCACCGATTGCAGCTGGCTCGAGTCCTGGGCGGGGAAGTATTTGCCGCCGGTGTCGCTGGCGATCTTTTTCAACCGCGCTTGGTCTTCGCCGGTTGAGAGCCCGGAGCCGAAGCCGATCACGTAGGTGGGGACTTTGTGGGCCAGGTGCGCTTCGTTGTAGGTGCCGACGTCGTGGCCGCCGTCGGTGAGGAAGATGCGGGCGTCGGCGTTGGGATTGTCGGCGTCGGACTTGGCGAAGGCGCCGTTGTAGTCGGTGGCGCCGTTGTCGGCTTTGATCACGCTGTCGAGGGAGCTGCGCATCGCGGCCGCGTTCGCCCCGACCGGCTCCGGCGGGAAGACCGTGTCGGCGGGAGGGGTCGAGATGATCCCGGGGATTTCAAGCCCGGAGCCGAACTCGACCGCGCCGAGCTGCGTGTTCGGGTTGAGCGTGTCGATCAGCAGGTTCATCGCCTGTACCCGCAGACGGCTCGGGTCGGTGATTTCCATCGAGCCCGAGTCGTCGACGATCGCCTCGATGTCGGCCGCCCTCTTGCAGCTCGCCGCCGATGCGCCCGGGGCGGCGATCAGTCCGACCACGAGGAGCCCGAGGACTCCCGAACCCAACAGCAGCTTCCCAACACGTCTCATTCGCAACTCTCCCTCGATCGAAGTGTCCTGCGCGCCACCTTAGGCGCTTACGGAATGAGCCGCAACAGGGCCGGCGTCAGCCGCGGACGTTTATCCCGTACTTCGCGCTATCTCACCTGTGCTCGGGGTTCGGAAAGTCGGTGCGGCAGCCCGCGTCCCACTCGGTGCGCTGGTTGCCGTGCGCGGGGATGCCCCCGGCGTCCTTGAGGATCCGCGCCAAGTGGAGCATGTTCCAGGCGGCGAAGGTGGTGTTGCGGTTGGTGAAGTCGTTCTCCGGCCCGCCCGATCCCTCGTCCAGGTATGACGGGCCCGGCCCGGCCTCGCCGATCCAGCCGGAGTCGGCCTGCGGCGGGATCGTGTAGCCGAGGTGCTGCAGCGAGTAGAGGACGTTCATCGCGCAGTGCTTGACGCCGTCCTCGTTGCCGGTCACGAGGCAGCCGCCGACCCGCCCGTAGTAGGCGTACTGGCCGGCGTCGTTGAGCAGGTGCGAGTTGCCGTAGAGGCGCTCGACGATCTGGGTGGCGACCGATGACTTCTCGCCCAGCCAGATCGACATGCCAAGGACGAGGATGTCCGCCGCCATCACCTGCTCGAAGATCTGCGGCCACTCGTCCCGCTCCCAGCCGTGCTCGGTCATGTCGGGCCAGACGCCGGTCGCGATCTCGCGATCGACCGCGCGGATGGACTCGACGGCGACGCCGTTGCGGCGCATGATCTCCATCGAGATGTCCATCAGGCCCTGGGTGTTGGAAACCTCGGGGCTGCGCTTCAGCGTGCAGTTGACGAACAGCGCCCGCAGGTCCGAGTAGTCGGTCACTTCGCCCCTTTGCTCGCGAGCCACTCCCGCATGCTTTCGGCCAGCTCGGACGGCTGGTCCTCGGGGATCAGCGTATAGCAGTCGGCCAGCTCGACCAGATGGCTGTTGGGGAAGGCCTCGGCCAGGCGCCGGCCGTGCTCGTTGGGCATCATCGGGCCCTCGAGGTCCCAGACGACGAGCACCGGGCTGTCGAAGGATTCCAGCGCCGGCGTCGCGGCTAGGAGGTCGTGTCGCCCCTTCATCGCCGCGCCGACGTACTTGCGGAAGTCGCGGCGGATCTCCACCCGCTTCAGCGGCTCCAGCCAGTCGCGCATCAGATCGTCGGGGATGCCGCGCTTGGTCATCTGGCCGAAGACGAACGGCAGCCGGCGCAGGCGGGGGCGGAGCAGGACCTGACGCATCAAGGGGACGCCGCCGGGGATCTTGGCCGAGAGCCAGGCGGCGTGGCCTGCGAGGCCCGGCGGGTAGTTGTCGAAGGCCTCGCAGGAGACGAGAGCGAGCCGCCCGACCCGGTCCATCTGCCTATCGGCAAGCATCACCTGGGCGCCGCACCAGTCGTTGAAGCAGAGCGTCACGTCGTGCAGGTCCAGCTTCTCGAGGAACTCGGCGAGGATGCGACCCATGCCGCGCAGCGAGAGGTCGGCATCGGGGCGCATCGGCTGACGGTGCGCACCCATCGGCAGGACCGGCAGGACGCAGCGGTAGTCGGGGCCCAGCTCGGCGACGACCTTGCGCCACTGGCGACCGTCCATCGCGAGGCCGTGCACGAGCACCACGACCGGCCCCTTGCCGCCGCTGTCCTCGTACTCGATCGTTCCCGCCGACAGCTCGACTTCTGCCATGTCCGCCTCGCTTTATTTGATAGATCGCTCTAGTAACTCGCACACTACCATTGGCTCCCGGGCAACGGTTGATGAGGAGGGCGGATGGCGAGCGATACGAAGGAGCGGATTCTCGACGCGAGCGGGGAGCTGTTCCGCCGCCAGGGCTATATGGGCACCGGGGTCAAGCAGATCGTCGAAGAGGCGGGGGCGCCGTTCGGGTCCCTTTACCACTTCTTCCCGGGGGGGAAGGAGGAGCTTGGCGGCGAGACGATCAGGCGCTCGGGCGCGCTCTACGGGCTGCTCCTCGGCGAGTTCGTCGGTCCCGACGTCGATCTCGTCACCGGCGCCCGCGACTTCTTCGCTGGCGCCGCCGAGACCCTGCGCGAGACCGACTACGCCGACGCCTGCCCGATCGCCACCGTCGCGCTCGAGGTCTCGAGCACCAACGATGAGCTGCGTGAAGCATGCGCGGACGTGTTCAACGCCTGGATCGCCGGCGGGGTCGAGCGTTTCGTCGCCGGCGGGGTCCCGCGCCCCCGCGCCCGCGAGCTGGTGATCGAGATGCTCGCCGGGCTCGAGGGAGCCTTCGTCCTCAGCCGCGCCCTGCGCAGCACCGAGCCGGTCGAGGTCGCCGGTGCCGCGGCGGCCGCGGCGATCGCCCTGGAGCTCGAGCGCGCCGGCGCGCCAGGCTGAGCCCTACGGCGCGAGGCGCGAGCGACGCCACTCGTCGGCAGCCGCCTTGTACAGCAGCCGCTCGTGAAGGCGGTCGGCAGCCTCGATCCAGAGCTCGATCGCGTCCGGGATGACGCGGACGGCGCCCCAGTCGGGTGGGCAGGGGACGGGGCGATCCGGCTCGGACTTGAGAGCGCCGAGTCGCTCGCGCAGCGGCCCGAGGTCGTCGATCTCATCGCCCTGGCGGGAGACCAGCGCCTGCAGCTGGTGGCTGCGGGGGCGCGACGCGAACAGCTCCTCGGCCAGCTCGCGCTCGGCGATCTCCGCCTGCCCCTCGATCCGGGCCTGGCGGCCGAGCGCCGGCCAGTGGAACACCGCCGCCACCCGTGGGTTGGCGCGCAGCTCGGCGACCTTGCGGGTCCAGAGGCCGGTGGTGAAGACGAGCGCGCCAGGCTCGAGTCGCTTCAACGACACCATACGAGCGGAGGGCCGACCGTCGGCGCTCACGGTCGCCAGCGTCATCGCCGCGGGGGCCGGCACCTTGGCATCGCGGGCTTCGTCGAGCCAGCGAGCGAGCATCTGCAGCGGCTCACTCGTTCCGCTGTTAGTTATGTCTCCATAGGACACATTTCTCACAGCGGAAGCCTCACCGAGCCTCGACTGGCTCTCGCAAGCGCCGGGTCGCGAACGTGCCGCCGAGCGCGAACAGCGCCGCGGTGAGGATGAGCGGCGTCGTGACCACGCCCGCGACCGCCGAGATCCGCGGCCACGGCTGCGCCACGTGGCCGTTGAGAACGAAGGCGAGCGAGACGTTCTGGAGGAAATCGGCGGTCGCGGCCAGCGGACCGAGCCAGGCAATCACCGCTGCGACCTGCTCCAGCCGAGGCCTGCCGGCCCGGTGAGCCCGTCGCGCAACCGCGGTGCAGGCGCCGGCGAGGAAGAGGCCGTAGCCGATCAGGAACGGCAGATCGAGCGCCAGCTGCCACCACATCGCGTCCTTTCCCGTTGCGCCCCACTCGGCGACGATCTCCTGGCTGCGGGCGACGCTGCCGGCCGACTCGAAGGCGATCAGCGAGGCGCCGTGGTCGGCCATCGTCTTCATCGCCGGCAGCATCGCGGCACCGGAGAGGAGCGTTGCGGCGGCGAGGATCAAGAGGCCGCGCCTGCTGCTGGCGGCGATGAAAAGGCGTGGCAGCGCTGCGCTCACATTGAGATTAGTATCATCATTCGAGTTGCAATTCCAATCTGAATGAAAGCCAAGCCGAAGAGGGAGACCCGCGCCGAGAAGCAGGCCCGCACCAGGGCCGAGCTGCTCGCCACCGGCGCCAGGGTCTTCGCCCGGCGCGGCTACGACGGCGCCTCGGTCGAGGAGATCGCTGAGCAGGCTGGCTACTCCCACGGCGCCGTCTACTCCAACTTCGACGGCAAGGCCGACCTCTTCCTTGCCGTCTTCGAGGAGTACATGGCGGAGCGGGCGCGGGAGCTGGCGGCGACGCAGCTCGACCTCGCCGAGGACGCTCCGCTCGAGCTGCGCGCCCGGGCGCTCGCCGACCAGTGGATGGAGCGCTTCGCCAGGGACCGCGGGTCCTTCGTCCTCCACATGGAGTTCATCGCCCACGCCGGCCGCGATCCCGATCTGGCTGGCCGCTTCGGCACCCGCTCGGCTTCGCTGCGCGAGGCGGTCTCCCGCTACATCGCCGCCTACCAGCGCGAGGCAGGAGCCGAGCTGATGCTGCCGCCGGACGACCTCGCCCTCGTCCTGCGCGCGCTCGGCATCGGCCTCGCGGTGGAAGCGCTGGTCAGCCCCGACGCGGTGCGCCAGGATCTCTACGGGGACTTCGTCGAGCTGCTGGTCACGTTCCAACGGAACAACCCCTGAGGCGACGTGCGATCGCTGCTGGGGCGGCGCGAGACCTGACCCGGCTTTTCATCAAAACCATGCGCGGCTAAAGCCCGCCCCTTCCCCGCCGATGGTTGGAGGTGATCTGGCGGAAGACAAATCAGAGCAAGGCGCTGCGGCGGCTCTTCGACCTCTCCGGCGACCTGCTCTGCACGGCAAGCATGGACGGCTATCTGGTCGAGCTGAACTCCGCCTGGGAGCGCAGCCTCGGCTACGGCAGCGAGGAGCTGCGCGCGCAGCCCTTCATCGAGCTCGTCCACCCCGACGACCGCAAGCTGACCGAAGCCGAAACAGCCTTCCTCTTCGACGGCAGGGAGAAGGTGGGCTTCGAGAACCGCTACCTGGCCAAGGACGGCAGCTGGCACTGGCTGCGTTGGAGCTCGACGCTCGGCGCCGACAAGTCGCTGATCTACGCCCGCGCGACAGACGTCACCGAGTTGAAGCGGATCGAGTCCGAACGCGACGAGCTCCTGGCTGAGGTCAAGCTCCTCGCCGGCAGCGATGCCCTGACCGGACTGCCGAACCGTCGTACGCTCGACGAGCAGCTCCCGCGCGAGATGGCGCGGGCCCGTCGGGCCTTCGCGCCGCTCTGCCTCGCGATCATCGACATCGACTACTTCAAGGCCTACAACGACGCCCATGGCCATCCCGCCGGCGACATCATGCTGCGCGATTGCGCCCTGGCCTGGGACGCGGAGCTGAGGGGGGAAGACGCCATCGTCCGCTTCGGCGGCGAGGAGTTCCTCGTCCTCCTCCCGGACTGTCCGCTCGAACAGGCGGCCCTGACGATCGAACGACTGCGGGCGGCGACCGTCGACGGGCAGACCTGCTCCGCGGGCCTCGCCTGCTGGGATTTCACCGAGAGCGCCGAGGACCTGCTCGAGCGCGTCGCCACCGCCCTCCACGAGGCCAAGGGCAACGGCCGCGATCGTCTGGTCTTCTAGCGCCTCCCGCCGCCGCTAGCCATCGGCGGCGGGTCTACCCACTGCGATCGCCCACCTCTGGGTGAAGTGGAGTTCGCCCGCCTCAAGGTGCGGGCGCATCCCGGTTGGCGCTCCCCCCGCAAGCTCGGCCTCCAGCTCCCCCCGCAGCTTCGAGGAGACCTCCTCTGGGGGTTGGGTCTGGGCGAGCCAGCGCTGCAGAGGCAGCGGCCGCTCGCGCTCGACGAAGTGGACGATCTCCAGCCCGGCCGCTCGCATCGCATCGCCGAGCTCGTCGGCGGTGAGGGCGCGGGTATGGGAGGGGTCGCGCAGCCGCTCGCGGTGGTTGTAATCGTCGGCGCGCTCGGGTTCGGCAACGACCATGTCGACGATCGCGACCCTGCCGCTGGGGCGGCAGACGCGGGTCATCTCGGCGAGCACCGGGGCGGGCTCGGGGAAGTGGTGCACGGCGAAGCGGCTGATGACGAGGTCGAACGATCCCTCGAGGAAGGGCATCG
>DATIPC010000075.1:0-4346 GCA_035472395.1 Solirubrobacterales bacterium
CTTGACCAAAGCTCCCGGTTCCGCAGTGACGGTCACGCCAGAGGAAACCATCGTAGAACTGCCGATATACGGGCCGCCGGCCGCAGTCAGCGTCATGTTTTCGCCAATCGTCGCTGGGAGGGGCGTGGCTAGTGCGACGCCAGGCACGATAGCGAGGCCCGCCAAGAGCACGAGGGCGGTTACGACACAGGCGCGTACAGATGACAAGACCTGGGCTGAGCGAGACGAAGACAAGGCGTTCCTCCTCGGACTTTGAGATACCGAAGTTACTTTGCCGGAACGACAATAGATTGCGCAGGGTATACTGCGCAAATTCGCTGGCCAAATAGCCGAGTTCCTAGCCAGCTCAGCGGATCTTCATGGAAACTCGGCCCCTCGATCAACCACTGACCATCGCTCAGACAACGAGTAAGGCTCGGTCAGGAAGGCCGGATGACGTTGAGGCCGCAATCGCTTGCAACCTCTGCCAGGCGCTTGTCGTAGGTGAAGAAAGCGCCTAGGTCATCGCGGATGCTGAGCGCCGTGGCGAGGTGGAGAACATCAAGGCTGCGCAGGGCGGGGGGCTCCAGCGATGTTGCCTCGTCAAGCACAGGGTCGTCCATCGCAAGCAACGCGATGCCCTCGAGCCAAGCGCGTGCCTCGTTTGCATACGCAGCCCCATAGCGTGCGCACGCCCGTATCGCCTCAACGGCAAGCAGGGTGCTGGATACATAGCCCGACCACTCGGCCAACTCCCGCCGCAGGCCGATGTGCCCGCTCTGCTCAAGCACGAGCTTGGCGTAAGCCGAGCTGTCCAGATATGCGAGACGCCGGGACGCTACAACCGCTCCTCACGGAGTTCGTCAAGCACCTGCTCTACGGGTGGGCCCTCGGCCGGCGGAAGCCGTGAGCCCTCGGCTAGTGCGAGGAGGTCGCGGCGTGGCATCGTCGCCCCGCGCTCGGCGACAAGCCGCGCCAACGGCGAATCGGCCGGGCCGGACGGCAACAGCCGCGCGACCTCCCTCCCCCGCTCGGTCACCACAAAGCTCTCTCCCTCCTTCACCTCAGCCAAATACCGGGAGAGGTTCTGGCGCAGCTCACGCACACCAACCTTGTTCATGTGCGTCACCGTAGCACTTCGTCTTCCTATCGCGCCGCGGTGACCGATTCCTCGAACTCTTCGACCAGCTGGAGCAGCTCGTCGCACTCCCAGGCGCGCCCCCACTTGCGCTCGTTGAGCCGACGCAGGATTCCGGCCTCCTCCAGCTGTCGCAGGGCATTGTTCACAGCCACGTGCGATCTACCGCTCAGGTTCTGGGCGATCGCGGCGTCGAAGACCGGCTGCTCCGGCAAGGCGCCGATCAACCGCCTTGCTGCCGAGCCCTGACGTGGCCGCCCGGCGCGTTCGAGCCAACTCTCCTCCAGATCCTCGATCGCCGCGGCGAGCCGCTCGGCCTCTTGGGCCGCTCGCGCGGTCTGGACGGCAAACGACTCGCACCAATCGTCGGCGTCGCCCTCTCTGTAGGCAGTCAGTCCACCTATATAGGCCTTGGGAGTGCTGGCAAGCATGAGACTGATCGGCGGGATGTACCTCGTCACCTCGCCACGACGACGCAAAATCGCATAGATCAGAGCCCTCCCGATCCGGCCGTTGCCATCCGCAAACGGGTGGATGGTCTCGAACTGCGCATGGGCAATCGCCGCCTGGACGATCGGCGGCAGGTCGTCGCGCTCGATGAACTGGCAGAGATCCTCGAGAAGGCTCGGCACATGCTCCGGGGGCGGCGGCACGAAAGCTGCGCCGATCGGGTTGTAGTCGTTTCCTCCAATCCAGTTCTGCGACGTTCGCACGACTCCGGCGATCCCTCTGTCGTCGGTGAAGCACAACAAGAGTCGGTGGATCTCGAGCAAATCGGCAACCGTGATCGGCTTGGATCCAGCCCCCACCGCGATCGCGCGCTTCATCGCATCCACGTTCCCGAGAACCTCGGCCGCGCGACTATCCCCACGCCGCTTGCCCGGATTCAGATGGGCCGCGCGGGCCAATCTCTTGTGCGAGATGAGCACGCCCTCAATTCGTGACGAGGCAACGCTCTCCGAGCGCAGCAGATTCTGCGCGACGGCGCCCAGCGTGGCCACTCGAGTCGGAGCGTGCTGAAGCCGCTCGAGCGCTTTCGTCGCCTGATGCAACGCGGCGCTCGCCCCAGAGTCGAGCAGGAAGCCTCTGCCCGCGATTGGATCGGGGACAAATGCGCGGTAGCGACCACCGCGCCTTGCCCGCTTTCCCTGCCCCGCCGGGTTGGGGTCCCAGAAGCAGTCGACATGGCGCCCGAACGTGGACTTCGCGATTCCTTGCTCGTCAACCACCACCCGCACAACCTTTCGCTGCTGAATCAGCTTTGTAAGGTTACAAGCTTAACTTACAAAGCAGAAAGCGACTTGAAAGTTGTGGCTCAGCGAATCTTTTCGTAGAGGCTGAACATCGGCAGGTACATCGCGATCACGATGAACCCGACTGCTCCGCCAACGAAGACGATCATAAGCGGCTCGATCAGCGAGGTCAGGGCTTTTACCTTGGCGTCGACCTCGGTTTCGTAGAAGTCGGCGATCTTGGCCAGCATGTGTTCGAGCTGGCCGGTTTCCTCACCGACGGCGATCATGTGGCCGACCATCGGCGGGAAGATCGGGTCGCGTTCGATCGGCCCGGCCAGCGATCCGCCGCGCTTGGCCGCCGCATAGAGGTCCTCCATCGCCCGCTCGATGACGACGTTGCCAGCCGTTTCGCCAGTCAGTTTGATCGCCTGCAGCATCGGCACGCCGGCCGAGACCGCGCCGGCGAAAGTACGCGACCAGCGTGCCAGCGCCACCTTCTGGATCACGTCGCCGATCTGAGCCGGGAGGCGCAGTTTGAAGCGGTCCCACATCTCCTTGCCGCGTTTGGTCTTCTTCCACTGAAAGAAGCCGACGGTAAGCCCCGCCAACGCCGGGATGATGATGAACCAATAGCCGGTGAGAGCTTCGGATGCGGTGACGCATATCTGGGTCGGTATCGGCAGCGCCGAGCTTTCCCCCGGGTGTTCTGCGGCGAGTTCTTTGAAGATGCCGGCGAAGACCGGGATGACAAGGACGACCACCCCGACCAGAGCCAACGCCGCAAAGCCGAAGACCAAAATCGGATACATCATCGCCGATTTGACCTGGCGACGAAGCGCATCGGCTTTCTCCACTTGGTAGGCAACCCGGTCGAGCGAGTCCTCCAAGCGGCCCGACTCCTCTCCGGAGCGAACCATTGCCCGGTAGAGGCGATCGAACACTTCAGGGTGGCGCTGCATCGCCTGCTCCAGCGTGCTGCCGGCCTCGACATCGGCCCGTACCCCGGCCACCGCCTTCTTGATCTTTTCGTCCTGGGTCTGTTCCTCGAGCGTGTGCAGGGTGCGCAGCATCGGCATCCCCGAGGCCACCAGGGTCGCGAACTGGCGGGAGAAGACAGCCAGCTCGCGCACATCGACCTTCTGCCAGCGGTTGAAGAGATCCTCGAGCGCGAATGGCGCCTTCTTCTCGCTGACGTCGAGGACGATCAGGCCGCGCTGGCGCAGCTGCTCGGTGACCTGCGCCTTGGACTGGGCCTCGAGCTCGCCGGCGGTGGCGGCTCCGGCGACGTCCATCGCCCGGAACGCGAAGGTGCTTGCCGCCGCCATCGGCTAGGCCCCCGAGGTATAGACGGGTTGCCCCGGAGGAGCTTGCGCAAATCCGTCGCCCTGCATCGCGGCGGTCGGAATGGCCTCCGAGCCAAGCAGCCGCTTGAGCTCCTCCGGGACCGAGGCGCGCTGTTCGGCCAGCGCACGGGTGATCTTCCCCGCCCGCACCAGCCGCGCCAGGTCGGCGTCCATCGTCTGCATGCCTACCGCGCCCGAGGTTTGCACCGCAGCGTAGATCTGGTGCGTCTTCCCCTCGCGGATCAGATTGCGGATCGCCGGGGTCGGGACCAGCACCTCGGTGGCGACCACCCGGCTCATCCCGTCAGCCGTCGGCAGCAGCTGCTGGGTGACGATCCCTTGCAGGGCGATCGAAAGCTGGGTGCGCACCTGCCCCTGCTGCTGGGGCGGGAAGACGTCGATGATCCGGTCGACGGTCTGGGCGGTCGACTGGGTGTGCAGGGTGGCGAAGACGAGGTGGCCGGTCTCGGCCGCGGTCAGCGCCGTGGAGATCGTCTCCAGGTCGCGCATCTCGCCGACCAGGATCACGTCGGGGTCCTCGCGCAGGGCGGCGCGCAGGCCGAGTGCGAAGTCGGGCGTATCTGAGCCGACCTCGCGCTGGTTGACGATCGAGCGCTTGTGCTGGTGCAGGAACTCGATCGGGTCCTCGAT
>DATIPC010000076.1:0-4590 GCA_035472395.1 Solirubrobacterales bacterium
GCAAATCGAGGGCCTTGGCGAGGCTCTTCTTGACCTTGGCCAAGTCGACCAGGTCAGCCGGGTCCTCGTCGCTGGCGTAGGCGTCGGCGATCCCGCCCTCGTCGGTTATGTCGGTGCGGACCTGCTGGGCGTAGAACTGGGCTTCGGCGAGCACCAGCGCTTCCTTGTTGGCGTCGTTCGCCGCCCCATAGCGCCAGACAGCGATACCGACGGCAACGGCCACCAAGATCACCAGTGCGGTCACCGCAATGGCGATCCGCTTTGCGGGGCCCTGAAGTCGCATGTCCAAGAGGCCGCGATCCTAGTCGCGGCCCCCGACGTCGCATCTGAATGCAGTCAAATTGCGGACCGACGTTCGAGCTATCCGCGCCCGGCAATCTCGTATGTGGCATCCGCACGCCGCTTTGCCGAGTACATCGCCTTGTCGGCTTGCTCGAGCAGATCCTCCGGCTTCTGGTCGCTACGGCCGAGAGCGATCCCGATGCTGGGCGTCAAGGAAACCTCCTCCCCCTCGAGGCTGACGGCGCTGCGCACGGCCTCGGTCAGCCGCTCCGCAATCTGGGCCGCCTCCTCCGCTCCTCCCACTTCCCGAACCAGAACCGTGAACTCGTCGCCGCCGAAGCGGCTGACAGTGTCGCCGGGCCGAACCCAGGCGAGCAGGCGTCCGGCCATCGCCCGCAAGAGTGCGTCTCCCGCCAAATGGCCGAGCCGATCGTTTACGCCCTTGAAACCGTCAAGGTCGAGGAAGAAAATTCCGACCAACGACTCCTGACGCTGGTTTTGGGCCAGCGCATAGGTGAGCCGATCCAGTAGGAGCACGCGATTGGGCAGACCGGTGAGCGCGTCGTGCAGGGCGCGGTGGGCAAGTTGCTGTTCCGAACGACCCCGCTCGATCGCAAAGCCGACCGAGCGGCAGAGCTGGGCGCTGTCCATCTGACCCTTCATCAAATAGTCCTGGGCGCCGGACTGGACTGCCTTGATCCCGCGCCCGGCATCGTTGTCGGCCGTCACAACCACAACCGGAGCCTCGGGCGCGACGTTCTTGATCTCCATCAGACCGTCGAGCCGATCGGCGTCGGGCAAAGTCAGATCGAGCAGGATGCAGGCGACCCGGGAGGTCTCGAGGTACTCCTTCGCCTCCCTCAGTGTCCCCACGTGAACGACCTCGAACTCGGCGCTACCTTCCTGAAGCATCCGCTCCATGATCAGCGCCTGGGACCGATTGTCCTCGACCAGCAGCAGCGGGGCAACTGGGGTTTGGGAGGTCAACGTCCCGAGGGTCCTATCGCCACGATGGGGAGGATGCTACTTCGCTTCACCGCAACCCGGCCGGTTTGGACTCACGCCAACGCGCGCTATGCCCCAGACGGCTGCAGGATCCCGCGATCCAAGGCTCGATTGAGTACCGCTAGCTGCATCCTGGCCGTATCGGAGTGATCGTCTTCCCGGTGGAAGCAGCGTTGAACCTCGCCCTTTTAGAGCGACCTGGGGCAAGATGATGTTCGAATCACCGTCGCTGCCGGTGAGCAAGGCCTGAGCGCTCGTCGGCCCGGGCCCTCGTGCGTGGATCAGGCTGGGCTCTTCCGCAGCTGTATCGAGGCCATTGCTACATCAGGTGGAAGACGAAGTCAAAGGCGGTCCCTTTCTTGTTGTGGTACTTGAGATCCATCTCGCCTCGGGCGGTCGCGTATGCCCCGGTTCCGCCGGTGATAGCGAGCACGGTGTTGCCGGTGTCCGAGAATTTGCCCTCGACGGTGATCGAGCCTGATTTGAGGAACGTCGTCCAGTTGCACTCCCAGGCCTTGCCGACAACAGTTCGGATGCAGTAGCCCTGGTCCGAGCCCACCTGGCGCTTGTTGGCGCTGTTGTAAACCTTGTTTGCGAAGGTCAGAACGTTGCCCAGCTTGTCATTGACCGGGTCCCCGTTCGTGACGGCGTCCGTGGTTGCTCGCTCGACGACATGTATCACCGTCGCCTTCGTTGCCCTAGCGCTGCCTGCTGCCGGCGCGACGAGCGCGAGGGAGAGAGTCGCGGCAACCGCGACAAACAGGATTGAAAGCCGAATCATCTTCATGTTCGTGCTCCTTGATCGGGATCTAGGTCTTCCTCGATCCGTGGCAGTACGTCTGCCATCAGGTATTCCGAGGTGGGGCTGAAGAGCGGCCCGGCTCCATCGGTGAGGAGAGCCGAAGGCGTGCCATCCTGGCGGCGTCGATTTGCGTCGGCTGGTCGAGCCGGTCGGGCGATCGCGATGATCGACTCACGCCAAATCAAGACCACTTCCCGCTGGATCGGGAGGGCCGGACTAAGTGGCGCGGGCTTGCGCACGTCCTCGGCCTCTTCTAGGAGCTTCCTAAGGCAGCCGGCAAGCCGCCGGCGTTCGGCCCCGTCCGCGAGCTGGCGTGAGCGCAACCGAAGCTCCGGCGCTCCCTCGGCTTCCTCGCCCTCGACAAGTTTGCGGTCGAACCCAGAGCGGTGGAACAGGACTCGCAACCGAGGCCGCGGAGCGCCTATCCCATGTGCGGGAGGGCCGGATTGCACGGAACGTATGGCCGTAGTTGAGCGCGTGGCCATTCCTCTCGTTGCCTTATACGAATCAAGGATAGATCGGCCGCGCTCCAACGGCAATGGTGATTCGCGCCCCCTTGGGCATCGCCGCAGACCCCTTGCGTTGGCGTCTTTGAGGTCGTCCTGGCCCCAGCCGGGGCTCCGGTGCCAGGCTAGAGGAGGAAAGCGGCACCCGGGCGTCATCCCCTTGGCCCACACCTTGACCCGAGAACGAGGGACGCCCGCCTCCCGGGCGGCGATTTGGCTCTGGATCTGAGGTACCGCTACGGGGATTCGAACCCCGGTTTCCGGACTGAGAATTGCCTCTGGCAAGCCGTTTGCCTTCGATCTGGTTCAGCTCAGTTTTCCGCCTCAACCGGCGGCACGCGCTACCGTTCTCGCATGGCTGCTGCATCTGTCGACTTCACGATTTCCTTTGACAACCCCGACGAGAAGGGCTGGATCGTCGCGCGTGTCCTCGAGGTTCCTGGCGCAATGAGCCAAGGCCGAACCCGCGAGGAAGCGCGGGAAAACGCTCTCGACGCGCTACGCACGGTGCTGGCGCCCGACGAGGAGCTTGCTGGCGAGACGCCAGAGGCAGATCGCGGGCACCTGCGGTTACTGCCGCAGCGTGAAGCGCCGCGACCTCGAACGACATCTCCGCGCCCACGGCTGCCGCGAGATCGGCGGCTCTAAGCACGCCAAGTGGCGCGGCTCGGGAGATCAAGTCTCCGCCCTGCCCCGTCACAAGGAGATCGGGGCCGGGCCTCGCTCGCGCTATCTGTCGCCAGCTCGGAATTCCAACTCCGCCTAATCCCAACTGATCCCATGAGGGCTTACGCCTGATCAGGAACAGCAACGCTTCCTCAAATGGCCCGACGGCTGGATGAAGACCCAAGAAGGCAAGCAAGGCGTTCAACGCTCGGATGAAGGAGGTCTGTTCGAGAAGGGCATCTCACAAGGCGACCTCAGCCGCCGGTGGGCATCCGCATGAGAAACAGAGTTGAGCCTCAACGAGACACCGATAGTGTCGGAGGCGAACGACCATAGGAGACAACATCACGCCAAACGACGATCTCATGTCCCAGCAGGGGGATTCCGAGCCGCAGGAATCGGAGGACAGCGCCATCAAGAGCCTGACCGATGCCGCCGAGCGTCTGACACCCCTGGAAGCCCCTCCCGAACCAACTGCCGCAGAGCGTCAGGTGGCCGATCTGATCCAGATCGAGACGGATCCGGCGACGGCCGCAGCCGTCCTTGATCGGGTGCCACTCTGGTTTCACACGTTCTCGCTCGACCGCTCCAGGGAGCTCTACACCCACGGCGTCGCCCGTGATCACCGCTACCGGGTCCCTGCCTTGCCCGAGGATTTTGGCGGCATGAGCGTGCTCGACATCGGCACCTTCGACGGCTTCTATGCGTTCCTCGCGGAGGCGCGCGGGGCTGGGCGGGTCGTTGCAGTCGACAACGAGCAGTACAGGGAATGGGTCAGCTCGCGCTGGGGTGTCGATTTGCAGGGAGGCGAGGGGTTCGCCGCGATCCAGGAGCTACTCGACTCCGAGGTCGACTACCAACGCATCGACGCATTCGATCTGGACGAGCTCGAGGAGACGTTCGACTTCATCTTCTGCTTCGGGATCCTGCACCGGGTGGAGAACCCGCTGGGGCTGCTGAAGATCATTCGCCGGCGCCTCGCGGCCGGCGGACGGGTGCTGCTCGAGACCCACGGGGCGGCGGATCGGGCTTTCGATTCCGCGACCGTTCACATCCCCGTGCCGGGAGAGGTCTACGCCCGTGATGACTTCGTGTACTGGGGCTTCACCCCCGCGGGCTTGGACGCGATGGCTCGCCATGCGGGCTTCGAGGGCTTCGAGCTCATCGACACGCCGGTGATCGACGGCCATCCGCGTGTGCTCGGGGCGCTCCTCCCCGGCCCGCTCGACTGACCGCGGTCCACGGGTGGCGATTCATTCACGCGAGCAAAACATCTGTTTTCCAGGGCCTTAACAACTCCAGAGCGGTTTCGTGGTCAGATTCGGGTGG
>DATIPC010000077.1:0-36383 GCA_035472395.1 Solirubrobacterales bacterium
CGCGATGCCTCGATCATCGGAAGCTGGCTTCCACCGCGACCCGGCCCCTCCTGCCGCCTGCTCTGCCTGAAACGAACCGTTCAGCCGATGGCGGCCTAGAAGAAGGCGCCGCCGCGGTACTCGCCGAAGACGTCGCGCATCGCGCCGCAGACCTCGCCGATCGAGGCGTCGGCGGCGAGCGCCTCGCGGATTGGGTGCAGGAGGTTGCCCTCGCCGCGGGCGACGTCGCGCAGCGCCTCGAGCTTGACCTCGACCGCCGCCCCGTCGCGGCGCTCCTTGAACGCCCGCAGGCGCGCCAGCTGGCGCTGCTCGGACTCGGGGTCGACGCGAAGGATGTCGACGTCGTCGACCTGGTCGGTGACGTATTTGTTGACGCCCACGATCACGTCCTGGCCGCTCTTGTAGCGCTCGTGGTAGGAGTGCGCCGACTCCTCGATCTCCTTCTGCATGAAGTCCAGCGCCTCGACCGATCCGCCCATCTCCTCGACCTTGCCGATCAGCTCCCAGGCGCGCAGCTCGATCTCATCGGTCAACGACTCGACGAAGTAGGAGCCGGCGAAGGGGTCGACCGTGTCGGCGACGCCGGACTCGTGTGCGAGCACCTGCTGGGTGCGGAGGGCGATCCGGGCGGAGCGCTCGGTCGGCAGCGCCAGCGCCTCGTCGAAGCCGTTGGTGTGCAGCGACTGGGTGCCGCCGCTGACCGCGGCAAAGCCCTGCAGGGCGACGCGGATGATGTTGACCTCGGGCTGCTGCGCCTGCAGCGTCACCCCGCCGGTCTGGGTGTGAAAGCGGATCTTCATCGAGTTGGGGTCCTGCGCTCCGAACCGCTCGGCGACGATCTTTGCCCACATCCGCCGCGCGGCGCGGAACTTGGCGACCTCCTGGAAGACGTTGTTGTGGCAGTTGAAGAAGAAGGCGAGCCGGTTCGCGAACTCGTCGATCTTGAGTCCGCGATCGAGCGCCGCCTCGACGTAGGCGATCGCGTTTGAGAGCGTGAAGGCGACCTCCTGCACTGCCGAGCAGCCCTTCTCACGGATGTGGTAGCCGGAGATCGAGATCGTGTTCCATTTCGGCACGTTCTCGCGGCAGTACTCGAAGACGTCGGTGGTCAGCCGCATCGTCGGCGCCGGCGGGTAGATGTAGTTGCCGCGCGCCATGTACTCCTTCAGCACGTCGTTCTGGACCGTGCCACGCAGCTTCTCGGAAGGCACCCCCTGCTCCTCGCCGACCAGCTCGTAGAGCAGCAGCAGAATCGCCGCCGGGGCGTTGATCGTCATCGAAGTCGAGACGCCGTCGAGGGGGATCTGGTCGAAGCAGATCCGCATGTCCTCGATCGTGTCGATCGGGACGCCGGTGCGGCCGACCTCGCCTTCGCAGAGCGGGTCGTCGGAGTCGCGGCCGAGCTGGGTCGGCAGGTCGAAGGCCATCGAGAGCCCGGTCGAGCCGTGCTCGATCAGGTAGCGGTAGCGCTCGTTGGTGTCCTCGGGGGAGGCGAAGCCGGCGTACTGGCGCATGGTCCAGAGCCGGTCGCGGTACATCCCCTCGTGGATGCCGCGGGTGAAGGGGGGCTCGCCAGGCTCGCCGAGACGCTGCTCGAGGCCGGGCGCGACGTCGTCCTCGTCGTAGAGGCGCTCGATCTCGATCCCCGAGTCGGTGAAGATCCGCTCGTCGTCGGGACCGACCAGAGGCCCGATCGTGCGCGGGATCTCCTCGGCCGCCGGCCTTTCGGTGTCGCTAGCCATCGCCCGGGAGGATATTGAGCCGCGGCGGCAGCGCTAGTCCGAGGCGCCGGCCAGGCGCTCGACGCCGGCCCGCTCGATCGTGCGACGCAGGCCATCGCTCAGCTCGACCTGCGGCTCCCAGCCGAGCAGGTCGCGGGCGCGGGTGATGTCCGGCTGGCGCTGCTGCGGGTCGTCGACCGGAAGTGGCTCGTAGATGATCTCCGAGCGAGACTCGGTGACCTCGATCACGGCCTTGGCCAGTTCCAGCAAGGTGAACTCGTTCGGGTTGCCGACGTTGACCGGCGTGTGCACGTCGGACTCGGCGAGGGCGACGATGCCGCGGATGAGGTCATCGACGTAACAGAAGCTGCGGGTCTGGCTGCCGTCGCCGAACACGGTCAGGTTCTGGTCCTTCAGGGCCTGCCGCAGGAAGGTCGGGATCGCTCGCCCGTCGTGGGCGCGCATCCGCGGACCGTAGGTGTTGAAGATCCGCACGATCGAGGTGTCGACCCCCTGCTGGCGGTGGTAGGCCATCGTCAGCGCCTCGGCGTAGCGCTTCGCCTCGTCGTAGACCCCGCGCGGCCCAATCGGGTTGACGTGGCCCCAGTAGTCCTCCGCCTGAGGGTGGACCTTGGGGTCGCCGTAGACCTCGCTGGTCGAGGCGAGCAGGAAGCGGGCGCGCTTGTACTTGGCCAGGCCGAGCATGTGGTGGGTGCCGTGCGAGCCGACTTTGAGCGTGTGCAGCGGCAGCCTCAGGTAGTCGATCGGGCTGGCCGGCGAGGCGAGGTGGTAGACGAAGTCGACCGCCTCGGGGATCTCGACCTGCTCGGTGATGTCGATGTGACGGAAGTCGAAGTCGTCGTCGCGAATGTGCTCGATGTTCTGCAGCGAGCCGGTCTCGAGGTTGTCGACGCAGATCACCCGGTGCCCCTTCCCGAGCAGGTGCTCGCAGAGGTGGGAACCGAGGAAACCGGCGCCGCCGGTGATCACGCAGGTGCTCATCGCCGCGGGAATGCTACAGATGGCCCCTTCGGGGACGTGTCTGAGTTTTTGGGGCCATATGGACCCGTAAGCTCAGACACGCCTGCCGCCGCAAACGCTGCGGTTCGCAAATAGCGTGCTTTTCGACCGTCCACCCGTCCAGATGGGGGGAGAACTCCCCCCCGTTGCGGCCTCTCCCTGGCATGTTCGTGCAGGGGAGCTGAACCAGTGCCGGGGGATGTCGCGACAGCCAAGTACAAGCGGGCCGCGGTCGAGCTGATCGCCCGTGAGGACGCCGAGCTGCGCCAGACGGCGCGCCGCTACTCGCTCTGCGCGGAGGACGCCGAGGACGCCTACCAGCGGGGGCTGGAGATCCTGCTCCTCAAAGCGCCCAGCGATCGCCCGCGCGAGCTGATCCGTTGGACGAAGACGGTGGTCAAGCACGAGGCATTGGCGATCCGGCACAACCGGGAGCGTCTGCTGGGTACCAGCGGCAACGCAGATGAGACAGGCGACCCAATCGCGCGGATCGCCACCGGGGGCGACGGGCCGGGCGAGCGCCTGGAAAGACACGAGCAGATCGCCCGCAGCCGCGAGGCGCTGCGATCGCTGAAGCCGGCGGAGCTGCGATCGCTGACCCTGCTCGGGGCCGGCTACTCCTACGCCGAGATCGGCGAGATCACCGGCTTCAGCCAGACCAAGGTGAACCGCTGCCTGGCGGAGGGGAGGGAGCGCTTTCGCCGCTTCCTCTCACGCAGCGAGGACGGCACGCTCTGCGCCGAGCTGGGCCCGCTGCTCTCGACCTACTGCGACGGCGAGGCGAGCGAGGAGGACGAGGCCACGGTGCGCGAGCACCTGCGCGCCTGCGTGGCCTGCCGCGCGACGATGCGGGCCTACCGGACAACGCCCGCCGCCGTCGCCGCGCTGGCGCCCGCACTGCCGGTCTCCCGTTCGCTCATGGAGCGAGCCCACGAGCTCCTGATCGGACTGCACTCGCGACTTCCCGGAGTGGGAGAGGCGGGTGACGCTGGGGTCGCCCAAGCAGCTGCTGCGGGCGGCAGCCGCGGCGCCGGGATGGCCGCGCTCGCCAAGCTGCTGGCGGTCTGCGCCGGGACCGTGGGCGGCGCCGCCGCCTGCGTCGCGACCGGGGTTGCACCGGCACCACTCGACATCTCCCCGCGGCACACCGCCGAAGCGAAGATCGAGCGGGTATCGACGCGCGTGCTGGAGGAGTCCGAACCCCCACCCGTCGAATATGCGCCGGCGCAGGTGGCACCCGAACCGGAGTCGCATCAACCGCCGCCGCAGCCGGTGGCCGTGGAACCGGAACCCCCCGCGCCTGCACCAGAAGCAGCGGCAACGGGAGCCGTCGAATATGCGCCGGAACCCTCGCCGGCGCCAGCCGCCGAACCTTCCACCGCCTCCAGCGGCAGCGCCGCCGGGGAGTTCGGCCCGTGAGGGCCGGAGCGGCGTTGGCTGCAGCGGCGGCACTCGCGGCGGCGTTGGCGATCGCTGCCCCGGCCACCGCGAGCCCGCCGCGACCTCTCGACCTCCGGGTGACGGGCGGTGAGGGCATCTGGCGGGCGGAGAACCACTTCCAACTCGAGTGGGCGAACCCCTCAACCGGCAGCGGTCCGCCGCTTGCCGCGGTTCACTACCGGATCCTCGACCCGCGGGGAACGGCCACTGACGAGACCCGGATCGGCTGGGTGAGCGACGGAATCGCCGCCATAGCGGTGCCGAAGGTGCCAGGCACCTACACCGCCGAAGTCTGGCTCGAGGACACAGCTGGAGGGCAAGGGCCAGCGGCAACCGCATCTCTTCGCTTCGACGACACCAAGCCCGCCAACATCGAGCTCCCGCCCATCCCGCGCTGGGTCGGGCGCACCGCCTTCCCGCTTCGGGTTCACCTGGGTCATCCGCCGGGCCCGGTGCCCCTCTCCGGGATTCGCGGCTATGCCACGGCGATCGACGCTGCGCCAGAGGGAACCCCCTGTGCCGAACCGAGCCACTGCGCCGAGGCCGAGACCACGCTGCGAGGGGGCATCGAAGACAACACGCTGACGATCCCCGCCCTGCCCGAGGGGATCAGCTACCTGCATGCCGTCGCGGTCTCGGGCTCCGGAATGAAGTCCGCTAAGAGCGGGCAGGCCACGCTGCGCGTCGACACAACCGACCCGGTCACCTGGCTGGCCGGAGCACCTGCCGGCTGGGTGAACCAGGCGGTCAGGCTGGTCGCGAGCGCGAGCGATGCCGGGTCGGGGATGGCTGCGAACGGCAGCGCTGCGCCGCCGTTCACCGCGATCCGTATCGACGGGGGCGTGCCGGCGATCGGGCCCGGTGGATCCGCCGCCGCCACGATGATCGACGAAGGCGCCCACCGGGTGGCCTACTACGCGCGCGACGCAGCCGGGAACGTCGACGACGGAGGCGACAGCAACGGCATCGCCAACCGGGCGCCGCGGACAGCCTGGGTGCGGATCGACCGCGGGCCGCCAAGCGTCGCCTTCGCCAACTCTCAGGGACCGAGCGACCCCGACCTGCTGCGGGCACGGATCGCCGACTCACTCTCGGGGCCGGACCCCACACGGGGCTGGATCGGGGTGCGGGCTGCCCGCTCGGGGGATCGCTTCGAGCCGCTGCCCCCGGCAGCGGCGGCAGCCGGCGAGCTGCGCGCGCGCTGGGACTCAGACGCCTACCCCGTCGGCGACTACGAGTTCCAGGCGACCGGCTACGACGCGGCGGGAAACGCCGCGGTCACGACGCAGCGGTCGAACGGGACCGCGATGGTCCTCTCCAACCCGCTGAAGGCGACCACGACCTTGCGCGCGAGCTTTGGTGGCGGGGCCCTACGGCACACCGTTCCCCCGGGGCGCGGCGTCCGTCTAAGCGGCCGCCTCACGACCGGAAGGAGCACGCCGATGGCAGATGCGCCGGTGCGGATCGTCGAGCGCTTCGCGTCTGGCGCCGCCGCAGCCCGGGTATCGACCGTGAGGACCAGTGCCAACGGCACCTTCTTGGCTCGCCTTGCTCCCGGCCCGAGCCGAGAGGTGGCAGCGACCTTCGACGGAAGCCCGACGCTGGCCCGCTCAGCCGGCCACTCGCTCCAGCTCGAGGTGCGGAGCTGGGTGCGGCTGCGGGCCTCGGCGGCGGTCGCCAGGGTCGGCGGCGCGCCGCTGGTCTTCAGCGGGCGACTCGCCGCCCCACAGGCCGCGATTCCAGTTGGCGGTAGGTCGGTGCAGCTGCAGTTCCGGCTGCCGGGGTTGCCCTGGGCCGAGTTCCGGACGGTCCAGACCGACGCCGGCGGTCGCTTCCGCTACGCCTACCGCTTCAGCGACGACGACAGCCGCGGCACCCGCTTCCAGTTCCGTGCCTACGCACCCGCGCAGGACGACTGGCCCTACGAGCCCGGGGGCTCGCGGCCAGTCATCGTGCTTGGTCGCTAACGGCTGGGACTAGCGGAGGGCGGCGAGCTGCTCGCCGACCTGATCGACCAGGTCCTGAGCGCGAGAGGTCGGAGCGTCGATCGCCCTGCGGACGCGCTGCTCGACCTCGTCGCGGTTGCGCTTCAGGGTGGTCTCGACCCGGCGCTGCCGCTTGCGGGCCTCGCGCTCGACTTTGCTGCGGGTCTTGCGTGCCTCGGTGGTCGCTTTGCGACGGGCGCTGCTGCCGCGGCGCTCGGTGCGCTTCACGGTGCGGCGCAGCTGGGTTCCGTAGGACTTGAGCTGCTTCTCGGCGGCGGTGCGGCCACTGAACGGCTCGACCAGGTCGGCAACACGGTCGCTGACCTCGAGCACGGCACCGACCGGCAGGTCGACTGCCCGCTCGGCGGCGGAACGGACCTGCTCGGAACGAGAGGGAGTGGGGGTGCTTTTCGCCGCGGTTTTAGCTTTGGCGCTGCTCGCTTTGGGTTTGGAGCTTGCTTTACTGGTTTTGGCTGCCATCTAGGAGTTCATCCCTTCGGAGTGGTTGTGAGGAGTCGGGGGAGGTTCGCGAGTGTAGCGAACATACGTTCCTCCGAACACCTGTTCTAAACCGCCTCCTCGATTCGGTTACGGCAGGGGACGAGGCGACTCAGACGCCAGCGCGGATCGTCGCCAAGCTCTGCTCACCAGCCGCGGCGAGGATCGGGTAGCGAGCCTCGAGACCGAGGTCCGCGCCCTCCAGCCCAGGATCGCCGAAGGCGACGGTGCCGCCCGCCTCGCGGACGATCAGCTGCGCGGCGGCAGCGTCGACCGAGCGGCAGGGCCGCAGGCTGAGCATCCCGTCGAGGCGGCCGGCGGCGACGTAGGCGGCGGTGATCGCGATCGAGCCGATCACCCGCAGGCGGTAGACCCTGCCGTCCAAGGCCTCCGCGAGCGGCAGCAGCCGTCCTGGCTCGGCCGACTCGACCCCGAGCAGCTCGAGCTTCTCGCGATCTGGCGCCACCTCGATCGGGGAGCCGTCCATGCTCGCCCCCTCTCCCCTGCTGGCGGCGAACTCCTCGCCGGCGCCGAAATCGTAGACGTAGCCGAACTCGACGTCGGCCATCGAAGGGCCCGCGGCAAGGGCGATGCTGAGGCTGTGCGAGGGCAGGGTGCGGCGAGTGTTGAGGGAGCCGTCGATCGGATCGATCACCACCCGCGCCGTACCGTCGTCGCCGAAGACGACCTCGCCCCGCTCCTCCGAGATCGCGATGAAGGAAGCGCCGGCCGCGGCCAGCTCCTCCAGCTCCTCGAAGACCGCGTCCTCGCAACGACGGTCGATGGCGAGGCTGTGATCGCCGCCCTCGCCGACCCCCTCGTACACCGTGCGCGCCGCGCTCCCCGGCGTCTGCTCGAACAGCAGTTGCTGCGCGGCGACGATGCGACGGCAGATTCCCGGCCAGTCTGCGGAGAAAACGTCCATCGCGCTCATCCTATGGACGGTGGCCACTCGGTAGCGTTGGATCATGCTTGCCCTCGCCGAGCCCCAGGAGCGCGCGATCCGCCATCGCTCCGGCCCGCTCCTTCTGATCGGCGAAGCCGGCACCGGCAAGACCGAGGTGCTCGCGCGCCGGCTTGCCCGCCTGGCCGCAGCGGAAGTCGCACCCGAGCGGGTGTTGGTCCTGGCCTCCACCCGCGCCACCGCACAGCGATTGCGGGAGCAGGTCGAGGTGCTGCTCGATCGCCCGCTGGAGGAGCTCTGGGTCGGCACCTGGGAGCAGATGGGGGAACGCTTGCTGCGCGAACACTCCACCGCGGCCAGCCTCGACCCCTTCTTCGGCGTGCTCGGACCCGCCGAGCGGCTGGCGATGCTGCTCGACCGACTCGACCAGCTGCCACTGCGGCGTCACGAGATCCGCGGCAACCCGGCTGGCCTGCTCGCTCGCCTGCTGGAGCGGATCGACGCGCTGAAGGCGGGCTCGGACTCGCTCGATCCGGAGCTGGCGGAGCTGGTCGCTGCCCACGACCGCATCCTCGCCGGCAGCGGCAACCTCGACCGGGGTGACGTCTACCTGACCCTGAACAAGCTCCTCGATGAGCAGCCCGACGTCCGTGCCGCCATCGCCTCCCAGTTTCCATACGTGATGGTCGACGAGCTCGAGGACACCACCACAGCCCAGCGGGCGATCCTCGCGGCCCTGGCCGCGGACAATCCCAACCACCTCTACACCCTGGAGGCCGGAGTCGAGGAGGTGGAGGCCTGGTCGCTTTCCGTCCATCCAGACGCCGAGGTGGTCGAGCTCGACCGTCAGTTCCGCGAGCCACCGGTGAGGCTCTGGCGCTGCGCCAACGAGCGCGCGCAGGCGCAGGCCGTGGCGCGGGAAGCCGAGCATCTGCTGGCAGCGGGCACGGCACCGGAAGAGATCTGTGTGCTTGTCGACGACCCGGCCCGCGGCGGTCCGGTAGCGGCGGCGATGGAAGAGCGCGGGATCCCGTTTCACCTCTCCGGTCCCGCTGCGTTGTTCCAGCGACCGGAGGTGAGAGACGCGATCGCTTGGTTGAGAGTGCTGGCTGATCCGGGGGATTCCGCGGCGGCGGCGCGAGCGCTGACCCGACCGCCGATCGAGCTGCGCTCGGCCGACCTGGCGCGGCTGACGACGATCGCCCGGCGACGCAAGCTCGATCTGGTCTCCGCCTGCGAGGCAGCGCTCGAGAGCCCCCAGATCCCCCCCGAGGCGCGGGAGCGAATCCAGTCCTTCCTGAAGCTCTACGGAACCGCCTCGGGGGCGATGGAGGAGCGCCGTGCCGACGTCTTCGTGCGGCGCCTGATCGAGGCGGTCGGGCTGCGTCGCCAGCGGCTGTTCGCCGCGCAGCCCGAGGTCGCGGAGCGACTGCTCGGCCTCTCCCGCCTCGCCGAGCTCGCCGCCGCCTGGGCGCGACGCGAGCCGAACGGGTCGACCAGGGACTTCGTCCGCCACCTCAGCGCCGTCGCCGACGCGGGGGTCGAGCCGGCCGGCGTGATCGAGCCGCCCGCGCCCGGCGCCGTCCAGGGCCTCGCCCGCGATGCCGTCAAGGGAATGGAGTTCGAGCACGTCTTCGTGCTCGGCCTGGAGCGTGGCGGGGGAACCGAGCGGATCGGCCGGCCGGCCCGCTCCGGCTTCGTCCTCGCCCGGGTCGAGCGCGGCGACGACGGCGAGGCCCGTCCCTCTGAGCTCTACGCGGTGGCGCTTGCCGGGGCGGGCACCGAGGAGGAGGTCCACGCGGAGGAGCTGTTCGGGCCGGCGGAGGGACTGCACGCCACCTACCGCATGCTGCGGGAGGAGGTGCTGGAGGCTTCCTGGAGGGCGGGCCGAGAGCTCTCGGAGCCGCGGCTCGACACGGCAATCGACGTCAACCGGGCGATCGCCCGCTACCTGGAGCTGCTGAAGCTGGCGGCACTCGCCCAGCGGCCGGGGGACGAGGCGACCAGGGAGGCGATCGAGGCCGTCAACGGATTGTTGCGCCAGATCGCCACGCCTGAGCAGCAGGCGGAGCTCGACGCCTCCTCGCTCGACTCCTACCTGCTCGGGTCCGAGCGGGAACGGGAGGGGCGTCGCAGGCTGATCGCCGCCCGCCACGAGCCCTCGCTGGAGGCGTTCCTGCCACGCCGTGGCGACGGCTCGCTCAGCCTCTCCGCCTCCGACCTCGATCTCTATCTGACCTGCCCGCTGAAGTACAAGTTCCGCCGGGTCTTCGGCATCCCGCAGGAGCCGACTATCAACCAGCGCTTCGGCATCCTCATCCACAACGTCCTCGAACGCTTCCACAAGGATGGAGAGGACCAGGGCGACGAGGAGGGCCTGCGCCGCCTGATGGACCTGTTCGAGGCGGGCTGGCGCCGCACCGGTTTCCGCAGCAGCGACGATGAGCTGCAGTTCCGCGACCGGGCGCGGGAGGCGATGCGGCTCTACTGGGAACGCGAGAGGGAATCGGAGGGCGAGCCGGTCTGGCTGGAGCGCAAATTCGACATCCGGATCGGCGAGCACCACGTGCGGGGGCGGGTCGACCGGGTCGACCGCCTC
Source organism: Solirubrobacterales bacterium (assembly GCA_035472395.1). Taxonomy (GTDB): domain Bacteria; phylum Actinomycetota; class Thermoleophilia; order Solirubrobacterales; family 70-9; genus VRUE01. The sequence goes on from DATIPC010000077.1 coordinate 10,168, forward strand.
CCCGGCGGCGACCACGAGCTGATCGACTACAAGACCGGCGAGCGCAAGAGCGAGGCCGCCCTGGAGAGCGACCTGCAGCTGGCGCTCTACCGGCTCGCCGCCCGCGAGGCCTGGGACCTGGAGGCGAGGACCGGCAGCTACTACTACGTGCTCGACGCCGAGAAGGTCGCGGCGCCGACCAAGCCCGACGACGCCGAGCGGGTCGAGCGCACCGTGCTCCAGGTCGGCGAGGGCGTTCTCGGCCAGGACTTCGAGCCGCGCCCCTCGCCGAGCGTCTGCGGCTGGTGCGACTACAAGCTGATCTGCCCCGCCGCGGAGAGCTGAGGCCGGCGATAGGAGGTCGGGTCGTGCTGCGGGTGAATTGATGTCGCACGCGCTTCGCGCTTAGCGACTGAGGTCGAGCGCGGCTACGCCGCGCGAAAACAGATTGCATTTCGCGGCCTTCGGCCACATTCACCCGCAGCACGACCCGACCTCCTATCGACACCGCGAACTCTCTTCAAGCTTGAATCGCAAAGTGAGTTTGGTTGAGCAACTCCAGGCTGCGATGAAGAAGCGGCGGGCGATCGCGCGTGTCAGTTCGACTCGCCGCGGCGCTGCTGCAGGAACTGCTGGAACTCACGCGCGATCGTGTCCGCGGACGGCAGGTCCTCGCTGCCCTCGCCCAACTGCTCCACCTGCTCCGCCTCGATCCGCTCCACCAGCTCGGCGATTTCCGGATTGGCCGCGACGGCGCGGCCGATCTGCTCTTCGTAGCTGGCCGTTTCCTCCTCCAGCTCGGTGGCGTCAACGGCGATCCCGGTCAAGCCCTCGAGGCGGCGCAGCAAAGCCAGCGCCGCCTTCGGGTTGGGCACCGCGGCGACGTAGTGCGGCACCGCCGCCCACAGCGACGCCGAGGTGATCCCGAGCTGGCGGCAGCAGTCGTGCACGATGCCGACGATCCCGGTCGGGCCCTCGTAGCTGGAGCGCTGCAGGTCGAGCTCCTCTACCAGCTGCTCGTCCGAAGCGAGGCCGGTGATCGGCACCGGCAGGGTGTGGGAGACCTCGGCCACCAGCGCCCCGAGGGTCACCACCATCTCGACCCCCAACGCGTCGGCGGCGGTGGCGATCGTCTCCGAGAAGGTGCGCCAGCGCAGGTTCGGCTCGGTGCCGTCGAAAAGGACGAGGTCGCGGTCGGCACCGGGGATGCGGATCGCGATCATGTCGTTCTGCGGCCACTCGATCTGGCGGGTCTGGCCTTCGGAGAGGACGATCGTCGGCCTGGTCGCCTGGAAGTCGAAGTAGTCCTCGGGGTCGACCTCGGCGATCGGCTCGGCATCGAAGGAATCGGCGACCGCGGCCAGAGCGGCGGAGGCGGCTCCGGCGGCATCGTTCCAACCGCGGAAGGCGCAGACGAGGATCGGCGAGCGCAGCCGCGGCAGATCCGAGTGCCAGGTGAGGGAATCCACCTAGTCAGCGTAGACCATGCCTGGCGGCTCCAGGCCAAGCGGGGCAAGGACGCAGGGAGCCCGAATAGCAGCGCTATTCGGGCTCCCGAGGACGCCGCCCCGCGCCGGTCTGGGGCCGCCAGGCGCGGCGGATCAAGCCGTAGGCGACGTACAGGGCCAACGCGGCAAAGGACAGTTCCAGTGCCCGCTGGGAGACCTCGTTGGCGACCACGACGCCGATCACGACGCCGAGCGGCGAGAGCGCGCCGATCACGACCGCGTCGCGAAGGTTGAGGTTGCCGTAGGCGTTCTGGCGAAAGGCGCCGACCAGGGCGACGATCACGATCATCAAGAGCGAGGTCGACTCGCCCTCGACCTGGGAGAGGCCGAGGAAAATCGTCAGCGCGGGGACGAAGAGCACCCCACCGCCGACCCCCACCAGGCCGCCGGCGAGACCGCCGGCGAGGGCGATCAGCGCAGCGAAGATCTCATCCATGCCAGCACCGCTCCAGACGAATTTCACGCTTCATCGCACAACCAGCTCGATCGCGATCGCGACGAGCAGGGCCGCGAAGAGGAGGGAGACGGCGCGCTGTGGGATCCGCTGCTGGATCGCGGTGCCCATCACCACGCCAGCGATCGCCGGGACCGAGAGCAGCAGGGCGGTGCCGACGTGGACGTTGCCGTAGATGCCGCCCTGGGCGATCGCACCGAGCAGGCCGATCAGGACGATCGCACCCAAGCTGGTGCCGGTCGCGAGCCGCTCTCCGTAGCCGAACCAGAAGATCAGCAGGGGCACGATCACCGTCCCGCCGCCAACTCCGAAGAGGCCGCTGAAGACACCGGCCAGAGTGCCAATTGCAGCGAGTTTCAAGGTGTGCGGAGAGACCATCGCGCGATACTAGTGCGGTGTCTCCCGAATCCGGCAAAGGGGAGCGCGGGGCGGGACTCGGACCGCTGGCGCGCCTGCGAGCGGAGCCTGCCCGCGCCGCGATCCTCACCGACGTCGACGGAACCCTGGCCCCGATCGTCGCCCGACCCGAGCAGGCGGCGGTGCCACGCCGGGCCAAGGAGCTGCTCGAGCGATTGAGCGAGCGCTACGGCCTGGTCGGCTGCATCTCTGGGCGGCGTGCCGAGGAGGCGCGGCGGCTGGTCGGGGTCGGGAGCCTCGCCTATGCGGGCAATCACGGCCTCGAACTGCTGCTGCCCGGCGACGGGGCGCCGCGCTTGGATCCCTCGCTGCAGGGCCGCGAGCGGGACGCGGCGGCGGTCGTCACCGAGCTTGGTCCCGAGACGCTGGCCGCAGCCGGCCTGCGGCTGGAGGACAAGGGCCCGATACAGGCGCTGCACTGGCGCGGCGCCGACGACGGCAGAGCCGCCGAGGCGCGCGCCCACGAGATCGCGGCGATTGCGGGGCGGGCGGGGCTGGAGCTGCGCTGGGGCCGCAAGGTGCTGGAGCTGCGCCCGGCCGGTGGCGGCGGCAAGGACGCCGCGGTGGCGGCGCTGCTCGCCAGCGACGGGGTGACCGCGGCGATCTACGCCGGAGACGACCGCACCGACCTCGACGCCTTCCGCCGCCTGCGCGAGCTGCGCGACAACGGCGAGCTGGAGACTGCCGTCTGCGTCGGGATCCTCTCCGAGGAGGGACCGCCCGAGCTGATCGAAGAGTCCGACCTGCGGATCGACGGCCCCGACGGCTGGCTGGCCCTGCTCGAGGAACTGGCCGAGTAGAGCCCGGCGATGCCTTACACCGACCTGCTGCGAATCACCGTCTTCCTGACCGGTGCCGAGGCGACCGCGCTGGGGGCGATCACGGCGATCGCCGCCGGGCGTGACGGCGACACGAACACCGTCCTGGTGGCTGCCGTTTGGTGGCTGATCTCGCTTGGCCTCGGCCTCTACCTCGGCCGTCCCGCCCGCGCCGCCGACGGGGTCCGCGACGCCCTCGCCCTCGCCCGCACCGCCACCGCGCTCCCCGAGGAGACGCCGGCCCGGATCGCCGCCGTACGCCTCTGGCCGATCGGCCTCACCGCCCTCGTCGCCGGCGTCCTCGGTGTCATCTTCCCGGGCGTGGCGGTGATCGGCGCCGGCTACGCCCTCCTCGTCGCCCTCGCGATGCGCACCCGTGAGGCAGCGGTCCTCGGCATCGAGCACCGCGACGGCGTCAAGTTCTACGTCGTCCCCAACTCCGCCCTGAGGCCGGTCGAGCTGGTCCGAACCCCGGGCCTGCGCAGCGACCGCCTGCACGCCCATTGAGGTCGCCATCCATCCCGCAAAAGCAAACGACCCGCCGAAGCGGGTCGCCTGCAAATCTAGAAAAGCCGGTGGACGCCGGTTGCTCTCAGTCTCGCGCTGGCGAGTATAGCGCCCCCGGAGGGAATCGAACCCTCTCTTTTCCAGTTGCGAGACCGAAAGCCGACGTCCATCGGCGGGGGCGACCCACCGCTCTCGCGGCGATCCGAGTCTATATCAACCGAGGCTTGTTGTCTGGAGAGCTATTGTCTTCAGACAAAGAGGGTCCAGCTACCGCAGCAGCTGCTTGAACTCCCGCCAAGAGCGGGTGTTAGCGATGTCTCCGGCAGTTAGCCAGGCACGGCGAGCGGTGGCAACCGCGTAGGCCATGTTGCCGAGGGTGTCGACGCCATGGGCGTCGGTGTTGAGGACGATCGTGGCGCCGGCCTCGTTGGCGAGACGGGCGTGGTGCTCGGATAGGTCGCGGCGGTTCGGGTTGCCGTTGATCTCGAGCATCGTGCCGGCGCGGGCGGCCGCCTCGACCACCACCTCGACGTCGATGCCGTACGGCTCGCGGCGGCCGATCAGGCGGCCGGTGAGGTGACCGATGCAATCGACAAGGGGGTTCTCGATCGCCGCCAGAACGCGCTCGGTCATCGCCGCCGCGGAGATCGAGAAGGAGGTGTGGACGCTGGCCACCACCCAGTCGAGCGCGTCGAGCAGGTCATCGGGGTAGTCGAGCGAGCCGTCGAGGCCAACGTTGACCTCCGAGCCGGCAAGGAGGCGGAAGCCGCGTTTGCCCTGGTTCCACTCGCGCACCTCCTCGACCCGCTGCCAGAGCCGCTCGGCGCTGACGTGGTCGCCGAAGCCGTGGCTGGCCGAGTGATCGGTGATCGCCATGTAGGCATAGCCGCGCTCGCGCCCCGCCGCGGCCATCTCCTCCAGGGTGTTGCGGCCGTCGGAGAGGGTGGTGTGGGAGTGCAGGTCGCCGCGGATGTCGTCGACCGAGACCAGCTGCGGCAGCTTGCCCTCGCGCGCCGCCTTCAGCTCGCCCCGTCCCTCGCGCAGCTCGGGCTCGATGTAGGCGTAGCCGAGCCGTTCGTAGACCTCCTCCTCGCTCGCGCACAGCGCCGTCTCACCGCTCTCCGTCTCGGTGATCCCGTGCTCGGAGACGGAGAGGCCACGGGCGACCGCCTCTTCGCGCAACTGCACGTTGTGGGCCTGGGAGCCGGTGAAGTGCTGGAGCAGGTTGCCGAAGGCCTCGGGGAGGACGATCCGCAGGTCGACTGAGATCCCGTTGTGGGTTTGCGCCCGGACGCCGTTGGGCCCCGGATTGGCCGCCGCGGCGATCAGCTCGTGGCCGGCCAGGTAGCCAGCGAGAGCGGCCGGCTCTTCGGCGGTGGCGATCAAGTCGATGTCCTTGCAGGTCTCCGCCCAGCGCCGCGCCGAGCCCGCCACCTCGACCCGATTGGCAGCGGGGTGCTGGCGCAGCGCCGCCGCCAGCTCCTCGGCGATCGGCAGCACCGCCGAGAGCAGCACCCGGCCCGGTCCCTCTCCCGGCTCGCCGAGCCGCTCGAGCGCCGCCAGCACGTTCTCCTCGGCCTTTGGGCCGAGGCCTTTCACCTCGCGCACCTTTTCTGCCTCGGCCGCCGCCTTCAGGTCATCGAGCGAGGCGACGCCCAACTCGTCGAAGAGCAGCCTTGCGGTCTTCGCCCCCACGCCGGGGACCCGAGTCACCTCGATCAGGGTCGGCGGGAACTTCGCCTTCAGCTTCACCGCGGCGGGGATCTCGCCACTCTCGATCAGAGCGTCGATCTTTTCGGCCAGCGTCTTGCCCACCCCCGCGATCTCGGTCGCCCGCCCCGCCGCGGCCAGCTCCGCGACCGAGACGGGGCTTTCGCGGATCGCCTTGGCGGCCGTCGAGTAGGCGAGGACCCGGTATTTGACCGCGCCGTCCAGCTCGTACAGGACTCCCAGCTCTTCGAGCGCGGCGGCGATCTCTGCGTTGGTCACGCCGTGCAAGTTAGCCGCATGCGGTCGGTCGGTCGTCGATTTAGCTGCTCTTACGCTGTACGACTAGCATCGCCGCGCATGCCTTCCGCCGATTCAGAGCGAGGTCCGGCCTGGCTCGTCCTCCCCACCTTCGAGGAGGCCGAGAACCTGGCGCCGATCGTCGCCGCGATCCTGGCCAAGCTGCCAGCCTCGGCCCGGGTGCTGATCGTCGACGACAACTCGCCCGACGGCACCGGCGAGATCGCCGACCGGCTCGCCGCCGAGCGTGAGCAGGTAGAGGTCCTGCACCGACCCCGCAAAGAGGGGTTGGGTCCCGCCTACATCGCCGGCTTCCGCCGTGCTCTCGCCGCGGGTGCCGGCCTGATCCTCGAGATGGACGCCGACTTCTCCCACGAGCCGGCCTACCTGCCGCGCCTGCTCGAGGCCGCCGAGCGGGCGGACCTCGTGATCGGCTCCCGTTACGTCTCCGGCGGCGGGGTCGGCGACTGGGGTGCGGTGCGGCGGGCGCTCAGCCACGGCGGCAGCGCCTACGCGAGGCTGGTGCTCGGGGTCGGCGTCCGCGACATGACCGGCGGCTTCAAGTGCTTCCGCCGCGAGGTGCTGGAGACGATCGACCTCGACTCGGTCCGCGCTCGCGGGTACGCGTTCCAGGTCGAGCTCACCTACCGGGCGATTCAGCACGGCTTCAAGGTCACGGAGGTACCGATCGTCTTTCGCGACCGCCGCGTCGGCAGCTCGAAGATGGACCGCTCGATCGTCCTCGAGGCCATCTGGCGGGTGCCTCTTTTACGCTTTGGGGATGGGGACGGAAAACGGCGGCGCGCGAGCGCCTCGGACCGTCGCTATACTTTCTGAAGTATTGAGCGCTGAACCTCGACTCACGGGAGACCGATACCAGTGACTGGCAAGCTCACCGACGTGACCGACGCCACCTTCAAGTCCGATGTCCTCGAGGCCGAAGGCCCCGTTCTCGTCGACTTCTGGGCCCCCTGGTGCGGCCCCTGCCGCGTCGTCCACCCGGTCCTCGAGGAGATTGACAGTGAGCGTGACGACCTCAAGATCGTCAGCCTCAACGTCGACGAGAACCAGCAGAGCGCCGCACAGTACGAAGTGCTCTCGATCCCGACCCTGCTCCTCTTCAAGGATGGAGCGATCGCCAAGAAAGTGGTCGGGGCGATGCCGAAGCGGCGGCTCGAGGCCGAGCTGGAGCCGGCGCTCGCCTAGAGCGGCCCGATGCCTTTCGTCCAGGTCCACTGGTTCGAGGGACGAACCGACGAGCAGAAGGCGGAGATCGCGAAGCGGATCGAGACAGCGCTGGTCGAGGTGGCCGGCGTCCCGCCCGAGCATTGCTGGGTCAAGTTCTCCGACTCGGCGAAGACCGACTTCATCATCGGTGAGCCTGAGGGCCCTACGCGCGGCTGAGAGCGATCCACAACTCTCGGCCGTCCAGCTTGGCCGAAGCGCCATCGGTTGCGTCGTAAGCGACCGAGGTGGCGAGAACCTCGCCGCTGACGTAGGTCTCATGGGCGCGGGCTGCCAGCAGCAGCTCCTCGTCGCCGCCAAGGCCGAGCTCGATCCGGTCGGTTATCTCCAGGCCCGCCTCTTTGCGGGCGATCTGGACCGCGTGGACGATCTCGCGTGCGAGGCCCTCGCGGCGCAGCTCATCATCCAGCTCGAGCTGGAGGGCGACGGCGTGGCCGGCCTCGGCCTCGACCTCGTATCCCTCCAGCGGCTGCAGCGAGAGGCTGACCTCATCGGCGCCGATCGTGTGCTCGTCGCCGTCGACATTGATGCCGACCTGCCCGCCGTCGGCCATCACCGCGGCGACGTGGACGGGATCGAGAGCCTCCACCGCGGCGGCGACCTGCGGCATGCGCTTGCCGAAGCGGGGCCCGAGCGAGCGGTAGTTGGGCTTGACCGCGTAGCTGACCAGCTCCGCCTCCTCGGTGACGAAGTCGAGCTCCTTCACGTTCAGCTCGGCCTTGACCAGGTCGGCGCGGGCTGAGATCGCCTCGCGCTCGGCGTCATTGGCGACGATCACGGCGCGGCGCAGCGGCTGGCGCACCTTCGCCTTCGCCTGGGCACGGGCGGCGCGGCCGAGCTCGACCGTGAGGCGCACCGCCTCCATCGCCGCCTCGAGCTCGGGGTCGGCCAAGGCCGGGTCGGGCTCGGGGAAGTCGCGCAGGTGAACCGAGTCGGGCAGACCGCCCAGTTCCTCAGCCTCGCCCCCGGCCAGATTGAGGTGGATCTCGTCGGCGAGGAAGGGCGTGAAGGGGGCGAGCAGCGTCGCGGTCTCGAGCAGACAGTGGCGCAGGGTGGCGAAGGCAGCCCGGTCTCCCTCCCAGAAGCGGCGCCGCGAGAGCCGCACGTACCAGTTCGAGAGCTCCTCGACGAACTCGGCGATCGCCCGGCCGGCGGCGGTGCAGTCGAAGCCGTCCATCTGATCGCGCACCGTGGCCACCGTGGCCTGCAGCCGCGACAGCGCCCACCGATCGAGGTCCTCGGTTGGCTCGGGTGCCTTTCGGAAATCGTCCGGCCCAAGGTCCTCGGCGTTCGCGTAGAGCACCCAGAACGAGTACGTGTTCCACAGCGTCAGCAGGAACTGGCGCACCGATTCGCCCACCGTGTCGACCGAGAAGCGGTAGCCGGACCAGGGCTGCTGCGCGGTCAGGTAGTACCAACGGAATGCGTCGGCGCCGTGGGCGGAGATCACTTCCCAGGGCTCGACCACGTTGCCCTTGCTCTTCGACATCTTCTGCCCCTCTGGGTCGAGGATCAGGCCGAGGCAGACGCAGTTGCGGTAGCTCGAGGTGTCGAAGAGCAGGGTCGACTCGGCGAGCAGGGTGTAGAACCAGCCGCGGGTCTGATCGATCGCCTCGCAGATGAAGTCGGCCGGGAAGCGCTCCTCGAACAGGTCCTCGTTCTCGAACGGGTAGTGGAACTGGGCGAAGGGCATCGCGCCGCTGTCGTACCAGGTGTCGATCACCGACTCGACCCGCCGCATCTCGCCGCCGCACTTCTCACAGTCCAGGGTCACCTCGTCGATGTAGGGGCGGTGCAGGTCGTCGGGCACCTCGCCCTTTGCCCGCTCGCGCAGCTCGGCGATCGAGCCGGCGCAGAAGCGACCATCGCAGCCTTCAGCCCCGCACTCCCAGATCGGCAACGGCGTTCCCCAGTAGCGATCGCGCGAGAGCGCCCAGTCGACGTTGTTCTCCAGCCATTTGCCGAAACGCCCGTGCTTGATGTGCTCGGGGTGCCAGCCGATTTCCTCGTTGTTGGCGAGGAGCCGCTCGCGAGCCTGGGAGGTGGCGACGTACCAGCTCGACTTGGCGTAGTAGAGCAACGGCGTGCCGCAGCGCCAGCAGTGCGGGTAGGCATGCTCGTAGACCTGCTCGCGGAAGAGCAGGCCGCGGCCGCGCAGATCGTCGATCAGCCCCGCGGTCACCTCGGGGTCCTTGACGAACCTGCCCTCGAAACCCACGACCCGCTCGTCGAATTTGCCATCCAGCCCGACCGGGTTGTAGAGCGTGCCGTGCTCGGTCGGCTCGAAGATCCCGCTCTCCGCCGCAACCGCGTAGTCGTCTTCGCCGAAGGCAGGGGCGATGTGGACGAGGCCGGTGCCGTCCTCGGTGGTGACGAAGTCGCCGCCGATCACCGGGAAGCCGCCCGGCTCGCGGTCGCTCAGGGTGAACACCGGGCCTTTGTAGCGGCGGCCGACTAACTCCGATCCCGAGAAGCGGCTGACGACCTCGACCCCCTCGCCGAGCACCTTCTCCACCAGCGGCTCGGCAAGGATCAGAATCTCGTCTTCGACTTTCGCCCTGACGTAGGTGACGCCAGGCGCCACGGCAACCGCCTCGTTGCCGGGCAGGGTCCAAGGCGTCGTCGTCCAGACCAGCAGCGACTCGCCCGTCTCGACACCGCCGTCGTCGAGCAGCGGGAAGCGCACATATATCGAGGGGTCCTCGACGTCCTGATAGCCGAGCGCCACCTCGTGCGAGGAGAGTGCCGTGCCGCAGCGTGGGCAGTAGGGCACGACCTTGTGGCCCTCGTAGAGACGTTCGTCGTCCCAGAGCTTGCGCAGCGACCACCAGACCGACTCGATGTAGTCGTTCTCCAGCGTCACGTAGGGGTCGTCGAGGTCGATCCAGAAGCCGATCCGCTCGGTCAGCCGATTCCACTCCTCGACGTACTCGAAGACCGAGTCGCGGCAGCGCTGGTTGAACTCGGCGATCCCGTACCCCTCGACCTCCGGCTTGGAGCCGATCCCCAGTTCCTTTTCGACCTCGAGCTCGACCGGCAGCCCGTGGCAATCCCAGCCCGCCTTGCGCGGCACGCGGTAGCCGCGCATCGTCCTGTAGCGGGGGTAGATGTCCTTGAAGACGCGGGAGAGGACGTGATGGGAGCCGGGCTTTCCGTTTGCCGTCGGCGGCCCCTCGTAGAAGCTCCAGACCTCGGCGCCCTCGCGGTTGGCGAGCGAGCGGGCAAAGACGTCGCGCTCGCGCCAGCGGTCGAGAACGCGCTCCTCGAGCTCGGGAAAGGACTGCCTCGGGTCGACCGGGTGGAAACCTGACATGGGACGGTGATTCTAGGAGTGAGTAGGCTGCGCGCCGCATGCCCGCCTATGACCTGAACGGAAAGGTGGCGCTGGTGACCGGCGCCGCGCGAGGGATCGGCTACGAGACCGCGCGCCAGATGCACAAGCGGGGCGCCTCGGTTGCGGTCGTCGATCTCGACCCCGACCAGGCCCGCGAGGCAGCCGAGCGGATCGGCGGGCGGGCGATCGGGATCAGCGCCGACGTCACCGACCACGGAGCGATGCAGGCCGCGGTAGCCGAGACGGTCGAGCGCTTTGGCGGCCTCGACGTCGTCGTCGCCAACGCCGGCATCGCCCAGTCGAAACTGGCGACCGTGCGCGGGATCGGCACCGAGGACTGGGAGCGCGTCTTCGAGGTCGACATGCTCGGCGTCTGGCGCACGGTGCGCGCGGCGCTGCCGCAGATCGTCGAGCGCAAGGGCCACGTCGTCGTCACCTCCTCCGTCTACGCCTTCGTCAACGGCGTCCTCAACACCCCCTACGCGGTGGCCAAGTCCGGGGTCGAGCAACTGGGCCGATCGCTGCGGGCCGAGCTGATGCCGCTGGGTGCCAGCGCGAGCGTCGCCTACTTCGGCTGGGTCGACACCAAACTTGTCCAAGACGCCTTCGCACAGCCCAACTCGGGGCGCATGCAGGAGAACCTCCCCGCCTTCCTGCGCAAACGGATCCAGCCGGACGAGGCGGGTGCCGCCGTCGTGCGCGGGATCGAAGAACGGGCGCCGCGGATCTTCGCGCCCAAGTGGTGGCGCTACATCTCCGCCCTGCGCGGCATCATCAACCCACTGCTCGATCGGCGCTTCGAGGGCGACGCGGCGATGATCGCGACTGTGCGCGACATCGAGGCGGAAACCGACGAGCAGGGCGCAGCCGCGGTCGCCGCGGCCAACAACTGACGGGTTCTTGACCCCATAGGGTCATCAACGCATCAATAGTTACCGCGTTAGCTCCTCGAGCAGGAAGACGAAGGACTCGTAGGGCTCGCCGGTCGCGCGGGCGAGGCCGATCTCGCAGGTGCGGTTGCTGCAGAGGTGGGCGTCGAAATGGCGGCCCGACAGCTCGGCCGCCTGGTCCGCCGTCGCCGCCGCGGTCAGCTCGGGATGAGTGAAGCCGCGGTCGCCGGCGAAGCCGCAGCAGCTCGCCGAGGGGGCGACGCAGACGTCCTCGGCGAGGGCGTCGGCGAGGGCGCGGAGCTGGGGTACGAGACCCAGATGGCGGGTTGCGCAGGTCGGGTGGACGGTCGCCGAGCCGACCCTGCGGGCGACCTTCAGCCGCGGCAGCAGGCGGTCGTGCGCCCAGGCGACCGAGTCGAGGATCTGCAGCGCGCCGAGGCGCCCGGCGTTCTCCTCGCTCAGCACCCCCTCGCCCGGCTCGGCGATCGCGTGGGTGCAGGAGGCGGCGTCGATCACGACCGGCAGCTCGCCCTCGCCGCTCCAGCGCCAGAGGCGCTCGACCATCTCGTTCGCCTTGTGGCGATGGGCGTCGCCGAAGCCTTTCGAGCTCCAGGGCAAGCCGCAACACGAGCCCTCAACCTCGCCCGGAATCCAAACCGGCAACCCAGCCCGAGCCGACACCTCAACCAGAGCCTCAGCCAAACTCCGCCGACGGGCCGATTGGTCCAGTCCGACTGTACTTTTAGGCCCGTCGGCGGAGTGGGGGCCGAAGATTCGGTTGGTGCAGCTTGGGATGTAGATGGCCTCTGCGTCTTCGCGGCGCGTCGCCGGCAGCTCCGCGGCTGCGGCGGGGGGCAAGCCGGCGCCGCGCTCGGTGCGGCGGGCGAGCGGGCCGGCGATGCGCAGCGCGGCTCGTGAGGCCTTCTCCACCCCGCCCCAGCTCTTCGCGCCGCGCAGCGCCAGCGCTTCGGCGCGCGAGGCATGGCCCTCTGCACGCAGATCCTTGACCAAGAGGCCGGTGTCGATCCCGAGCGGACAGGCGAGCCGGCAGGCGCCGTCGGCGGCGCAGGTGTCGAGCGAGTCGTACTCGTACTCCTCCAGCAGCGCCCGCTGCAGCGGCGAGCCCACTGGCTGGCGCGCCATCTCGCGCCGCAGCACGATCCGCTGACGCGGCGTCGTGGTCAGGTTGCGGCTGGGGCAGACCGGCTCGCAGAAGCCGCACTCGACACAGGTCGTCGCCGACTCCTCGATCTGCGGCGTCGTTTTCAGGTTGCGCAGGTGGGCGCCAGAGTCGCGGTTGAGCACCACGCCCGGGCCGAGCACTCCGTCGGGGTCGGCGAGCTCCTTCACCCGCCACATCAACTCGGTCGCCTTCTCACCCCACTCGCGCTCGACGTAGGGGGCCATGTTGATCCCGGTCCCATGCTCGGCCTTCAGCGAGCCGTCGTACTTGTCGACGATCAGCTCGACCAGCTTCGCCATGAAGGACTCGTAGCGCTCGAGGTCCTCCCGCTTGGCGAAGTCGGGGGTGAGCATGAAGTGGAGGTTGCCGGCGGAAGCGTGGCCGGCGACCCCGGGCAAGAAGCCGTGGTCGCCGAGCAGCGCCTGCAGGTCGCGAGCGCCATCGGCGATCCGCTCTGGCGGCACGCAAACGTCCTCGACGATCAGCGCCGTGCCCTGCGGCCGCACCCGCCCGACCAGTCCGTGCAGGCCCTCGCGCACGCGCCAGGCCAGCTCGATCTCCTCGGCGTCGCGGCTGAACTCGATCGGCCGGATCGTCTCGTGGGCGGCGAGGATCTCCCCGGCGCGGGCGAGGTAGCCGTCCAGATCGCCATCGGACTCGGCGCCGAACTCGACCAGGAGCACCGCTGACTCCGGTGGCAGCTCCTTCCACTCCTCAGGCGCGCCGACCATGTTGTAGGCAGCGACGATCAGCGCCGGCGCGACCATCAGCTCGACCGCGGTGGCGCCGCTCTCGACCAGATCGCGGACCGGGGCAATGGCAGCGTCGATGCCGGGGAAGTGGATCCAGGCCGTGGTCGTGCGGGCGGGCAGCGGTGCCGTCTCGAAAACCGCCTCGGCGACGAAGGCGAGCGTCCCCTCGGAGCCAACGACGAGGCGGCGGAAGATCTCCAGCGGCTGGTCGGCATCGAGGAAGGCGCAGAGCCGGTAGCCGGTCGTGTTCTTGATCGCGAACTTGCGCCGGATCCGCGCGCTGAGCTCGGCGTCGGCACGGATCTCGTCGCGGATCGCGGCCAGGCCCGCGGCCAGCTCGGGCTCGGCGGCGGCGAAGCGCTCAGCGGCGCCGGGCGCGGCGGTGTCGATCTCCGTGCCCGAGGGCAGGACGAAGGTCATCGAGCGGAGGGTCGAGTAGGAGTCTTTGGTGACCCCGCAGCGCATCCCGCCCGAGTTGTTGGCGATCACGCCGCCGACGGTGGCGATGTCGGTGCTGGCCGGATCGGGGCCGAGCTTGCGCCCGTGCGGGGCGAGAACACGGTTGGCGTGGCCGAGCACGGTGCCGGGCCTGACCCGGGCCAGCGCCCCATCCTCCTCGACCGCGACGCCGCCGAAGTGGCGGCGCACGTCGACCAGGATGCCGTCGCTCTGACCCTGGCCATTGAGGCTGGTGCCGCCACCGCGGAAGACGACCGGGACGCCGTTGGCGCGGCCGTAGGCGAGCGTCTTTGCGACGTCGCCGGCGTTGCGAGCCATCACGACGACCTGCGGCAGCAGCCGGTAGGGACTGGCGTCGGAGGCGTAGCGGACGATGTCGCTGGCCCGCCCCAGCACCCGGTCGGCGCCGAGCAGCGCCTCGAGCTCGCCGCGCAACGGCTGCGGGGTGCCGGTGGCGAGCGCGTCGGGGGCGCGGTCGGGCGCCGCCTCGGCCGGCTGCGGCGGTGCGAGCGCCGAGACCTTTCGCTCCAGCAACGCCATCTGGCTTAGAACAGTGACATGCCCGGCGCAACCGGGACTTCGACCAGCTCGGGACGCGAGGAGGCGAGTGCCTTGGCGAGTGCGTCGCGAACCTCGTCGCGGCCGCTGGCCACCTGCGTCGAGACCCCGTAGCCCGCGGCGACCGCGGCGACGTCGAGCTGAGGCAGGTCGAGGCCGGGCGCGCCCTGCACCGACTCGACTTCAGCGAACCACTTGAGGATCGCGTACTCGGAGTTGCGCATGACGAGGAAGGTGACCGGGACGTCGTGGGCAACGGCGCTCCAGAAGGCGGTGACCGCGTACTGGACCGAGCCCTCGCCGATCACGCAGACGACCGGGCGATCGGGCTGGGCTAGCTGTACGCCGATCGAGGCGGGAAGGCCGAAGCCGAGCCCGCCACCGGCGCTGAAGTAGTAGCTGCCGGGCCGCGAGAGCCGCAGCTGGTTGCGCAGCGCCAGCGTGCTGGCGGGCGACTCGAGGACAACGATGCCGTCCTCGGGGAAGACCTCGGCGAGGGCCGAGTGCACGGTGGAGGAGTTGAGCGGGTCTTCGGCGGGGATTTCCTGTGGGCCTGGGTTCGGCTCGAGGCCCGGGCGAGAAGACTCCGGCACGGCCTCCAGCAGCGCCGCCAGGGTCAGCTTCACATCGGCGACGATCGCGTCGCCCATCGGGGCGCGGGCAGCCTCGTCGGGGTCGCTGGTTATCGCGACCAGCTTCGCCCCCTCTGGCAGCAGGGGGCCGGGGATATAGGGGTAGTAGGGGAAGACCGAGCTGCCGGCGACGACGATCAGGTCGTGCCCCTCCAGCGTCTGCCCGATCGGCCCGATCGCCGGCGGCAGGACGCCGCGGAAGTTCGGGTGACCCTCGGGGAAGCCGAGCTTGCCGCCGCCGGTGGCCGGAGTCGACCAGACCGGCAAGCGCTGTTTCTCGACCAGGGCGACGGCGGTGTCCCAGCCGCCGCTGGCGTCGATGTCGGGGCCGGCGACGAAGACGGGATTGCTCGCCGCGTCGAGTTGCTCGGCGAGCGTCCGCACGGCCTCGGGATCGGCGACGGCGCGGCCGGTGACCCGACGCCCGATCGCCTCGCCGGCGTCGACCTCGTCGACCTCGGCGTCCCAGTCGTCCATCGGCAGCGAGACGAAGACGGGGCCCTGCGGCGGCAACCCGGCGAGATGGGCGCCGTGGGCGAGCGCCAGCGGCACGTCCTCGGCCCGCGGCGGCTCGTAGGCCCACTTGACCAGAGGGTGGGGCATGCGGATCGCGTCGCGGTTGGTCAGGTTCGCCTGCAGCGTCATCTGCGCCCGCGCCTGCTGGCCGGCGGTAACCAGCAGCGGCGAGTGGTTGGCCTGCGCGTTGAAGATCGCCCCCATCGCGTTGCCGACGCCCGGCGCCGTGTGCAGGTTGGCGATCGCGGTGCGGCCGGATGCCTGCGCGTAGCCGTCCGCCATCCCGACCACGACCGCCTCGTGCAGGCCCAGCACGTAGCGAAAGTCGCCCGGGAAGTCGGCGAGCATCGGCAGCTCGGTCGAGCCGGGGTTGCCGAAGATCGTCGTCATCCCCTGGGCACGGAAGAGGTCGTAGCTGGCATCGCGAACGGTCGGCATGTTTCGGGACCCTACCTTTGCAGGGCTCAAGCGGGGCGGGTGCGCCTGTCGATAGAGGGCGGGACGTGCGAAGGACGTTCGACAAGCCTCAGCAACGATCACGCGCCCGCGCCTCGCTGCTCTGCCTCGCCGCGGCGGCGCTGCTCGCCTGCTGGACGGGTGCGTCGGCGGGTGCCGCACCCCTCCCCACGCTGCTCATCCACAGCGCCGGGGAAATCGTCCCTATCCCCGCCTCGGTTCCCCACGAAGAAGGCGACATGATCGACCGCCGCGTCGTTCCCGATCTGCGCTGGATCGCCGCCCACTTCTCCATCTATGTAACCGACGGCTACTCGGGCCCGCTGCCCAATGGCGAACACGCCGGCTGCAACAACTGCCACGTCAGGGACTCCGACCACTACAACGGCGTCGCGGTCGACCTCGTGCCGCTGAACGGGACCCCCGGTAAATGCGACGCCAGCTGGGCCGGCATCACCCGCCTCGCCCACTGGGCCGAGCCGGTTCAGAACCGCCCCCGCCCGCCCTTCCGCTGGGTCGGCTACGACGGCGACGCCGGCCACGGCTGCGGCAACCATCTCCATCTCTCCTGGGAACACGCCCCGGCGCCGATGTTCCAGCTGGCCGAATGGGTCGAGGTCTTCCCTGTCGCCGGCGAAGAGCTCGTCCCGCAGCCACGGCAGAAAGCCGCGAGGAAAGGGCCCCCGGGGGGCTACTCGACCGCCCCCACCGGCGGCGTCTCCACCGGCGACTGACGTCCATAGGATGGGCGGCCGATGCGCCGCTCCCTCTCGGTCACCACGATCGTTTCCGCCGTCGCACTCCTCATCGCCGGCTGCGGGCCCCTCGACGATTCGACGCCAGTCGCCTGCCTCGAAGGGTCGGGCGCGTACCTGCGAGCACTGCGCGCCGCGCCCGGCGAGGTGAAGCTGGGTGGCGAGTCGCCGATCGGCGAGTGCCTGGCGCAGAACCAGACCGGCGGCGACCTCGCCAGCGTCGGCACCGCGATGTTGGCGGTGGCGACCAAGCTCAATGCCGAGGCGCGCGCCGAACCCGGCGGCGGCGCCAACCTCCAGCTCGGCTACCTGCTCGGCGCCGCCCAGCGGGGCGCCGAGCACACCGAAGGAATCCACGCCGAGCTGATCCGCCGCCTCTCGGCCGCCGCTCGCTACAGCCCCGACAACCGGCCGCTGCCGGCGACGTTCAGACGCACCTACCGCGAAGGCTTCGACGCCGGCCACGCTCGCGGCTGAGATCAGCGGGGGGTGACGATCACCAAGCGGCCGTCGGCGAGCCGGTAAGCCCTGCCGACCGGCGTTCCCCTGCCCCTCGCCTGGCGCCCCCCAGTTGGTGCCGGCAAGACGCGGACGCGCGCTGCGGTCGCATCGGCACGGCGCTCCACGTGACCGCTCTTCGGATTGACCGTGAGGGTCAGACCGGCAATCAGGAAGGCAACCGCGAGGACGATCCCGATGTCGAAGAGGTTGACCAGCCCATCGAGAGGATCGCCCGCGTTCTCGGCGATCTTGCCGTGGCGCCCCAGTCCGATCCTGCTCACGTCACCGGCTCCAATCCACGGCAAGAGCCTGGCCCTGAGCGGCGGGGGTCGGCGGCGAGGCTGGAGGCGCCTCTGCCGCCTGCTCCAGCGCCGCCAGATCCTCGGTGTACATACGGGTGCGAGCAAGGGTCAGGGCGAAGGCGACGGTGCCGACGAGCAGCCCGACCACGGTCGCGCCGAAGGCATCGCGCAGGTTTTCGGCGAGCGTGCTGACGTCGCCGTTCCCCAGCGCGGCGAGTCCGGGAGCGAGCGGGATCAAGGTGCCCATCAACCCGATTGCCGGCCCCGCCCTGACCAGCAGCCGAGTTCGGTCCAGCCGCCGCTGCACGGTGAGCTCGTAGCGCGCCAGCGCGCGCTCGGTCGCCACCGGCCGATCGGGGGCGTGGGCCGCGAGGGCAAGCGCGGTCAGCGCTTCGGCGGCGACCGCGCCAGGGGCGCCGTATGCATAGTGCGTGACGTGGGTGGGGTCGGCGATCGCGCGCTCGGTCAGCTCGAGCAGGTCCGCACGCCGGGCTCGCACCCGCCGCCGCCAGAGCTCTGCGCCAAAGCGGCCGACCTCGACCGCACAGAGCAGCAGGATCAGCACGGCGGCGATCAGCACCGGAACCCGCAGCGCCGTCGCGATGTCTGCCAGCGCGTCGCCGAGGTCGATCGCGGCGCTCACGAGAACGCCTCGCCGCGCCGCCGCTCGAGCTGCGAGCCGCCCAGGCTGAAAAGGAGAGCACCGGCGCCGATCGCGATCGCCGGCCATGGCGTCCCGCCGGAGGAGACCCCGGCGCTGTGCAAACCGGGGGCGCCGAACCCGGCCGCGCCACCGCCGATCAGGGTGCCCGTGACCTCGCGCCCGCTCCCCTGCTGCGCACCAGCGCCAGCCGAGACAGCGCCAGCGCCAGCTCCGTCCTGGCCACGGTTGAGACGCTCGCGCCGGAGCTGGCGGTGGTCGGGGTTTGAGGCTTCCGACTCTGTGGTGACCGTGGGCTGCACGGCGTTGTCGCCGCGGCGGGTCGCGCTGTGGTTGCGCGCCGAGGAGGACCGGCCGTGGAGGACCCGCACGCCCCCCGGCGTCTTTCCCTTGCTCTGCGGTTTCGGCCGGCTGAAGAGCGGGGCTCCCCGGCCTCCGCCACCGGCGATCGTGCCTTTGCCCGACTGGGTTCCTTCGCCCTGGCCCGGCTGCGGCGGCGCGCTCGGCGGTGCCTGCGAACACGGCGGGGCCGGGATCGGCCAGGTCTGCCCCGCGAAGGCGGGCGCGACGTAGGCGGTCATCCAGACGCCGTTCAGATCCTGGCTCGCTTTCCAGCGGATGTGCCCGTCGAGCTGCTGCAGAGAAGCCATGTAGGAGAGCGGATCGTTCCCTCCCTTGACCCATGGTTCGGTTTCGGGATCCTGCTCCGCTGCCCAGATGCCCTGCACCGCCCAGGCGGTGGAGGCGACGTTCGATTCCGCTTCGCCAGGCTTCTCGGGGAAGCCGCCGTCGGGGTTCTGTATGTCGTGCAGGTACTGGAGCCCTTTCTGCTCGGCCTCCGTATCGGACCTGCCGGCCACGCGCAGCGCCTGGACCGCGGCTCCGGTCAGATCGGCTTCGGTGGGGTCGCCTTTCACGCCCCACGACCAGCCCCCGTCATCGTCTTGCTGTGCGATCAGCCAGTCCGCGGCATGCTGGATCGCCGCCTGTGCGTCGGGCTCTTGGATCGGGGCGAGGGCGACGATGGCGAAGATCGTGTCGTTGATCTCGCCGCGACCGCCGGGCACGTAGGGGAAAGAGCCGTCGTCCAGCTGCTGTCGCGCCAGGATCTCGCCGACCAGGTCATAGCCGGCGAAGCTGTGCGGATCGGACCCGGAGGCGTTGACCACCATCAGTTCGCGCTCGAACGCAGTCGTCGGGATCTTTGGCCAGGGGATCTCTTCTTCGAGCCCTTTGTGGAAGTGGTTGACCAGGAAGCTGTAGGCGTCGGCGCCCCCCGGTCGTGCCTGGCAGCGGGGATTGATGCCACCCGCCGCCAGAGCCAGAGCCACCCAGGCGCTGAAGCCCTGGCCCGATTCCTTGCCCGAATCGCCACCGAAGCCGCCGTCGGGGTTCTGCGCTTCCTGCAGGTAACGGATCGTGCCGTCGAGCCGCGCCTGGTTGGTCGGGTTCGGCACGGCAGCCGGCGCCGAAGCCGCCGTGAGCAACGAGCACAGCGCCAGGGTCGCGACCAGCCGCCGCACGATCTAAGCCGGCACCTGGACCTTGCCGATCGCGGCAGTCGAGCAGCGCCCCAGGGCATCGGTGATCGTGATCCGCAGCCGGTAGACGGCGCCGGGCGGCAGTCGCAGCAACGCCGAGGTCCCGCTCTTGCCCCTGGCCCTGGTCACGTAGCTGGCGCCTTTGCGGCCAAGCGTCTTCGACGAAATCGTCCACCCCTCTAGCCCGGCACCCGCGTCGAGCACCCGCCAGCTGACCTTGACCAGGCCACGCGCCACGCGGCTGCGGTCGACGCGCGGCAACCGCAGGTGAACTTGTCCCGGATCGGCCATCGGAGAAGCTCCGGCGGCTGCACTCTTGGCAGCGGATCCGGGGCCCCCCGTGCCGATCTCCGGTTTCCCCGCTTCCGGTTCTTCCGGCTCGGGTTCTTCGGCTTCGATGGGAGGTGGGGTGCGGACCTGATCTTCCGCCAGAGGCGGACAATCGGTCGCGAGCGACTCGGGCACGCACACGTCGAGGCGATTCGAGCGGATCACGTCTTCTTTGCCACCGGAGCCGATCCTGGTTGCCTTGAGCCGGTACCAGCCCGGTTCGTCGAAAGTGACGCTCGCCTGCCCGTCGGCACCGGTAACGACCGTGTCGGGATCGTCCACGTTGACCTTCTCGAACCCTTTTGCGTTGGTCTCCACCTGTGCCACTTCGGCACCTTCGAAGGGATTGGCGCCCGTCCGCTGCGGCGAAGCCGGTGGGGTGCTCTCGTCGTCGTCTTCGTAGGCGTCGACCTCGACGTCGAACGGATGATTCAGCTCGGCGACGGCGGTGAGGGGACGAGCGCCCCCGGTGTAGTCGGCAGGGAAGAGCGCCAGCAACGGCTTGCCCTTGAAGGCGTCGTAGACCCAGAGAACCTCGTCACCCGCATCGAGCTCGTACTGGCAACCGCCGACATCGGTGAAGACGTTGTTGACGAGCAGGCCCCAGAACTCGCCGTTGCCTTCGTTCTGCGTGTCCGGCCCCCATCTCTTGATGAAGTAGTCCTCGAACGGTTCCGGGTACCACAGCCCGTCGAAGTCCTCGCCGACGATGCTCATCGCGTCGACGGAGGCCGCGGTCGGAGTTGGCCCCGGGGTCGGGTTCTGGCCGTTGTTGAGCCCGTTGCAGCGGCGCCCGGCCGCGGGCGCTTTCGTGTCCGAGGAAGCCCGCACGTTGTGGCCTTCGGTCAGGATCGGGCCCTCGAAGAGGGTTTCGGTCCTGCCCTCGATCCGCACGTTGACCTCGGCCGGGGCCGCCTGCGCCCCAGCCGCGGGGAGGGTGATGGAGAGAAGGGCGACGATGAACGTCGCAGTGGCGATACGCATGCCTGGCCCCTTTCCGCGAGGGCGATCGACGTTTGCGGATCGGAGGGAGGTCTCCTGGCTCCCGAGCCTTTCCCGCCGCGCCTTCCCGGCCGATCCATGGCCAGTGGCTGCCGCATTGGCATGCGGCGGGCATTTGCTCGGTCACAGTGGCGGGCCCGCGCCGGTTTTTCACCGGCTTCCCCGTCCACCGATCCTGATCTTCGGACTCAGTCTATTCGTAGCTCAGATAGACCGAGTCGCCGACGTGGATCGTGGTGCTGCGTTTTGCCAGGGCTTTGGTGCCATCGTCGATCGTGACGTTCCATTTTTCGGCGGGACTGACCGGGAATCCGTTGACCTGGGTGATCGCCCCTTCGCCGCTGGCCGGCAGGTAGCCCGTTACGCAGGAGGCCGGCGTGGTGCCTTTGACCGCCGCGTCCAGCACCGTCGCCAGGCTCGTCGTCGTTGCTTTAGGAGCCAGCGATACCGAGCAGATCTTCAACGGAGACGTGCCGTTGTTGACGATCAGCGCCAACGACGTCGTTTCGGCTTCGCCGGTGGCGAATTCGGAAACGCCCTTCCACTGCGGCCCTTTGCTTGGAACCGGTGGGGTCGCGGTGAAACCGCCGCTGCCAAGAGCACGCACCGCGTCCTGGCTCGCATACTCGTCGGCGGTGCTTCCGGAGGTCGAATACCTGAACCCGCCGCCGCTCACCTGTTGGGAGATCAGGAAGTTGAGAGGCGTTTTTTTGGCGGGAGCCGAGCCGGTCAATTCGGCTTCCTGCGGATCGATCCCACAGGCTTTGAGTCCCTGTACCGCCCAGGCGTTGGCGTCCGTGTTGACGCCGAATGCCGATTCGAACGCACCGCTCGATTTGACGAATTTCGAGACCAGGTATTTCCTCGCGTTGGCGATCGCTTCGTTCGTATTGGCGACCCCGGCGGTGCAGAGCGCCGCCATCGCCGCACCGGTCATGTCGGGTTCGGACGCTTTTTCCAGCGCCGCTTTGTTGCCAGCCGCTTTTTCCCAGGTCCAGCCACCGTCGGTGTGCTGATTGGCTTTCACCGCCGCGACCGCCTGGTCGAGAACCACCTGAGGCACCCGCTGGGCGCCCGCCGTAGTTTTCGTGTCGGCCAGCGCCAGCAGCCCGAAGACGGTCGCGTTGAAGGTCGAGCCGTAGTAGCCGGGGCTTTCGGGTTGGTAATACGAAGTGACTTTGGCGATCAGGTTCTGTCGCTTCGACACACGCGCCGGGTCGATGCCGGCGGCGTAGGAGATCAGCGCGGCCCGCTCGAAATCGGTCGCGGCTGCTTCCCCTCCCGGCCAGGTGAATGCGCCGATGACCCCTTCGTACCAGCTGCGTGCATCGGTGGTTTCTTTGCCGCCTTTGTTGACGTCGGCGGACGCCACGCCGGCCGCGGCAAGCGAAGTCAGCGACCAGTCCCCGCCGAAGCCGGGGATTTCACCGCTTTCTTTTTGCAGGCCTTTGAGGTAGGTCACGCCTTTGCTCAAGGAGGAGGCGATGTCTTCCGGGCTGGCGGTTGCCGACGCCGCAGCGGGCGCCAAGAGTGAGCCGATCGCCGCAGCGATCAACGCCAGGCGGCTGGTGATGGGACGCATGGTGGATCTCCTTCCGTTCGCGAGAACAGGGTCCGTTTATGTGAACGTCAGGCGGCGAGTTTTCGGACTCGGATCCGGCGCCTTGAATCGGTGGCGCCCACCCATACCGTTGCGCGTCAGTCCCGGATTCGCACCGGGTTCCCTCGAACGCTTGACGTTTGCAATCTAGTGTCGCGAGCGGCGGCTCAGCGAACGCCTTGGCCGAATCTCCGATAGGTTCGCCGCCACCAAATCCACGGATCGGTGGACGGGGAAGCCGGTGAAAAACCGGCGCGGGCCCGCCACTGTGACCGAGCAAATGCCCGCCGCATGCCACGCGGCAGCCACTGGCCTCAATCGGCTGGGAAGGCGCGGGGGGAAAGCTCGGAAGCCAGGAGACCTCCCTCCGATCCCTCCACCAAGCCCTCGAGGAAAGGGGTTCACGGATGCGAGCAGTCTCGATTCGACGCATGTCCGCGCTCTGCGCGGCCCTTCTATCCATCGCCGCCCTGCCAGCCACGGCGATGGCCACGTCCAGCCAGGAACAGATCGACACCGCAATCGGCAAAGCGGTGGAATACGCACGCGGCCAGCAGGACCCCGCAACCGGCGAACCCTTTGGCTTCGAACATGGCTCCTTCAGCAGCGACTGGGTGGCAACCTCGCTGGCCGCCGCCGGAGTCAATGCGGCGGACGTCCACGCCCCCGGCAACCCGAGCCTGCAGGACTTCCTCTTCGGCGACTACGGCTCGGGGTTCTGGGCCGGACCGCCTCTGGACAGCGCGACCAACTACGAGCGCGTGACCCTGGTCGCCCACGCAGCCGGCCTCGACCCGGCCCGGCTCTCCGCCGACACGAACCTTCCCGCCCAGATCGCCGGACGCTGGAACCCGACCGCGGGCAGCTTCGGCGAACCGAGCATCAACAGCACGATCTTCGGGATCCTCGCCCTGAAGACCACGCCGGTACCGGCGTGGGCGCTCATCCCGGCCGTCGCCTACCTGCGCCAGCGACAGCACGACGACGGAGGCTGGACCTTCTCGGCGGCGATGACTCCAGTGGCAAAGGCCGAGCCGAGCGAACCCGACATGACCGGCGCCGCGATCGCCGCGCTCTGCGAAGCCGGGGCGCCCGCATATGACCCTTCGGTCGCCACCGCCCTCGCCTACCTGCAGGGCCTGCTGGTCGAAGCGACCGGCGCGTTCCACTACGCGTTCGGCGACAACGCCGACGCCACCGCCTGGGCGGTCAGCGGCCTCAACGCCTGCGGGATCGACCCACAATCGGCGACCTGGAGGACCACGGCCGGCAAGACGCCGATCGACCACCTGCTCTCGCTTCAGGTCCCGTCCGGTTCCGAAGCCGGGGGCTTCGGCTACGAAAACACCAGCGAAGCGAACCTCTACTCGACCCAGGACGCGCTGCGGGCGATCGCCGGCGGCGTCTTCACCGCCACGCCCCCGGGCCGCGTGGATCCGACGCAGCCGAGCGTGCGCCCAGCGCCGAGCGTTGCATCCGGAACCCCGGTCCCGCATCTGCTGGCAATCGAGCTCGCCCCGGGCAACGTGAGGATGTGCGAGGTCACGGCCGCGGCGGGCGCGCCGCTGTCACAGATCCTCGACGCCGCCAGGACCGACGCCGCTCCGGCCGGCTGCGTGACCTCGTTCTCCGTCGCCGCCGGGCAGATCGCCGCGGTCGACGGCGTCGTGCCGGCGGGTCAGGACGAAGCCTGGCTGCTGCGACTCGACCGGGGCGCAGAGGCCGTTGCCGGCGAGCAGCCGGTCGGCTTCGGCGATGTGGTCGCCCTGCGTATCGGCAAGCGCCCTGCCGCCGGGCAGGACCGGGCCGGACCGGCGGGCCAGGGCGGGCCGGCCGGGAAAGCGGGCGATTCGGGATCGCGCGGCAAGCATGGAGCGAAGGGCAGGGCAGGCCGCAAGGGGCGGGTCGTCTGCAGGGCTCACCGGCGCCGCTCCGGCAAGCACACCCGCCGCTGCGCGATCAAGCACCGGCACCGGGGTCAGCGCAGCTCGCACTGAACGACCAGGGGGGCCCCGGACCAGCCAGGACCGGGGCCCCGGCTCAGTTGCTCGAATACGCTGCCGGGACCACGACTTCGATGGAGGATCCGACTTGACTGAGCAGCTCTGGGGTGGCGAGACCACCAAGGCCGTCGACAACTTCCCGGTCTCCGGCGAGCGGGTTCCGGCTCCCGTCGTCCGCTGGCTGGGCCGGCTGAAGGCCGCGGCGGCGCGGGCCAACGGCGATCTGGGCGGGCTCGACGCCGAGCTCGCGACGCAGATCGCCGAGGCCGGCGACGCGGTCGCCGCCGGCGAGCATGACGACCAGTTCCCGGTCGACGTCTTCCAGACCGGCTCCGGAACCTCCTCGAACATGAACGCCAACGAGGTGATCGCCAAGCTGGCCGGCGACGCGGCCCACCCCAACGACCACGTCAACATGGGCCAGTCCTCCAACGACGTCTTCCCCTCGGCCGTCCATCTGGCGGCGCTGGGCGAGGTGACCCACGACCTGCTGCCGGCGATGGAGGGGCTGGAGGCGGCGCTGGCCGAGAAGGCGGAGCGCTTCGCCGACGTGGTCAAGGCCGGCCGCACCCACCTGATGGATGCGGTGCCGGTAACGCTGGGGCAGGAGTTCGGCGGCTACGCGGCGCAGGTGCGGCTCGGCATCCAGCGGGTCGAGGGGACGCTGCGACGGGTCGGCCAGATCCCGCTCGGTGGCACCGCGACCGGCACCGGGCTCAACACCCATCCCAAGTTCGCGGCGAAGGTCCGTGAGCTGCTGGGCGAGGAGACCGGCCTTGCGATATCCGCGCCGCTCGACCCTTTCGAGGCACAGGGCAACCGCGACGCCCTGGTCGAGCTGTCCGGCGCGCTCAAGGTCTACGCCGTCTCGCTCAACAAGATCGCCAACGACCTGGCGCTGATGGGGTCCGGCCCGCGCGCGGGCCTGGCCGAGCTGCGGCTGCCCGAGCTGCAGAAGGGCTCCTCGCTCATGCCCGGCAAGGTCAACCCCGTGATTCCCGAGGTGGTGATCCAGGTCGCCGCCCAGGTGATCGGCAACGACGCCGCGATCACCGTCGCCGGCAGCCAGGGTCAGTTCGAGCTCAACGTGCGGGTGCCGCTGATCGCCCGCAACCTGCTCGACTCGGTCAAGCTGCTCGCCTCCGCCTCGCGCCTGCTGAACGAGAAATGCGTGGCCGGGATCGAGGCCAACGAGGAGATGACCGAGCGCCACGCCGAGGCCACGCTGGCCACGGCCACCGCCCTCAACCCGCACATCGGCTATGACCGCGCCGCCGACATCGTCAAGGCCGCGGCCGAGTCGGGCCGCTCCCTGCGCGAGGTCGCACTGGAGCAAGGAGTTGAGCCAGGCGTGCTCGAGGAGGCGCTCGACCATAGGCGGATGGCACGGCCACACGAGTAGCGCGGGCTACCCCTGCAGCGTTATGAAACGCTCCTCGGTCAGCTCGAGCACGGCGAAGGCGGGGCCCTCGCGGGTGTTGCCCGAATCCTTGACGCCGCCGTAGGGCATCTGGTCGGCGCGGAAGGTGGGGACCTCGTTGATCAGGACGCCGCCGAACTCGAGCGTCTCCGCCGCCTCGAGACCGCGGCCGATATCGCGGGTGAAGACCCCCGCCTGCAGGCCGAACTTGGAGTCGTTGGCCATCCGCAGCGCCTCGCCGAAGTCGGCGTAGCGGTCGATCGTCGCCACCGGCCCGAAGATCTCCTCGCACCAGACCTTGTCCTCACGCGAGGGGTTCTCGAGCAGTGTCGGGGCCAGACAGCGGCCCTCGTCGACGAGCTCGCCGCCGGTCAGCAGCTTGGCGC
>DATIPC010000078.1:0-9405 GCA_035472395.1 Solirubrobacterales bacterium
CTTCGCCGAGCAGCCGGATGCCGGGCAGCAACCGGAACTCGCGGCGCCGGCGCAACGACCCGGGGCAAGCCAACGTCAGCCGGCAAGGGCTCCGGAGCGGGCGGCCTTAGGAGAGCTGGAACAAGCTGAAGCGCAACGAAGCCAGCAACCATGACCGCAGCCCCCTTGGCCACGAGCTGCCAGCGAACGCGGAGTCCCATGCAGCTCTTAAGAGCTCAGCCAGCGAGATTCGCCCCCTGAAGCTATGGAGAAGGTGGTCGGGAAATGTCACGGGAGTGCCTCGCGAAGCGGGCACCGCAGAGTGGTTATGTCGCGAAGCGACTCCAAATTCGTGAGCGAAGCGAACATAGGCACCTCCTGGGGCATTTCCCGACCACCTATCGGAGGCTCCAGCCGGGCGACTCCCTGCCCCTCCACGCGCACCTTCCGGGACCACCCCGACCTCCTAAGTGACAGCCTCGCGCAACTCGGCGATATCGCGCAGTTGGTCGTCGACCCAATCCCCGGGATTCCGCGAGTAGATGATCTCCTTCAGGTGCTGCGCCCGCAGCCGCCGCTCCTCCGGCTCCATCGTCAGCGCCCGGTAGATCGCGTCGGCCTGCTCCTGGATGTCGAAGGGGTTGACCGAGAGCACGCAGTCGGCCAGCTCCTCGTGCGAGCCGGTGTTCTCGGAGAGCATCAGCACGCCGCCGCGGGTATTGACCGCCGGCGCCTCCTTGGCGACCAGGTTCATCCCGTCGAAGATCGAGTTGACCATCAGCAGGTCGAAGTGCTTGTAGCGGGCGACCGCCTCGGGAAAGTTCTCGTAGATCTTCAAGTCGATCGGCATCCAGTCGGTGGTGCCGTGGCGGTGGTTGACGACCGCGACCAGCGCCTCGATCCGTTCCAGGTACTCGGCGTACTCGGGGACGTCCTGGCGCGAGGGCTGCAGGTGGGCGATGAAGGTGACCTTCTCGCGGAACTCGGGGTGCTGGCTGAGGAAGGTGTCGAAGGCGGTGAACCCCCGCAGCACGTTCTTCGAGAGGTCGGCGCGGTCTACCCGGATGATCAGGTGCTCGCGCCGACGCTCCAGCACCTCGCGCTCCGCCGCCGCGACCTCGGGCGACTCGGCCGCCCGCCGCAGCCGCTC
The DNA here is from genome assembly GCA_035472395.1 of Solirubrobacterales bacterium. Taxonomy (GTDB): domain Bacteria; phylum Actinomycetota; class Thermoleophilia; order Solirubrobacterales; family 70-9; genus VRUE01. The sequence continues at coordinate 1,130 of DATIPC010000078.1, forward strand.
GGCATCGATCGAGAGCGGGTAGGCGCGGGCGAGCGTCTGCCCGCCGGCGTGGCGGACCAGGCAGCGGTCGTAGTCGACGTCGACCTCCAGCAGTTCGTCGCAGCAGCGGATGAAGTTGATGCAATAGGCGTGGGTGTGGAAGCCGATGATGTCGTTGGAGAGCATGCCGCGGAAGATCGCCTCGCGGATCCGCCCCGGCAGGATCCGCCAGCTGTCCGGCTGCGACCAGGGGATGTGGACGAAGTGGTGCAGGAAGGCGTCGGGCCGCTCGGCGCGGATCATCCCGGGCGCGGTATAGAGGTGGTAGTCGTGGAGCATCACCAGCGGCCGCTCGCGGCCCTCGATCTGGCCGAGGACGGCGCGGGCGATGTCGCGGTTGACGGCCTGGTAGCCGTAATCCCAGGCGTCGAGCTCCTGCTGGCGGACGTCGGGGGCGTTGGAGAGATCCCAGAGGTAGTGCTGGATGAACCAGAGGATCGGGTTGGCGATCACGTTGTAGAAGCCGTCATAGGCATCGGGGTCGCTGCCGACCAGCAGCACCCGGTACTCGATCCCGTCGATCGAGAGCTCGACCGGCCCGCCGCGCTCCTCGGAGACGGCGACGTCCTCGTCGGTCATCGCCGAGGCGATCCAGAGCGCCTCGCGGTGGGAGACCAGACCGGAGAGCGCAGTGACCAGACCACCACCACCGCGCTGCACGGTGCGCTCGCCGCTCTCGTCGCGCTCGAACTGGGCCGGCCCGCGGTTGGAGACGATGATCAGCGGATCAGGGGAGTCGGGCATCGGCCTTCAGCCTACCCCGGCTGCTTGGCGCCTACTCGTCGAGCTCGGTGAACAGCTGCAACCAATCGCGCAATAGGCGAGGCGAGAGGAACTCGCGGCGGGCATGTTCCTTGCCTGCCTTGCCCAGTCGCTTGCCCAGCTCCGGATCGGCAAGGATCTCCAGGCAGCGCTGTGCGCACTCCGCCGGCGAGTTGACCAGATAGCCGCTGGTTCCGTCCTCGATCTGCAGCGGGATGCCGCCGACGTTGCCGGCCACGGTCGGGCGTCCCTTCCAGAGCGCCTCGGTGACGGTCAGCCCGAACCCCTCGCGGATCGACTTCTGCAGGCAGACGTCGGACTGCGACTGGAAGGCGTTGACCTCGATCGCGCCGACGTTGTTGAGGTTGTTGAGGATCTTGATGTCAGGGTCGCCGTCGGCGTACTCCACCGTCTGCTGGAAGAAGTCCCAGCCCTCGGGGTCGTCGGTCGCCATCGAGCCGACCAGCGCCAGCTGCACCTCCGGCACCTCGGCGGTCACCTCGCGGTATGCGTCGATCACCCCGATCGGGTCCTTCCATGGGTCGAAGCGGGAGACCTGGGTGATCAGCGGCCGGTCGACGTCGATCCCGAACTGGTGGCAGACGAAGGAGGCGTCGTCGGGTGAGAAAGCCATGTTCTTCGGCGAGAGCGGATCGATCGCCGGGGGAATGATGCGGATGCCGCCATTGCCGTTCATGCCGTTGGGCACGTAGGAAGGCAGGTGCCAGACGGTCGCGTCGTACTCCTCGATCAGCGGCTGCAGGCGGGCGATCGGTGCCGGGTTGGGCTCGGAGAGGTCGATGTGACAGCGCCAGATCCAGTTGCGGCTCTTCTCCTGGGCCCCGCGGCGCAGCCCGATCGGCTGCGGGTCGTGGACGATGATCGTGTCCCACTCGCCTTTGAGCCCATCGGCGTTTATGGCGTTGATCTCGTCGAACACCTCCCACTGCTCGTCGCTCAGCGTCTCCTCGGCACCCTGCAGCGAGTTGTGGAGGAGCTTGGTCGCGTTGAAGAACTCTTCTTTGCCGAAGATGACGTGCCAGTGGGCATCGACTCCGATATCGCGCATCAGCGGCACGATCGTGTAGAGGATCTCGGAGACGCCACCGCCGAAAGCGGTGGCGCTGACGTGGAGGACGCGCTGCCCTTTGAGCGGCTCGGCCAGCTCGCGAATGCGCTCGATCAGCTCCTTGCCGGCGATGTGGGTGTAGTCGGCGAGGGACTTCTGGCCGAGGGTGACTTCTTGAAGCACCCGCGGATTTCTACAGGCAGCGGCGGTTGGACGACTGGCCGGCTGCTCAGCCGGCCGGGCCGGCGACCGGTCTTTTGCCGAGCGTGACCTCGATGTTCTCGCGATCGCCGTTGTTGTGGAGGACCTCGAGCGTCACCTTCTGGCCCGGCTTGAAGGCGGAGAGATAGAGGGAGAGGTCGTCCGGTCGCACGACCTCGTGCCCGTCCACGGCGAGGATCGTGTCGCCACCCACCTCGTAGGTTCCGGCCTGGAAGCGCAGCTTTTCGTCGCCGCCCTTCAGCCCCGCTTCGTCCCCGGGTCCGCCGGGGACGACTTCTGCCAGCAGGCCCCCGTGGTCGGAGTCGATGCCGAGCTTTGCGGCGAGCTGAGGGTAGAGCGCCTGGGTGGAGACGCCGATGTACGCGTATTCGGCCTTGCCGCCCAGTTTCAACTGGGCGAGCGAGCGCTTCACCGCCGAGATCGGCACCGCGAAGCCGACCCCGTCGCTGGCGCCGGAGCTGGTCTCGATCTGCTGGTTGATGCCGATCACGCGAGCGCCGGCGTCGAGCAGTGGCCCGCCCGAGTTGCCCGGATTGATCGAGGCGTCGGTCTGGATCGCCCCCTCGATCTGGAACTGGGTCAGCGACTTGACCGAGCGGTCGGTCGCCGAGACGATCCCGACCGAGAGCGATTGCTGCTCGCCGAAGGGGCTGCCGATCGCCGCCACCGGTTGGCCGACGACCAGTTCGCCGTCGTCGCCGAGCTTCAGCGGGTGCAGGTCGAAGCCGTCGGGCTTCACTTCCAGCAGGGCGACGTCGGCGAAGGGGTCGAAGCCGACGATCTTGGCCGGCACGACGTCGCGGTCGGGGAACTCGACGAAAACCGACTTCGCCTCCTTGCGGTCGCTGCCTTCGCCGTCGGTGACGACGTGGGCGTTGGTGACGATCCTGCCCCCGGTGTCGAGCACGAAGCCCGAGCCTTCGGCGCCGCTTTCGTCGAAGATCGAGCGAATCGTGACGACCCCTGGCGAGGCTTCGCGGTAGACCCTGGCGGCGTCGAAGCCCTCGCTCGCGGTCTGCACGACAACCTGGGTCGTCGTCTTCGTCGCTCCTGGCCCGCTCGCTCCGGAATTGCCACCGCTGCTGCCGCAGCCGCTGAGCAGGGCCAGGAGCAGCGCCAGCAGCGCCGCCAGCAAGGCGGCGCGCCCCCTCACGCGGTCGCCTTCGCCGGGCTGGTGGAAGCCGGCGCTGGCGCTCCGGGGGGAGCGAGTGGCAGGTCGAGCGTGAAGGCGGTGAAGCGCCGGCTGGAGGAGATCGCGATGCGCCCGTCCATCCGCTGTCCCAGCTCGCGGGCGATCGCCAGGCCGAGGCCCGAGCCGCCGGCGGAGTCGGCCGTGTAGAAGCGCTCGAAGATGCGCTTCTGCACCCTCTGAGGGATCCCGGTGCCGTCGTCGGAGACGGTCAGCTCGGCGCGCTGGTTGACGGAATAGATGGTCACGGTGACGCTGGTGCCCTCCGGGGTGTGGGTGAGGGCGTTGTCGAGCAGGATACGGATGATCTGTCGCACCCGATCGGGATCGGCGACCGCGATCACCGGGCGATCCGGCGTGCGCAGCTCCAGGCGCGAGCCGCGCAGGTCGGCGCGTGGGCCGAGCTCGCGCACCACGTCGCGGGCGAGTGTGTCCAGGCTGACGCTGTGGATCGCCATCACGATGCCGCCGGCGTCGAGCTGGGAGAGGTTGAGCAGGTCGGCGGTGAGCTTGGTCAGCCGCTCGATCTGCTGGCGCATCGTGCGTATGAACTCGGCCCGCTCCTCGGGGCTCGGGTCCTCCTCTTCGAGCAGTTCGACGAAGCCTCCGAGGCTGAAGATCGGCGTGCGCAGCTCGTGCGAGGCGTTGGCGATGAACTGCTTGCGGGCGCTGTCCAGCTCGGCGAGCCGGCGCTGCATCTCGTTGAAGGTGCGGGCGAGCTGGCCGAGCTGGCCAGAGGATTCGACCGGGATGCGGGCGGCGAAGTCGCCGTCGGCGACCGCCCGCGCCGCATCCTCGATCCGTCTCAACCGCAGCGCGATGATCCGGGCGGCGTAGATGCCGACGCCGAGCGCCATCAGCAGGGCGACCAGGGCGCCGATCAGGATCGGTCCTCTGGCCTCCGAATGGCCGCCGATCGCGACGACCCGGATGTAGATGATGATCGACGTCCCAGCTCCGACCGACAGCGACGCGATCGTGATTCTGCTGCCGAGCGGGGTGAGACTGAGAAACTTCATTCCCTGAAGCGGTAGCCGACGCCGCGCACCGTGAACAGGTACTCGGGTTGCTTTGGATCGATCTCGATCTTTTCCCGTAGGTGGCGGATGTGAACGTCGACGGTGCGGGGGTCGCGGTAGTCGGAGTCGCCCCAGACGTGCTCGAGCAGGGTCTCGCGGCTCAGCACCTTTCCCGGGGAGCGGGCGAGCGCTGTGAGGATCTCGAACTCGACGTAGGTGGCGCTGACCTCGTCGCTGCGCAGGGTCACCGAGCGGCGAGCCGGATCGATCTTCAGCTCGGCGTGCTCGATCGGCTCTTCCTCGGGCGGCTCGCCGGCCATCCGCGAGCGGCGCAGGGCGGCCTTGACGCGACTGCGGAACTCGCGCATCGAGAAGGGCTTGGTGATGTAGTCGTCGGCGCCGACCTCGAGCCCGGCGACCTTGTCCGTCTCGCTGCCCTTCGCGGTCAGCATGATGATCGGCACCTGGCTGTGGCGGCGCAGCTGCCGGCAGACCTCGACCCCGTCGAGCTTGGGCAACATCAGGTCGAGGACGACCAGATCGAAGCGGGCCTCTGTGAAGCGTTCGAGCGCTTCGCGGCCGTCGAGCGCCGAGGTGACGTGGTACCCGTCCTTGCGCAGCGGATAGCTGAGCAAGGTCTGCACCGATTGCTCGTCGTCGACGAGCAATATCCGCGTAGACCCGTTCGGCATAAACACAAGAGTAATCCGGACGCGCGGCGGGCAGCTATGGACGTATGTGCGAGTACCAAGTACTAAGGGTCCTCGGCCGACAGCCGATATGAGGCAAAGGATGCAACAGCTACAGCTGAAGAGCCTGATCGAAGACGGCAACTACCGGCCCGAGCCGGAGCTGGTGGCGCAAGCGATGCTGCGCCGGCGCAGCGTGCGGGCGCTCCTCACCGGGGCGGGGCTCAATCAAGCTGGTCGAATCCAGCCGCCGTCAGCAGTCCGCCGTCAGGCAGCCTGATCTCGACCCCCTCGCCGACGACGACGTCGCCGATCCGGGTCAGCTTCGTACCGGCCCGCCGCGCCACGGCTGAGGCCGCGTCCGCGAGTCGATCGGCTGGCAGCGCCGCGAGCAGCTCGTAGTCTTCGCCACCGGAGGTGGCCAGCTCGATCGGGTCGCGTCCGGCGCCCGACGCGACCTCGGCAACGCCGGCTTCGAGCGGCAGCGCGGCGGCGGAGATCCGCAGCCCGACCCCGCTCGCCGCGGCGATGTGAACGGCGTCGCCGCCGAGCCCGTCGCTGAGGTCGATCATCGCCGTGGCGCCCGCTGCGGCTAGGGCTCGACCCGCCTCGATCCGCGGCCGCGGCTCCAACTGCCGCGCGATCAACTTGTCGCGGTCGCACTTGTTCCCGGTATGCGGGGAGAGATGCGACATCACCTCGGGCGGATGCTCCAACACCAGCAGGCCGCCGGCTGCGCCACCGAGCTCGCCGGTCACGACCAGCGCGTCGCCAGGACAGGCTCCGCCACGAGTCACGAAGTGCTCTGGGGCGCAGGCGTGTCCAACCACAGTCAGCGCCAACGTCAGGAGGGGCGCGCGGGTTACATCGCCGCCGAGCAGCGCGCACTCGTTCCTCGCCGCGCACTCGGCGATCCCGTCGAGCAGCTCCAGACAGCCGTCCTCGTCGAGATCGGTCGGGATGCCGAGAACGACGTAGGCCTCGCCTGGTTCGGCGCCCATCGCCGCCAGATCGGAGAGGGCGACGGCGAGTGCCTTGCTTCCGATCTGGGCCAGGCTGCTCCATTCCCTGCGGAAGTGGACCCCGTCGACGAGCGCGTCGACCGAGGTGGCGGTGGCGCCGCCGGGAACCGTGATCGCGGCATCGTCGCCGCTGCCGAGTCGGACCCTGGCCCCGGGCTGCGGCAGCCGCTCTCTGATCCGCTCCAGCAGCTCGAACTCGCCCATGCAGCCATTCTCCCCGGTGCGGACCGGGTGGCAGCCTTCGACCTCACTAAGGTGCGGCGAACGTGGGAGATCAACCACTTCTACATCGCATCGGCGAAGCCGGAGCGCGGTTCGGGACGCGGCCGCCGCGCAGCAAGCGCGTTCGCCTCGCGATCCAGCTCGGGATCGCGGTCGTCATCTTCGGCTTCCTCGTCCTCACCGTCATCGACCAGTGGGCCGAGATCAAGGACAAGGGCGTCCACTTTCACGTCCTCTGGCTGATCCCCGCCTTCGTCATCCTGCCCCTGTTCTACGTGCTCAGCGCCCTCGGCTGGGACCTCACCCTGCGCTTCCTCGGCTACCGGATCGGGCCAGGCCGCGCCCAGGTTGCCTGGGGCCAGCCGCTGCTGGCCCGCTACGTGCCAGGCAGCGTTCTCTATGTACTGGGGCGGGTGCTGCTCTCCGAGCGAGCCGGGGTGCCCCGTCGCCTCACGATCGCCAGCGTCGTCTACGAACAGGCGATCTCCGCCACCTCGGCGATCGTCTTCGCCGCCTATTTCCTGATCCAGCACCCTGATCTTCAGGGTCAGCCGCTGCGTTGGGCGGTGCTGCTGCTGATCCCGGGGGCGATCGCAGTGCTGCATCCGCGCATCTTCGGGCCGCTTGCCAACCGCGTTCTGCGTGCATTCGGCCGCGACCCGCTGCCGGGCGTGATCTCACTGCGCGGCGTGATCGCCCTGATCCTCTTCTACATCGTCAACTGGGGCGTCGTCTCGGTCGGCATCTACTGCGTCGCACGCTCGATCAGCACCATTCCCTTCAGCGAAGTGCTGACGGTGGGCTCGGCGCAGGCGGTTGGCTACGTGGCGGCGCTCGTCACCCTGATCGCCCCGGCCGGTCTCGGCGTCCGCGACGCCGCTTTCGCCTGGGCGGTGAAGGGGGCAGCGCCGGGCAACAGCCTCGCGGTCGGCTCGCTGATCGCGATCGTCGTGCGCGGCGTGCTGACCGTGGTCGAGCTGGTCTACGTCGGGCTGGTCACGGCGCTCGGCAAACGCGAGGGCTGGTCGATCCCGACCGGGGTCATCCATCCGTCGCCAGAGGAGCACGCCGAGGGTCCGCCTCGGCGTGACGAGACCCCGATTCACTCGCCCGAGATTCTCTAGGCGAGCGCGAGGTAGGCAGCGGGCGGTTCTGACGGAGCCTTTGTTCGCTCCGCTCACGAATTTGGAGTCGCTTCGCGACCAAGTCACTCTGCGGAGCCGCTTCGCGAGGCTCCGTCAGAACTGCCCGCTGCCTACCTGTCGAGCACCAGCAGATCTAAAGCTGCGGGCTGAAGCAAGGCCAGGACATAGCCGAGTTCAGCGCTGTTGACTTTTCCCTTGCTCCAGCACGGGAAAGTCCGGCAGCGTTAAAGCGGCATGCGGGCGGGGAGCTGGTAGAGGGTCAGGGCGAGGGTTAGGAGTTGCAGGGGGCGGTCGCGGGATAGGGCTACGAGGGGGAGAGCCCAGATCAAGTACCACGGGAGGAGCCAGGCGGTGGCTATGAGCAGGGCGAATGAGGCCCAAGCGGCGCAGCGGAGCCAGTCGGCGCCTTGCCACGTTCGGACGAGTAGATAGATGAAGAGGGCCGCGTAGAGAACGAGCGCGCCGCTGCGGACCGCTGTTGGGTCCAGGCCCGTGAGGCGGGCGAAGGTGATCGGGATGCTCATATAGCTGGTGCGATCCTGGTTCTCGCCAGCTAGGCCGAGCGCGTCGAGCCAGTGCCAGCCGAATGCCGCGTACGCCGCTAGTCCCAGAACCAGAGCCGCCCCGGTGGCTCCGAGCAGCAGCCGGGAGCCGCCGCGCTTCGCGAAAGCGGCGTATCCGACATTCACCCCACTCTGGTGTGGCGAAAGTCGGCTGCGCGCGGCGCTTGCCAGGGCGAAAGGAGCGGTTATTGCCGCGGGGGCCTTGATGGCGAAGGCGGCGATGAAAGCCGCACCCGCGCTTGCCTCGCGGGAGGAGAGCATGGCTGCGACCCCGACCGTCGCCAGCAGCACTGCGAGGCCGTCGTTGTGGGCGCCACCGACCACGTGTATGAGGA
>DATIPC010000079.1:0-35073 GCA_035472395.1 Solirubrobacterales bacterium
CCCCCCCGGAAGGTCAGAGTGCCCTGTACCGCCTTGCTCCGGACGGAACCCTGACCATGATCGCCGCGGTGGGCACACTGCCGCCGTTGTCCTTCACCGGATTGACCTATATGTCGGGAGATGGGAACCGGGTGCTCTTCAGCTCCAGCGCGCACCTCTTGCCCGCGGATGCCACGCGCAGTCAAGGGGAATCGATCTACGAATGGGATAACGCCGATGTCCGGTTGGTGGACGTCAACGACGGAGGCTCGCTGCTGTCGGCCTGCGGCTCGACCGTTTCCAGCCCGTACGGGGTTTCGGCGACCGGTAACCGAGTCTTCTTCGTCGATCCAGCTAACCCGGGCTGCACTGGGACGGCGCGAGTGTATCTGCGGGAAGCGGGTAGCTCGACCGTCGAGGTTTCCGCCTCCCAATGCACTCGAATCGACTGCGATTCTCCCCAGGGGGTCGCTTTTGCGGGAGCCACGCCGAATGGCGACAGCGTCTTCCTGACGACCACCCAGCAGCTCACGAACGACGATGCGGACGAATCGCGGGATCTCTATCGCTATGACGTCGGCAGCCATGCGCTGACCCTGTTGACCCCCGCGCAGCCGGAAGCGACGGGTGAAGTCAGCGAAGGCCCTGTGTATCCGTCAGATGATGGGACTCGGGTCTACTTCAAGGCAAGCGGGCGGCTTGTGACAGGCGTGGGGCCCATAGCCGGGGAAAACCTTTACCTGGCCGATGGCAGCGGCCTGCGCTTCGTTGCTCCGTCCAGCGCTCGGGTCGAGCTTGCTCAGGATGGGCGAAGTGCGCTGTTCGTTACCAAAGCGAGCCTGGTGGAAGAAGACTCCGATGGCCGCGAGGATGTCTATCTCTACGACGCGGATGATTCTGCGTATACACGTTTGTCAGTCGGACCCACTGGGGGCGATGGTCCATTCGATGCGAACATCGATGCCCCGCTGGAGGGAAAAGGGTCCTTGGGGGGAGAAGCGCGCGAAAATTACCGTTCCATCACTGAAGACGGAACGGATGCGTTCTTCAGCACTAGTGAGGAGCTGGTTCCGGAGGATGTCAATGAAGCCACCGATGTGTATGAGTGGAAGGAAGGAAGCATCGGTCTGTTGAGCTCCGGAACGGCAGTCGGTCCAGCGTCCTTTGGTGGCGTGAGCGACGATGGCCGGACCGCGCTCTTCAAGACCACCGCCACTCTGACCTCGAGCGATCGTGACGGTGGAGACGGCGATCTGTATGCGGCTAGGATCGGTGGGGGCTTTCCTCCCAGCGAGGAAAATGCTTCCTGTCAGGGAACAACCTGCGAAGGATCCACGCGAGCACCGCTCGAACGATCGGCCCCGAGTACTGCCACGTTGAACACCAGAAAGCGGGGTGGGCGGATAACGCTCCGCAGCGTTCGATGGGGCGTGAGTCGGGAGTCCGGTTCCGGCGCCCGCCCGATCAGCGTCAAGGCATCGGTCCCCGCGGCGGGGAGGGTTTCGGCAAAGGTGTGGACGCGGGGTGCGGGGGGCAAGCACGTCACACTCGCCCTCGGCAGCGAAGGGGTTATTCGCCCGGGCAAGGTCAGAATCTTGCTTCGGTTGACGACTCTCGGGCTGCGGAGCTTGGCTCGGCACAATGGACTGTCTGGGCATCTCTCCGTTCGGGAGGCCGATCTTCAGCTCTTGCGCCCGTTGCGTCTGGCCTCGGAGGCGATGAAGTGATCCGCGGCGTCGTGGGAATTTTGCTGGCTATCTGTGCGATTGCAATATCGCCAGGGATCGCCAGCGGAGCGGACTTCGGAATTCTGCCAGGCAGCCTCTCGGTCCGGGCCAGCGACGGCGAAGGCAATCCCGACGATCGCGCTGGTGCGCATCCGGACCGGCTGCAGCTCGGTTTCGGGCTGAACGTCAGAGGGACGGGAACGACCGCGAGGGACCTTCTCTTCGAACTTTCACCGGGCCTGGCCAACGATGCCAACGCCGTGCCCGCGTGCCCACGGGAGGTATTTGACGAAGAAGAAGAATGTCCGCCGGATACCCAAGTGGGCGTCATCACGCAGACACTGGAAATCGGTGAAAAAGGCGAAAGCCAAGAACTGCCCCTCTTCAACCTCGAGCCGGCGCCCTTGGAGGCGGCGGCGTTCGGCAGCAACTCCTCTCGGAAAGCACCGCTGAGCGCTGAACTTCGCCCCGACGATCTTGGGGTCACGCTGGCCGCGCGGGAACTCGCGCAGGTACCGCTGGGGGGCGGCAGCGTTGAACTCTGGGGCATTCCAGCCGACCATCAAAAAGGCTCCACCATGCAAAGACGGGCGTTCCTGACCATGCCGACGCGCTGTGAGCCGCTCAAAGTCACTCTTCGAACCCGCTCGTGGCAGGTCGGAGCGCCGTGGATGAGTCAAACCGCGGAAAGCGAAGCCCCGCTTCGCGAATGCAAGAGCCTGTCCTTTGAGCCGAAGTTGGGGCTAGCGTTGAGCAATCCGGTCTCGGACTCTCCCACCGGAGCTCAAATCGAGATAACGACGCCTGAGGGCGATGGCCCCGACGGTCGGACCAGCTCGCAGATCAGGAACGTGAGCGTCGAGCTTCCCGAAGACCTCAGCATTTCCCCTGGCGCGGCGGAAGGGATGAGTCCCTGTAGCGACACTCAATTTGCGCTTGGAGAGGCGACCAAAGCATCATGTCCGCCTTCGTCGAGGGTCGGCACGGTGAGACTGGAATCGCCGGTCCTGCGTGAAGCGTTGACAGGCAATCTCTATCTCGGTGCAGAACACCCTGGAGAACGCTTTCGCATCCTGATCGCGGTGAGTGGGCCGGGGGTTTTCGTCAAGCTCGTCAGCAGCTTGCGTGTGGATCCGACGACCGGCCGGCTCTCAGTGGTCATGAACGACCTGCCGCAGGTACCCATTGGGCGCATGGCCCTCAGCTTCGACGGCGGTCCGCACGCCCTGCTCGCTACCCCGCTGACCTGTGGGCCCTTGACCAGCACCGGGAGGTTCGAGCCGCAGGGGGGCGGTGAACCCGTCCAATCGTCATCGTCGACTTCGATCGCCAGTAGCCCGTTCGGCCCGCAATGCCCAGATCCCATGCCGTTTGCGCCGGCGCTGACGGCGGGCAGCTCCGATGCTCGCGCCGGGCGGTTGACCTCATTTTCGTTGACGATGCACCGCAGGGACGGCGAACGGCTGCTGAGTCGGTTCTCGGTGACCCTGCCGACTGGGCTCAGCGCCGCTGTGGGAGCCGTCAAGCTCTGTCCGGAGCCCGCGGCGTCCTCCGGAGCCTGTCCTGCCAGCAGTAGGGTCGGCTCGGCCGTTGCCGAGCTCGGGTCCGGCCCCAGCCCCGCGGCGATTCACGGCGGGGCGTTCCTGACGGAGCCCTACCGCCGGGCTCCATTCGGGCTCTCCCTGGTCTTCCCGGCCCGGCTTGGGTCGTTCGACTTGGGCCAGCTCGTGATGCGCGGGACGTTGCGGCTGGATCGGCGCACGGGCCAGGTCACCATTGAAACGGATCCGCTGCCACAGCGCATCGAAGGCTTCCCCGCCAGGATCCGAACCATTGGGATCGATATGGACCGGCCGGGCTTCACGCGTAACCCGACGTCATGTGAGCCCGCAAGCGTCAATGCCACGATCAAGGCGGCGGGGGGCGCATCGACTACCGCCACGACCCCCTTTTCGCTCCTGGGCTGTGACAGGTTGGGGTTCAAACCACGTTTCTCCCTGGCAATGGCGGGTCGATCGGAGCTGCGCAAACGGGGGAAGCCCGGTCTGGCTGTGCTCGCCAAGTTCCCCCAGGGCAATACCAACCTCCGAACGATGAAGTTTGCGTTTCCCCGGGTATTGAGCCTGGCGACCTCGGGACTGAAGGAACTCTGCTCGCGTCAGGATGCCGAAACGGGGTTGTGCGCGGACGGGTCGCGAGTGGGCAACGCCTACGCGCGGACGCCGCTGCTCGGCAAGCCGCTCAAAGGGGGGGTCTACGTGGCACAACCAAAGGGTGGTGGCCTTCCGGACCTATGGTTCAGCTTGTCGGCAATGGGTGTGCACGTAGATCTGAGGGGCGAATCTTCGCAATCTGGAGGACGATTCGCGATCAAGCTGGTGGGGCTGCCGGATATGCCGCTGTCGACCTTCGAGATGCGGCTTCCCGGCGGGCCCGAAGGCGCCTTTTTTCTCAGCGCGGGCCTCTGTGCTCACGGTCAGGCCCGGCGGCTCTCGTCCCCTGTTGCAGCCAGTGGCCAGGACGGCGCCTATCGTGAGATGCGCGTGCGGGTTGCCGCCGAGCCGCGCTGTGGCGGTAGGGGCAAGGTCTCCGCGCGGGCGGCTCAGAGGCGCGCTGCTGCAAGCGGCTGAGGACTGAGCAGGGCTGGTCAGGCCAAGCTGCAACGGGCCTGGTAGATCGAGAGGAAGCCGTTCTCGAATCCGTTCCTCGCGGCGCGCAGGTAGAGGCGCCAGACGCGGACGCGTTCGGGGCCGGCGAGGCGGATCGCCTCGTCCAGGTTCTCGTCGAGGCGCCGAGCCCAGTGACGCAGGGTCTCGGCGTAGTCGTCGCCGTGCTCGGAGACGTGGCGGGGGACGAATCCGGCCCGTTCCAGGGCGAGCAGGACGCGCGAGAGATGCAGCGGTTCTCCGTCGGGAAAGACGTAGCGCTCCGAGAAGGCGCCGGCGTCGGGGTCGGTGTGGCGGAGGCGTGCGATGCCATGGTTGAGCAGCCGTCCGCCCGGCCCGAGCAGGCTCGCCAAAGTGCGGGCGTAGACGTCGATCTGCTCCTCGCCGACGTGCTCGACCATGCCGATGCTGGCGATCGCGTCGAAGCGCTCGCCGGCCAGGTCGCGGTAGTCCATGACGCGGACCTCGACCCGGTCGGCGACACCCGCCTCCTCGGCTCGGCGGCGCGCTCGCTCCGCCTGTGGCGGGGAGAGGGTGATGCCGAGGACGCTCGCTCCGTGCTTGGTCGCTGCCCAAAGCGGGAAGCTGCCCCAGCCGCAGCCGACGTCGAGCACCCGGTCGCCGTCTTTCAGCGCCAGCTTGCGGGCGACGGTCTCCAGCTTCTCTTCCTGCGCTGCCTCGAGCGTCTCTGCCCCTTCGGCGAAGAAGGCGCAGCTGTAAGTCATCGACCGATCGAGGAAGAGGGCGAAGAAGTCGTTGGAGACGTCGTAGTGATGGCGAACGGCGCGGGCGTCGCGCTCCTTGCTGTGGCGGCGGCCGCTGAGGACAAGCTCGGCAGCGGGTCGTCGGGGTGGTCGCGTCAGCCCGGCGGCACGGACCGCGCCGAGTAACAGCCGTGCCTTGTCACCGCTCCCCAGCGGCGGCGGCTGCCAGCTGTCGAGCAGGGCGATCACGGCGTCCATGTCGTCGACCTCGATCGCGCCGCTGACGTAGGCGCGACCGAGTCCGAGCTGACCCGGCGCCTTCAGCGCGTGGGCGGCTGCCTTTGGCGAACGCACGTAGAAGGTCGGTCCGGAGCCGTCGGTGGCCGGCAGGGCCGTCCCGTCCCAGAACTCGACCGCGAACGGACGCTCTGGGACCAGGGTCTCGATCTCGCGGCGCAGTGCCGCCGGGCTGGCAAACGGCATCGCCTTGGACCATATAGAGCCGAAGGACCGGATCCCGAACGTCGTCGAGTCAGCCGTCCCTCGCCGCGGCTTCGCGTTTCTGCGTAGCGGCGCCGTATGATCGTCCGGCGTGGCAGGACCTCTCCCATCCGACATACAGCCGGTCGCCAACGAGACCCGCGACCGGATCATCACCGGCCTGGTGACGCTGGTGCCGTTCGTCGCGATCGGCTTCGCCGGCTGGCAGGTCTGGGGGCAAGCGCTGCACTGGAGCGACGTCTTTCTCTTCGTCGGCATGTACGTGCTGACCGGGTTGGGGATCACGGTTGGCTTCCACCGCCACCTCACCCACCGCAGCTTCAAGGCGAAGCGCTGGCTGCACGGCTTGCTGGCCATACTCGGTTCGGCGGCGATCGAGGGACCGGTCATCTCCTGGGTCGCCGATCACCGTAAGCATCACGCCTTCTCCGACGAAGAGGGGGACCCGCACAGCCCCCACGTCGACCACGGCCACGGCTGGTCCGGCGCCATGCGCGGCCTCTTCCATGCTCACATGGGATGGCTCTTCATCCATACCCAGCGTGGCAACAAGGAACGCTTCGCCCCCGACCTGCTCAAGGACCCGACGATCGAGTGGGTCGACCGCACCTTCATCTACTGGGCGATCCTCGGCCTGCTGGTTCCCTTCGCCCTCGGCTGGGTGATCGGCGGCACCCTGTTCGCAGCCGTCACCGGTCTGCTCTGGGGCGGTCTTATTCGCGTCTTCGTCCTGCACCACTTCACCTACAGCATCAACTCGCTCTGCCACGTCTTCGGCAACCGCGACTACGAGACCACGGACGAGTCGCGCAACCTGGCCCTGATCGCGATCCCGACCCTGGGCGAGGCCTGGCACAACAATCACCACGCCTTCCCCACTTCAGCCGTTCATGGCCTCGGCCGCTGGCAGATCGACGTCTCGGCCATCGTCATCGACGGCTTCGAGAAGGCGGGCTGGGTCTGGGACGTTGTGCGGGTTCCCCCGGATCGTTTGAGCGCCAAGGCCGTCTGACCGGCGCGCCGCGATCTGCTTTGGTCAGGGCGAAGCCTTGGATTCGTACCAGTCGATCCATGAGTTGCAGGCCGTATTGAGCGGGACGATGCGGCGCTTGCCGGCTCGGACCGCGACCAGGTTTCCGACATAGGCCGCGTCGCTGTAGCCGCTGAGGCGCTGCAGGAAACTCGGCTCGGCGGCGGAGATCGTGAACCTCGTCTTACCGTTCCGGCTCGTGTAAACGCCGGCAGGCCAGAACTGACCGTCGTTGGCGAGGCTGATCGTGTTGGGGCGCTGGCCGTCGAGAGCCGGCTCCAGCTCCTGGCGGAAGCCGGGAGCGGACAGGGTCAGCGAGAAGGGGGAGAAGTACTGAAGCGAGAGCCTCCAGCGGCCCCTCGGCACGGCGATGGCCTGCGCGGTGCTCTCGCCGGTGCGCAGCTGGCTGCCCGCGTCCCAGTTGGCCTTGGGTCCGGTTGCGACGTCCGGGAACAGCGAAGCGCGGCCGGGGTTGGAGAGGAGGATGCGGATCTCCGGCGCGATGCAGCCCGCCCGCGCCCCCGCGTCGGTTCCCTCCAGCAGCACATGGCGGTCGCGGGGCACCTTCCCGGTCCTTTCCCAGAGCAGGTAGGAGGGGGTGGCGGCGATGCGCCTGAAGCCGGGCGGGGCCTGGCTGTTCCAGGCGGCGCGGCCGGTGATCACGTAGGGAAAGCGGTCGAGCGTGCCGCGCGAGAAGGAGTCGAAGTCGATCGGGCTGTAGGCATCGCCGGTGTCGAACGGCTTCTCCGGGTTCTCGGATACTTCGGGATCGGGAAACTCGACCAGCGGCACATGGGTGTCGGCGCCGAGCAGCTCGTAGGCGGCGTAGCGGTCCTGGCCGGCATAGAGAACCGGCTTGCCACGCAGGATCGGCATCAAGGCACGCAGCTCCGCCCCGTGGCCGGGCGGGCCGACCGGCGCGTTGCGCAGCGCCAGGAAGCTGGAGTAGGCGGCGCCGCCGATGAAGGCGATGGCCAGCACCGCCCAGCCGACCCGCACCAGCCCTGAGGTCGCAGTTGTTCCCGCTATCCGGGGCGAAGTGCGACCGCTGCCTGGCCAGATCTCGGCGAGCAGGGGACGGATCGCCAGCAGCATCGCCAGGGGCGCGCCGATCATCAACGCCTTGGCGTGCGAGTAGTCGCCGCTGGTCGGCAGCGCCAGGAGGTAGAGGGCGACGCAGGCACCGAGTCCGATCGGCACCGCGAGCTCGCGCCGGCGCACCCACCAGATCGTGCCGGCCAGCAGGGCGAGCACGCCGATCGCGCCGGCGAGCCCGGTCAGGTGGCCGCCACCGGGCGCTTCGAGCCGGTAGTTGGTCGCCGGCCACACTCCCAACGCCTCGATCGGCGAGACCGGCCCGTAGGTGTTCGTTCCGGCCACTTTGTTGAAGCTGTGGACGAAGCCGAAGGGCCCAACCAGGGTGGCCGCGGCGCCGAGCGCGATCAGCACGACGATCGTCAGCAGGGTTGCCGGCCGCAGCAGGAAGCGCAGCAGCGAGCGCGGGGCCAGAGCTCGCCGCACCTCGGGCAGGGTGAGGCTCCAGAGGATCGCGATCGCGATCGGCCAGGCGAGCCCGGCGAAGCTGTAGGAGAAGAAGATGCCGCCGGCGATCGCCAGCCATGGCAACGCAAACCGCAGCCTCGCCAAGGACGTGCCGTCGATTGAGTACCTATATGGGCCGCTAAGTGGCGGCACGCCCGTGCTGCGCAGGGTGTCGATGTCGCGCAGGCCGACCGCGACGGCGAGCACGAAGAGCGCCTCGGCGGTCTCCTTGAAGGCGCCCTGGGCGAAGTAGGAGGCGGCGAGATAGGGAACGGCCACCATCGTTGCCGCCAGCAGCCGCCGCCCCGCGCCGAACCCGGGCAGGGCGGACAGCGCGGTCAGGCCGGTGAGGACGCCGATCGCGAAGATCTCGCCGACGAAGGCCTGTCCGAGACCGATCCCCGGCACCGCCGCGGCTGCGACCGCGAGGCCGTGCGGGCCGAGGGGGTAGCCGGAATCCGGGATCGGCCCGGCACCGCTGCGCAGCCACTCGGCCCAGGCGAGGTGGAGGCCGAGGTCGTTGTTGAAGCCGACCCCGAGCAGCCCCCAGCGCCCGCTGATCGCGAAGGGGATCGAGAGCACGACCGCGACCGCGATCGCTACCGGCAGGCCCTGGCGCAGCGCTTCGCCGCCGCCGAGCGATCGCCGCACGAGGACGATCGCCGCGGCGAGAAGGAGCAGCAAAACCAGGCCCACCGTCGCCGAGGTCCCGTGGCCCGGCGCCCGCGCGAGGACGCCGGTCACCGTCAGCACCGCGCCAAAGCCCGCTGCCGGCTCCGTCCACGACCAGGACTCGCGCCCGGCGAGAAGGAACAGGGCGCGCCCGACGAGCAACGAGGCGGCGCAGATCAACGCCGCCGAGACGTAGGTCCCGATCATCAGAGAGGGCAACCTATGTCAGCGGCGGGCCGTGGCGCGGCGAGCCTCAGTACTTATCGGCCGCCCGTTCGAGCGTCTCGCGGAGGTTCTCTCCACGCAGCGGCGCGGCGTGCCCGGCGCCGACCACCGCTGGCTCCAGCGCCGCCAGCTTCCGTACCGATTCCTTCGCCTTGGCGTGATCCCAGGCCCAGGCGGGATGGGGGACGCTCGCCTCGCCGGCCGGCAGCGCTCTGAGTCGTACCGAGTCGACGAAATAGATGACGTCGCTGACCAGCGCCACCCGATCGCTCTCCCGCCAGAGCCCGATCAGCCCCGGCGCATGGCCGGGGAAGTGGATGACGCGGAAACCGGCCACCTCGTCGCCCTCGGAGACGGTGCCGCCGATCTTCACCGCGCCGCCGTCCCAGCGCCGCAGCAGGGTCGGGTAGATCCAGCGCACCGGGGCGAACGGCAGCTGCGAGAGGTCCATGTAGGGGGCGATCGAGGCGTCGTCTTCGGCGTCGGCGACTTCGTCCGGGTGGCAGAGGATCGGAACACCCATTGACGGGGCGGTCCCCCTGTGGTCGGCGTGGGAATGGCCGAGCACGATCCGCTTCAGACCACCGAGCTGCTCGGCTGCCGCCCGTGCCTTCTTGACCATCGCCTTGGTTCCGGCATCGAACTGGACCACGCCGCCATCCTCTTCTTCGAGGAAATAGACGTTCATCGAACCACGTAAGTCCCCACGCAAGAGCCAGACACCGTCGGCGACCTTCTCCATGGCCCAAGCGTACTCGTGACTAGGCTCTCAGGCCGATGCCGGTTCTGTGGAAAGCGGGGATGGCCGTCTTGATCGCCTGTCTGGTGGCGGCGATGGCGATTGCGATCGTCCGTCTTGCGACCACGCCTACGGAAATCCTCGGCGACGGTTTCCGTGTGCTTCCGGCTCGCCACGGTGACGTAACGGGTCGCTAAGAACGACCCGCTGCCCGGGCGTTAGTATCGCCCCGCCCGACCAGCAATCCCAGAGGAGGCGGCGTGTTCACTCGCATCGTGGTTGGAACCGACGGATCCGATACCGCCGCCGAGGCGGTGCGCCAAGCCGTCGACCTTGCCAAGCTTGCTGGCGCTCAGCTCAGCATCGTCAGTGCCTACGCGCCGGTCTCGAAACGCCGTCTCGAGGGTGAGCAGCAGGGTGCCCCGGCGGACGTCCAGTACGAGATCGGTCCCCGCGAGGACGTCAACCTGGTGCTCGACGCCGCCGCCGCGGCGGCCAAGAAGGAGGGGATCGACGTGCAGACCCATCCGGTCGAGGGCGATCCCGGCGAGGCGATCCTCAATGTCGCCGAGGAGACCAAGGCCGACCTGATCGTGGTTGGCAACAAGGGAATGACCGGGGCCCGCCGCTTCCTGCTCGGCAGCGTCCCCAACAACGTCTCCCATCACGCTCCCTGCAGCGTGATCATCGTTCGAACTACTTAGGCCCTGAGGGCACCGGGGCCGTGGCTGCGCCGGCGTCGATCAGGCCGGCTCCCTGGCGGCCGGACGGCAGCCCCAGGTCGCGGGCGGTGCTCTGCAGCCTCCGGGTCAGCTCGTTCACCCTGCCGCGGGGGGAGTCCTGGTGTTTCAGCACGCCGCTGGCGAGGATCATCGCGGCGACCCCGGAGACGTGTGCGGCGGCCATCGAGGTTCCGATGTAGTTGCTCGGCTCGCCGAAGCGGCGGGGATTGCTGCCCTTGAAGGTCACCTGGTAGATCGATCGGCTCGACACCGAGGGGCAGCCGGCCACCGACGAGCCGCCGCCCGGCGCGAGCACGTCGATGCCCTTGCCGGGGAGCAGCGAGTAGCCGCCGAGGCAGCCGCCCTCGGTCGTGCCGCCGACGCCGATCGTGCGGGGGCTGGTGGCCGGCGGCGAGACGCAGGTCTCCGAGCCGAGGTTGCCGATCGAAGCGACCGTCACCACCCCCTGGTCGTACGCGCGGCGCAGTTCCTGGTCGACCCCGGGGACGTTCTTGCCGCAGCCGAAGTTGAAGCTCATGTTGATCACGTCGGCGCCGTGCGCGACCGCGAAGTGAATGCCGCGGGCGATGTCGCCGGCCTCGCCGCTGCCGCGCCGGTCGAGAACGCGGACCGGCATCAGCTTGGCGCGATATGCGAGCCCGGCCAGCCCGATGCCGTTGTCGGTCTTCTCGGCGATCGTGCCGGCGACGTGGGTGCCGTGGCCGTTCTCGTCGAGCGGCACGCTGTCGTCGTCGACGAAGTCGTATCCCGGCACGAACTGGTTGGCGGAGAAGTCGGGGCTGCGGCGGAACTCAGCTCCCTCGTTGCGGTAGGCGATCCCGGTGTCGAGGACGGCGACCGTGATGCCCCGCGCTCCGCGCCGCCCTGCCGCGATCAGGTGCTGCCAGGCGCCGACGGCGTCGATTCCCCCGGGCGATACGGGTAGCAGGGTCGTTGCGGCTCCTTCCCAGGGCAGGAAGTTCCACTGCAGCGAGACCCAGCCGCCGGGCGGTCCCGGTGGGTAGGAAATCGTCCCCGGGTCGTTGGCGATCTCCGAGTCCGGCGGTGGCGTCGTCGATGCGGTGGCGATGTAGTTCGGTGCCGCGTAGGCGACCCGTGGGCTGCGTCGCAGCGCCGCGGCCGCGCTCCGCACCGCTATGCCTGGCGGCAGGTCCACGGCCTTCCCCCGCCGTTGTCCCTTGAACCTGAGCACGACCTGACTCGGGGCGAATCCGTGCGACGGAGATACGCCGGTTGCGGCAGGGGCCGGCGCGGCTCCGGCGCTGGCCGCGAGCAGCACGAGGGCAGCGGCTATCGGAAGGCGTCGGATCATCGTCTGTTATCTCTGCTTGCGAACCCTGCGCTCGAGCGAGTCATCGTTTGAACACCGGCCCGCCCGCGAAGTTGTAGGTGTCACATACTTCCGGATCGATGGGGGATCGGGTCGACAGCAACACGCAGCAGCGCCTGATGGGCATCGCGATCGAGCGCGCCCGCGCGGCGGAAAGCCACGGCGACGTGCCAATCGGGGCCGTCCTCGCCCGCGATGGAGAGCCGCTGGCCGCGGCCGGCAACGAGCGCGAGCTGCGCCGCGACCCGACTGCCCACGCCGAGATCCTCGCGATCCGCGCTACCGCCGAGGCGCTCGGCGGCTGGCGGCTGCCCGGCACGACCCTCTACGTGACCCTCGAGCCCTGCGCGATGTGCGCCGGCGCGATTGTCCTCGCCCGTATCCCCGAGGTCGTCTACGGCGCCCCCGATCCGAAGGCCGGCGCGGCGGGCAGCGTCCTCGACGTCCTCGCCGAGCCCGCCCTCAACCATCGCCCACTGGTGACCGGCGGGGTGATGGAGGAGGAGTGCGCCACCCTGCTGCGCGACTTCTTCGCGGCACGTCGCAATGGGGCCAGTGACGTCATTGCAGAGCCGGACTGAACGGAGCCCAGCGTTCGGAGTCGAAGGGCAGAGACGACTTGTGCACGGTCGCGGCGATCTTCGGAGCGATCCCGGCCGTGTTCTCGAAGATCGCGCGTACGAGTGCCTCTGCGCTGGCCCCCCGCCCGATCGCAAGCCTGGCTGCGGCATCCAGCAGTTGCTCCTGGGTCAGCGCGTCGGCGGTCCGTCCCGCCGCTGGGATCGCTGCAAGGGCGACGGGGTCTCCGCTGGTGCAGAATGCGCCGAATCGGGAGACGAAAGCGAACACCTCGCCGTAGCTCTCGCCGCTCACATCGACGTCGAAGCGCGTCCGCAGCCGACCCAGACGGTAGGTGATCTCCGACCACGTCAGTTGCGTGAACTGAGCCGGGGTAACCCAGAGGATCGCAGCCGCCGCCGCGGTTCCCGGGCTTGGGAACAGGGTGGCAGGCATCGATCCGTACAGCGTTGGCTGCGCTGCGGCGCCGACGTCGAAGTCGTGCAGCCGGCCGGTCAGAACCAGAACCTCGCGGTTGACCTCCTCGGCGAAGTGGGCGAACTTCCGCTCGAGCGCCTCGGGTGCGGCGTTCGATCCGAAGGCGAGCAGGGGCGTGCGTTCGCCGTCGGGGGAGGTGAACTGAGCGATGACGCGCTGCCGCTGTTCCGTGTCCATTTCCGCAAGGAGCTCGACCCCGGCATCCATCAGCCCGTACGACCCTTTCGGTCGCGCCCATGGGTATCCAAGTGCCCGCTCGAGCAGCTCCGTCCCGTAGCTACGGGACGGCATCTTGGTCACCAGAGCCCGCATGAACGTCTCGAACTCCCCGTCCTCCATCTCAAGGCGCTCGAGCAGCTCCGGCTCGGTGATCTGTGGCCACGCAGGCACGGATCCAGCCTAGACGGAGCGTCGCACACCCGCGCCGACCGGGGACTTCATCGGGCTTGCAGCGGTGTTGGCGCATCCGACATTGACCCCGCTCTGGTGTGGTCAATGTCGGATGCGTGACCGCGCCTGCAGCGGAGAGGGTGGGATTCGAACCCACGAGGCGGGTTAACCCCGCCCACGCGATTTCCAGTCGCGCTCCTTAAGCCACTCGGACACCTCTCCGGATATTCGAAGCCTAGAGGCTAGGCGGCTTCCGAAAGCGCCCCGCGAGAACTGAGGCGGGCCTGGGGGAGCGGCATCACGATCGGCTCGCGTGCGGTCGGCTTGGCCGGGCGATGGCCACGCAGCCGCTCGTGGCTGCAGACGACGTAGCACCACTCCATCAGGCGCATCCGCGAGGCGGAGTCGATCTCCTCGATCGTTGCTCCGACCAGCCAGCGCCCCTCCGCCTCGCGGCAGGAGCGGATCTCGACCTGGGCGGCGACCTCGTGTGCGTCGCCGGCCGCGTCCTCCAGCTCGAGCAGGACGGCGGGCCGTTCGCCTACGGTCACAGACGCGTCGAGGACCAAGCCGATGCCGGCGGCGCTGGCGTCGATCAACTGGCCGCCGATGTGCCCGCCGGCGGCAAAGCAGTGCGCTGGCGCGTCGCCCTCGAAGCGGTAGATCTGGCGCCGCTGCTGGCGGCGACCGACCGCGAGCAGGGTGCGCAGGACGCGGCGCAGCTCGATCAGGCCGAGCAGCGGGACGATGACCGCGGCGATCCCCGGCAGGTCGTGCAGAGGACCGGCGCCGGCCAGGTCGAGCAGGCGCAGCGCGGTGCCGCCGCCCAGCACGACCGCAGCGAGCAGCACCAGGTGCAGCTTGCGCACCGCCTCCAACCCACCACCGTCGGCTCCCTGCTTGGGGGTCACCTTGAAGGCGGTGCGGCCGGGGCGGAAGACGCAGCGCAGCGCCCGCGTGTAGATCTCCATCGTCAGCAGCTCGTAATGGGCGGACTCGCCGATCCGCATGTAGCCGCGGGTCAGGGCCGAGCCGGCCAGCAGGTTGAGTGAGACCGACGGCAGCCAGAGCGCCGCCAGGGCGAGCACGCTGATCTTCATCGGCAGCTCTCCCGTCCACATCACCAACCCCAGCGTCGCCAGCAGCAGCAGCCGCATCGGGGGCGCCAGGTAGGCGGCGAGGCTGGCGAAGTAGGAGAGCCGCTGCAGCGGCCGCAGCTCGCGGGCGCGCAGGGGGGACTCGGGCAGGGTGAAGACGGCGAGGTTGCCGCGCGCCCAGCGGTCGCGCTGCAGCAGGTAGCCGTCGAGGTCGTGCGGGGCGAGGCCCTGGACCAGCACCTCGTCGTGGTAGTGGCTCGTCCAGCCGTGCCGGAGCAGGCGGATCGTCGTGTGGAAGTCCTCGGCGATCGTCTCGGTGGCGACGCCGCCGATCTCGAGCAGCGCCTCGCGCCGCAGCACCGCCGCCGAGCCGCACCAGTAGGCGCCGCCGTGGCGGTCCTTGCCGGGGCAGACGACGTGGTAGAAGAGCGACTGCTCGTGGCGGCCGACCACGTAGTGCTGAACCGAGTCGTGGTTGAAGAAGTCGTGCGGGCTCTGCACCAGCGCGACCCGCTCGTCGTCGAAGTAGCCGACCATCGCGTCGAGCGCGTCGGGCATCGGCACGTGGTCGGCGTCGAGCATCAGCACCAGGTCGCCGCCGGTGCGGGGGAGGGCGGCGTTGATGTTCCCCGCCTTGGCGTGGGAGTTGTCGGGGCGCGTCAGGTAGCTGGCGCCGGCGACCTGCGCCAGCTCCTCCATCTCCGGCCGCCGCCCGTCGTCTAGCAGGTAGGTCGTGTGGGGATAGGTGAGGGCGCGGCAGCCGGCGAGCGTCGCCGCAACCACCTCGAATGGCTCGTCATAAGTGCAGACGTAGACGTCGATCCCGACCCCGGGGGTAACCGGTGGCCGCGCCGTGGTGGGATGCGACCATGAGTACCAGGCCAGGGTGCCGAGCGCCCACAGCCCGTAGATCTCGGTGACCAGCAGCATCGCGAAGGCGATTGGGCTGGCGCCTTCGCCGCTCCAGCCGATCCGCCAGGTCAGGTAGCCGGCGCCCCAGACCAGGGCCAGCAGCGCAAACGCGCGCAGCGGCACGGGATGGCGGTCGAAGAACCGCCCGACCCGGGTTTGCCCACTGCCTTGCACGCCTATCCATCGGCGACGCCCCAAGCGGCCTTGAGCCCTGGGATACGCCGCGTTTCCACCGGCCCTACCGACACCGGCGGGCCCTACGTAGAATCAGCGCCCCGACCGAGTTCCCGGAGGGGTGCCGGAGTGGTTGAACGGGGCAGTCTCGAAACCCGTGCCTAACCGACGGCGGTTATGCCACGGCCCGAGAGTCCGGCCAAGCGCCTGAGCGCACTCTCTCGTACAGCGTGTCGGGAGCCAAATCGGCGCCACCGGGCCAGACCACGGTCCCGGTCTCCGAATCGGCCTTCACCTTCCTAAAGCCTTCCGGAGTTCGAGCTTCTTCAAAGACCGGGCCGCGCATACGGTCGAGGACATCGACCTCGCCGCTTAGTCCGTCGGCAAAGGTCAATCGAAGGATGCCGTGGTGCACGGCCTCAGCTGCGGTGATATCGGGGGTCAGTCCGTTCATTGCAATGGCTCGATCTCCAGAAGTGTCTCACCCGCTCGTGCTCGACGCCAGTTCTCTTCCAGTTCCTCCTGATGAAGCTCTGCCCAAGCGAGGACGAATCGGATCTGACGGCGCCCGAGGTTGCTGTCCATGACCTCCAGGTTGTCGATTCTGACCTTGGCTTCGCCTTCAGCGTGGCGTGCATGAAAGTGCGGGAAGCCGTGATCATCGAAGAACATCGCGATGGTGATCCCGAAGAAGCGGCTGATCGTCGGCACGCCGGCCATCATGCCTGGAGCAACGGTGGCCCACACTCTTCACCTGAGAAGGCGACCTTCATCGATGCCGACGCGCCCTCGGCCGGCCATGCGATCGAGCGCGTTCCGACCAAGGCCTATCCTTCGTGCTCGTCAGGCGGCGAGGCGCTAGCTGGAAGCGAGCCTCGCTTCACCGGCATAGCGTTCAAGTCGTCTTGGCTGGGTAGCCTGGGCCTGGTGCGAATCGTCCTCGACTCGAGCGTGGTCGTCGAGCATGACTGGAACCTGGCTCACAACGACGCTCAGGCACTTCTCGCCGCCTGCGATCGCGGCGCGATCGAACTCTTCGTACCGCAAGTGGTGATCGAGGAGGTAGTCAATCGCTATGAGAGGCGTGAGTCGAAGAAGGTCAAGGCGCTGAACGATGCTCGGGCAGAGCTGCGCAACATGCGCGGCCCGCGGAGCCGCGGCGAGCTCGAAGGAGAGGCAGAGAGGCAGCCGGGCTACCTGATGCACCTGCGAAAAGTGATTCGCGAAGCTGGAGGTGAGATTCCAGACTTTCCCGAGGTGAGCCACCAGGAGCTCGTCCGGCGTGCCCTCGAGGGCCGCCGTCCCTTCAACGACGCAGGGCGACTCGGCTATCGCGACACCCTGATCTGGCACACGGTCCTCGAGATCGCACGCGACGGCGACACGGTCGTTCTCGCGACCGAGGACGGGGACTTCCGCCCGGGCGACGGCGCAGACTGCCTACACGACCACCTGATCGCCGACCTGCGCCAGCGCGGGATCGACCCCGAGCGGGTCTCGGTCGTGCCCTCGCTGGCAGCCGTGGTCAAGCAGGTCCTCGAGCCGGCCCTTTACGTGCTGAAGGAGCTCAACGCCCAGCTCGACCGCGATGAGGATTGGGGGCGAAAGCTGGAGAAGTCACTCAAGGACGTCGCGAAGAATGATGCCGACCACATCGACCTCTCCGAAGTCAGCGTGGGTATCGGCATCGATCACGAGGCCTACGCCGGCGAGGTGGTCGAAGAGACCCTTGCGGAAGTGGACGACTTTCGCCGTTTCGCGATCGCCGATGCCATCCCCCTTGACGGAGGTAGGTTCGGAATTGAGGCCTGGCTCGAGGGCACTGCTTTCTTCGATGTCACAGTCTCGACCGGCGGCTTTGACGGGCACGAAGAGGTCCCCGAGAGCATTTGGATTTCCGCCGACGAGACGACCGCCCAGCTGAGCGGGGTCGCCGACGTGCGGCTGGTCTTCGAAGTCGAGTACATCCCCGATGAGCAGCGCCTCGGGAGACCGCGTCTCTCGCGAATCGAAGACGCTCCCGAGGAACCTCCACCGCGCGTGGACGGCGCCAGGGGCAGGCCGAGGCCGCGTCAGATCAAGTGGGTAGGGGTGCGCGAGGATGAGAAGTCATGAGCCCGAGGCGAGGTGGAGAGGCGGAGAAGTTCGGCAACCGATACGAGGGAGCATGGACCGTGCGCCAGCTCTTCGAGGTTCTCTTCGGCTACGCCGAGCAGATCACGGTCGAGGCCACGGGCGATGACGGAAAGGGAGTCGAGTTTCTCCTCACGCGCAGCGGCGGGGCGGTCGAGGCCCACCAGGTCAAGCGCCAGCGCGGCAGTGCAAACTCCTGGACCCTGCGGGCGCTGGAGACGGAAGGGGTGCTAGCCGCTGCCGCCCACCATGTTGAGAATGGCCGCGAGTTCAATTTCGTCTCGATGGTGCCCTCCCAGCGGCTGGGGCGGCTCGCCGACCGGGCCCGGCGCGCCCCAGAGCTGAAAGCGTTCGTCGAAGGGCTCCTAGATGGAAAGGAGATCGAAGCTGATTTCAACTACCTGAGCTCGGAGGTCTGGGGCTCACCACAGCGGACCTGGGAGGTGTTGCGTGGCCTTCGCACCCGATGGCCGGACGAGCGCGAGCTGCGCGACACGAACTCCGCCTTGGCGGGAGTTCTCCTCCAGGGTGCTCCAGACCCAGTGGCCTGGCTCGCCCTCGGGGACCTGATCGCCAACAATCTGGCGCTGCCGCTGAGTGTCGAAGAGGTCGACGCGCGGCTCAGCGACTACGAGTTGCGCCTCGAGCCGCTGGCCGAGCGAGGCGATCTCAGCGGCGCTGTCTCCGCACTCAGCGACACCTGGCGTGAGGGGATCGCCGCGGAGATGCTCGAGCCCGTGATTGCCCGCGAGGAGGCGGCTGCCCTCGCCGAGAAGCTCGAAGGAGAGGAGCGGCTGCTGATCGCGACTGGCAACGCTGGCGCCGGGAAGACGGGGGTCCTCTTCCAGGTCCTTGAGCAGTGGGACGCCCGTGGCTGGCCTCTGCTGGCGTTCCGCCTCGACCGCCTGACGCCATTCAGCTCCCCTCTCGCGCTCGGAGAGCAGCTCGGCCTGCCCGGCTCGCCCGCATCGGCCCTGGCCGCAGCCGCCGGTGCGGGCCCATCGCTCCTGCTGGTCGACCAGCTCGATGCGGTCAGCTTGCTCTCGGGGCGGATGCCGGCGAGCTTCGACGCGGTCGCGAAGCTCTTGCGTGAAGCGGCGGCCTTCCCGGAGATGCGTGTCCTCCTTGCCTGCCGAGAGTTCGACATTGCCAACGACAACCGCCTGCGGGCGCTGGTCGAAAGAGGGGGGGAGGCGCAGAAGTTCGAGATCGGCCCGCTGTCTGAGGAGCAGGTCGCCGAGGCCCTCACGGCGCTCGGCGTCGATGCTGACGAGCTTGATGCGGGCCAGCTCAAGGCGCTTTCCTCGCCGCTCCACCTCGTCCTCCTAGCGGCGGGACTAGGGCAGAAAGAGGCCCTGGCGTTCACGAGCAGTAAGGATCTCTTCGATCTCTTCTGGGAGGCGAAGGCCCGCGCCGCTCGCAAGGATCGCCAGCCCCCGCCACGCTTCGTAGAGGTCATTGACGCTGTCGTCGACGTGATGAGCACGAGCCAGAGCCTTGCTATTCCGCTGGCCGAGCTCGACGAGGGCAACTTGACCGGTGACGCCGACGTCCTTGTCTCAGAGCATGTCCTCGTCCGCGAAGGCCAGAGGTTGGCGTTCTTTCACGAGGCCTTCTTCGACTACGCCTTCGCCCGCCGCTGGATTCGCCGCGGCGAAGGTCTCGTCGAGTTCCTCGCTGCAGGTGAGCAGGAGCTTTTTCGCCGGGCTCAGGTCCGCCAGGTGTTGGCGCACTTGCGAGACGAGGACGGCTCGCGTTTCACCCACGAACTCGAAGCGGTCCTTCTCAGCAACGAGATCCGCTTCCACATCAAGGACGTGGTGCTGCGGCTGATCGGCTCGCTCCCCGAGCCGACCACCGAGGAGTGGCAAGCCGTCGAGAAGATTCTCGCCGCCGGCACCGACTTCGAGTCCCGGATCTGGGCCAGCATGCGTTCGACGGGGTGGTTCGACCGCCTCGCCATCGAGGGAAAATTTGCGGAGTGGCTAGCAAGTAAGGACGAGGAGCTGCGCGGACGGGCAATCGACATCCTCTTCACGGCGGTCAAAGAGCGTCCCGACGAGGTTGCCGCCCTTTTGGCCGAGCACCGCTCTGAGGAGGCATATCCCCGGATGCTGGCCTGGGTCTCTCGATTTGCCGACTTCCATACCAGTCACCCACTCTTCGAGCTCTTTCTCGAGGCCGTCAGGAGTGGTCGCCTCGATCCCGACGCGAACGAGCTCTGGCTCGACGCGCACGGCCTCGGCGAGACCGAGCCGGAGTGGGCAATTGAACTGCTCCACGCCTTTTTCGCCGAGCGCCCGGAGAGTCTCGCTCTCGACTCCGATGGCCGCCTTCGCGACATGGAGGAACGCGATCACTCCCTGCTCGAACTGATTTCGGAGTCCTCACGTCGAGCCCCCGAGCCGTTCCTCCGCTCGCTCCTGCCCTACCTGCTGGCGGCGATGGCGGCCACCTCCGAAGAGGGGCGGCGCCCGCAGCGTGATCGCCACTTCGGCTTTCGGATTTGGCGTGCCGACATCCACGACGCCGGAGACGGGCTCCTCTACGGCACGAGGAACGCTTTAGTGGATCTGGGCGAGGCGAACCCCGACGCCCTTCGCCCTTACCTCGAGCTGCTCGAGGCCGACCCTCACGATGCTGCGCAGTGGCTCCTCTACGAAGGACTGCGGGGGGCAGGAGCCCACTATGCTGACTGGGCGGCACAACTCCTCCTTCAGGACGAGAGCCGCCTCTACAGTGGCTACACCGACAGCTCGATGTGGACGACTCGCGAGCTGATCGAGGCGATCGCGCCGCACATCGACGACGACGCCCTCGGTTGCCTGGAGTCCGTCTTAATCGAGCTCGCACCCGAGTGGGAGGGTCGCGACAGTCGCGGCTACTCGTCTTTCACGCTGCTCACGGCGCTGCCGGAAGAGCGCCTCAGCGAGCAGGGAAAGCGCCGGCTTGGCGAGCTGCAGCGCAAGTTCGAGCGCGAGCAGCCGCCCAAACCGATGGGCATCCGGGTCGGTGTGGTCGGCTCCCCGATTCCCCCCGACTCCGCGCGCCTGATGACCGATCAGCAATGGACCAGCGCAATCGCCAAGTACTCGACCGGGGAACGGGCGAACAGAATCGAACTGCGCGGCGACGCAGAGGAGCTCGCTTCGGTTCTGGAGCAGGAAGCGAAGCGTGACCCCAAGCGCTTCGCTCGGCTCGGCTTAGGCCTTGACGGCAACAGCCACCCGGCCTATGCCAATGCTCTGCTACGAGGGGTGGGAGACTCGGAGGCTGGCGCCGATCCCGAGCCGCTCTTCGAGCTAGTGCGTCATATCGCTGCCCTCGGCAGGACCGAGAACGACATATGGCTCGGCTGGGCGCTCAGAGGCCAATTCGCCGGGGAGCTCCCCGGCGATCTCATCGAGCTGCTCCTCGATCGGGCCCTTCACTCACCTGACCCCGAGAGGGAGGCCTGGCAAACCGAGGCTCGCTCAGGGGGGGCCTTCTACGGCGGCGACCCCTGGAACAACGGGATGAACACGGCGCGCGGCTCGTCGGCCGAAAGCCTCGCCTCGTGCCTCGCTCATGACATCGACGGCCACCGCAGTGCGGTCGTTGCCCCCCGGCTTAACGAGCTCGCCTCCGACCCATCGGTTGCGGTGCGTACGGGGGTCGCGCGCTTGCTCGCGGCCGCACTTCGCTTCGAGCAAGCGGCTGCCCTGGTCGCCTTCGAGGTGCTAATCGACGCAGACGACCGCCTGCTGGCAGCGGACCCGGTCGAGCGGCTGATTGCATACGTGGGCCGCAACGATCCGTTGTTGACCGCTCCGGTGATCGAGCGAATGCTCGGCTCTGAATTTGAGGCGGTGCGGGAGGCGGGTGGCAGGCTCGCCGCGTTCGCTGGTCTCGAGCTTGGTCTTGATGCACTCCTCGATTCAGCGGGGGGCGCCAAGGACCGCGCGGCAAGAAAAGGAGCAGCGACGGTCTGCGCGGGATGGGCCGCATCTACCTCGAACGCAGACGCGGCGGCGGAGCGCCTCGTGGGATTCTTCAACGACGAGGACGAGAAGGTACGAGACGCCGCCGCGGACGTAGCGGGGGCGTTGCGTGGCAGGGACCTCGATTCACAGTTGGACCTGCTGCGGTCGCTGATCTCCTCCCCCGCGTTTCCCGAGGCGCTCCCCCAGCTGCTCCTCACGCTCGAGCAAAGCACGGATCGAGTCGCCGAGCTCGCCTTGCTTTGCTCGGAGCGCTTCATCGAGACCCATAAGAACGAGATGCACGACATCAGGACGGGCGCGGCAGGTGATGCCCGCCACATTGGGCAGTTGGTGCTGCGCACTTACAGTCAGGCCGATGGGAGCGACATGCGCCGCAGGGCGCTCGACTCGATCGATGAGCTACTGCGGTTGGAGGCCTACGGATTCGGCGATCTTGTCAGTGCCGCCGAGCGCTGAGACGGAGATCGAGAGAACTCGCGCCGTCGCAGTTCGATGCATCAGGGCGCCATCCGCGGGACTTCAGATCGGGTTTCGTTCCCTAGAACATTCCCTACGGTTTCGCCGTCGATAGGATTTGGCTTTGCAGTGCCTCGGAGGGGTGCCGGAGCGGTTGAACGGGGCAGTCTCGAAAACTGTTGGCGTCGCAAGGCGCTCGTGGGTTCGAATCCCACCCCCTCCGTTTTGCAGAGCTAAATCCCTAGACTTGTGCAGGTTTTGAGACCTGGATCAGGCGCACGAATGGGTCATGCAAAGTCGATCGGTACGTTGGACCTCTGCGAATATGCATGGCGCATTTGAGATTCCCCTGGCCAGTTTCAAGCTGGCTCTGCTGCCATTTGCCATAGCTTTCTCGTGGCTTCCTGAAGAACTCGATCTTCTGGATGGAATGACGTTGGGGGCTGGCTTTGGGGCTGCGTTGGGAGGTGGTATTGGATTGGCAGTAAAGATGAGAAATGAGAACTTGGAAATTGAAAATATGGTCGTTGCTGGCACGATCATCGGAATAGTTGCCGGGGCCCTGGTTGTGGCCGCCGGAAAGCTAACCGGGGCATCGTGAACAAGGAGGAGATTGCTCCAGCGGTCGGCGTCATTGTCGTAGCTCTGGTGATCCTTGCTTTGCTGGTGAAGTTCCTGGGTGGCCTCGGGATCGTTCTGGCAATCGTCATTGCGGTGGTTGTCTTCTTGCGGCTCCTTCCCGCGGACATCACCGGCTGGAAGAGGTGACCGCGATGTGCGATTTGTCATTTGAGCACCGGGGACGGTAAAGCGGTGCTCGGGTGCGCCGGAGCACGGCGGTCTGCCCGTGTCTGCTGACGGCAGGGTCCGACCTGTCCAGGTCGAAACTGACGCCATGAACCGAAAGCTCGATGTCGGCGAGACGCTCAGCCAGGCCTTTTCCACCTACGGGTCGCAGGCGGGTGTGCTGCTGCCGCTGGCGTTCTGCCTCTTCCTGATCGTCGCCGTGATCAACGGGATCCTTGCCCACAGCCTCATCCTTTTGCCACTTGGGCTTGCGGTGGGCGTGGTCGCCGGCACCCTCTACCAGGGGATGGTCGTGGGGCTGGTCAGCGACGTCCAGGACGGCCGCCGCGACTCTTCTGTCGAGGACCTCGTGCGATCCACCGGGCCGGTGATCCTGCCGCTGATCGGTGCCGGCCTGCTCGCCGGAATCGCGATCGGTATCGGCTTCATCTTCCTGATCGTGCCCGGCCTGATCCTGCTGACGATCTGGTCGGTGATCGCGCCGGTGATCGTCGTCGAGCGGACCGGCGTCATCGAGGCCTTCGGCCGCTCTCGCGAGCTAGTTCGTGGTAACGGCTGGCAGGTCTTCGGCGTGATCGTCGTCGTCATCCTGATCGTCATCGTCGTGCAGGGGATCCTCGGCGCAATCGCCGTCGGAATTCAGGACACCGCCCTGCTGCGCATCATCTTCAACGTGATCGGCTCGACCGTGACGGAGCCGATCGCGGCGCTGGTCGCGGCCGTCATCTACTTCCGCCTGCGGGAGATCAAGCAAGGCGACGCGCCTCCCGTCCCGCCGCCTCCGGTCGAGCCCGGCCCGGACCCGGCCGTCTAGCCGCGCTCTGCCGCTCGCCTGAGCAGCAGCTCGCGCTCGCGGGCGTTCTCGGTCATCGTCGCGGCGCGCTCGAACTCCTCCCGTGCCTCTCGATTGCGCCCGAGCCTGGCGAGCAGATCGCCACGCACGCTGGGCAGCAGGTGATAGCCGTCGAGCTCGCCCGCAGCCGCGAGGGCGTCAGCCAGCTCCAGGCCAGCCTCGGGCCCGGAGGCCATCGAGACCGCGACCGCGCGGTTCAGCTCCACGACCGGCGAAGGCGTGAGCTGCGCAAGGGCTTCGTAGAGCGCCGCGATCCGCCCCCAGTCGGTCTCCTCGGCGCTGCGCGCGCGAGCGTGGCAGGCGGCGATCGCGGCCTGCACGGTGTAGGGGCCGAAGGCGCCGCGGCCGAGCCCTTCGGCTCGTTCGAGGGCGGCCAGGCCACGGCGCACCAGCAGCGGGTCCCAGCGTGCCCGGTTCTGCTCGAGCAGCAGCACCGGCTCCCCGGCCGGCCCGGTCCGCGCCGCCGCCCGGGAAGCTTGGATCTCCATCAACGCCACCAGGCCGTGGACCTCGGGCTGCTTGGGGGCCAATCCGGCGAGGACGCGGCCGAGGCGCAGCGCCTCCTCGCAGAGGTCGAGTCGCATCCACTCCTCGCCGCCGGTTGCCGCGTAGCCCTCGTTGAAGATGAGGTAGATCACCTCCAGCACCGAGGGCAGCCGCTCGTCGAGCTGCTCACCGCGGGGCACTTCGAACGGGGCGTGCGCCTCCTTCAGGGTGCGCTTCGCTCGCACGATTCGCTGCGCCACCGTCGCCTCGCCAACCAGGAATGCTCGGGCGATCTCCTCCGTGCCGAGCCCGCCCAGCAGGCGCAAGGTCAGCGCCACCCGCGCCTCGGTCGAGAGCAGCGGGTGACAGCAGGCGAAGATCAACCCGAGCAGGTCGTCACCCAGCCCTTCGCCGGGCGCCGCCCCGTTTGCGGCGGCGTCCATCGCCATCCGCATCCCGGCCTCGCGCACGAGCTGCTCGCGCCTGTCCTCGAAGCGCTTGCCGCGCCGAGCCAGGTCGATCGCCCGGTTCTTGGCGGTGGCCATGAGCCAGGCGCCCGGGTTTTCCGGCACGCCCGACTCCGGCCACCGCTCCAGCGCCGCCACCAGCGCGTCCTGCGCGAGATCCTCGGCGAGGCCGACGTCCCCGCTCATCCGCGCCAGACCGGCGATCAGCCGCGCCGACTCGATCCGCCAGACCGCCTCGATCGCGCGGCTGGTCTCGGCGCCGCCGCTCACGTCTGCTCGGGGGGCCTCTCCGAGAGCTGACCGGCCGCCTGCACGTCCTCCGGGAAGTCCTCCATCTCGAACACGCGGCGCACCTCGATGAAGTCGCCCTCGGCTGCGGGGCAGCGCGAGGCCCACGCCACCGCATCCTCCTTTGAGGAAGCCTGGATCAACCAGTAGCCGCCGACGACCTCCTTGGCCTCGGCGAAGGGGCCGTCGGTCACGGTCGGCGTGCCGCCGCTGAAGCGGATGCGGGCGCCGTCCGCGGGTGGGCGCAGCCCGTCCAGGGAGAGCAGCACGCCGGCCTTATTCAGCTCCTCGTTGTATGCGGTCATCGCGGCGACGTCCTCGGCGCTGGGCTGCCAGCTCTCCGCGTCGGTATCGATACCCGGGTACATCAGCATCATGAATCGCATCGTCGTCTCCTTGGTTGAGGGGTTGCTCTACCCATACGACGAACGGCGAGCGGTGAAATCGACATGGCGACGAAGTTTCCCTGAGTTCGCGCCTCTCAGCTGCGCGGGCCGGTCTCGCAACCGTGGGACCGACCCCAGCCGGGGAGTCCGTCGCAATGGTCATATGAGGGCCCGCCGTAGAGCTGATCGCGGCCCGGGCCGCCGAACAGCCGATCCGCACCGCTTTCGCCGTGGCATCCATCCTGTCCCGGCCCCATTCGGCAGACGTCGTTGCCCGGCCCACCCCAGCAGCCATCGCTGCCGGCCCCGGTCTGGCAGTAGTCGTCGCCGGCGTCGCCGACGCAATCGCTGTTCTCTTTGCCGGTGATGCAGATGTCGTCGCCATCGCCGCCGATGCAGCGATTGCGCCTCGCGCCTTCCGAGTAGCAGGTGTCGGGCTCGCTGTTGCCGATGAACCTGTCGGAGCCGTCGCCGAGGTGGGCGGTGAGGGGGACGGGCAGAGGGTCGAGCACCTCGACCACGTCGTTTTCGGAGCCCATATCGATTTCGACCGCGCCGGCGCTCGCGAGTGGGCAGACAGCGACCCGGCGGTAGCGTTCGAAGTTGCAGCCGATGGGTTCGAGCGGGCTCATCCAGCCCGCGACGTAGAGGCGGTTGTCGCTCACGCTGAGGCGCAGATGCGAGCCCGAGGCCGTCCCCTGGACGACGATCTGACTCTCGGGCGAGGCCCCTGCGGGGGCC
This sequence comes from Solirubrobacterales bacterium, assembly GCA_035472395.1. GTDB lineage: Bacteria > Actinomycetota > Thermoleophilia > Solirubrobacterales > 70-9 > VRUE01. Next base: position 26,088 of record DATIPC010000079.1, read on the forward strand.
CAGATCAGCGCCAGCGCAGCCGCCAGCACCAGGGCCACCAGCCCCTTGTGGCGCACGCCGATTCGCTTGCCGGACGTGACGATCCCCTCCTCGATCCTGCCGTGACCACGAAGTCCTGAAACCCGAACTCCAAGTCAGAGTCACGAAGACATTAGACGACTTTGCCCATCTATTACCGGTACGAAAAACAACACTCCGCCGTACCTTTGCGGTACTTTCGAGTGGTGGACCGCGATGTGCTGGACGAGCACCATCTTCGCCGCTTGATCGACGTCGGCAGGGGCCTCGTCGCCCAGCTGGACCTCGAGGCGGTGCTGCGCGAGGTGGTCGAGGTGGCGCGTGAGCTGACCGGTGCCCGCTACGCGGCGCTCGGCATCCTCGACGAGGAACGCCGTGAGCTGGAGCGCTTCGTCTATGTCGGCATCGATGAGGAGATACGGGCGCGGATCAGCGATCTGCCGCGGGGTCGCGGCGTGCTCGGCGAGCTGATCCGCAACCCGGCCCCACTGCGCCTGCGCGAGGTCGGCGAGCATCCGCGCTCCTTCGGCTTTCCCGCCGGGCACCCGCCGATGCACGGCTTCCTCGGCGTTCCGATCGTCGTCCACGGTCAGGTCTACGGCAACCTCTACCTGACCGAGAAGGAGGAGGGGGACTTCGACGCCGCCGACGAAGAAACGGCGTCGATTCTCGCCGAATGGGCCGCGGTGACGATCTTCAACGTCCGCCTCTACGCGCAATCAGAGGAGGAGCGGGGGGCGCTGGAGCGGGCCGTTCACGGGCTGGAGGCGACGACCGAGATCGCCCGCGCCGTCGGCGGCGAGACCGACCGCGCGCGCGTCCTGGAGACGATCGCGAAGCGGGCGCGGGCGCTGGCCGGGGCCGCGTCGCTGCTGGTCCTGCTGGGCAACGGGGGAGACCACGAGGTGGTGGCGGCGGCAGGCGAGTGCGGCGTCGAGCCCGTCGGCCGCCGTCTGACGATTGAGATCGGCGGACCCGCCGAGGCGCTGAGCGCGGTGCGGGGCCTGGGGATCGAGGCGTGCGCCGCGCTGATCGCCCCACTCAGCTTTCACGGCAAGCCGCTGGGGGCGATCGTCGCCCTCGACCGGCTCGAGGAAGGCCCGGATTTCTACGCCGAAGACGAGCGGCTGCTGGTCGGCGCCGCCGCCAGCGCCGCCATCGCCGTCGCCACCGTGCAGTCGGTCACCGAGGAGCGCCTGCGCCAGAGCCTGACGGCGGCGGAGCGCGAGCGAGTGCGCTGGGCGCGCGAGCTGCACGACACGATCCTGCAGGGGCTCGGCGCGCGCCACGTCCTGCTCTCCTCGGCGCTGAAGGGCGGCGAGGAGAGCCGCTTGGCGGCGGCGGTGGAGGAGGCGCTGGGGGAGATGGCCCGGGACATCGAGGAGCTGCGCGGGTTGATCACCGAGCTGCGGCCGGCAACCCTGGATCAGCTCGGCCTCGCAGCCGCCCTGGAAGACCTCGCCGAGCGAATCGGGCACGCTGCCGGGGTCGAGCTGACGACCGATCTCGAGCTTGATGCCGAGCGGCTCGACCCCGAGCTGGAATCGGTTGTCTACAGGCTCGTGCAGGAGGCGCTGAACAACATCGCCAAGCACGCCGGCGCCAGCCGGGCAACCGTGCGGATCCGCTGCGGCGAGGATCGCCTCGAGCTGCTCGTCTCCGACGACGGTCGGGGCTTCGACCCGGATGCGGAGCACAGTGGCTTCGGCCTGGCCGGGATGCGAGAGCGGGTCAAGCTCGTCGGCGGCGATCTGCAGGTCGAGTCCGCGCCAGGGGCGAGGACGCGGGTGATCGCCTCGGTGCCGCTTGCCGCGGCGAGCGGCGACCCCGGCGCGGGCGCCGATTCCTCCGCTAGAAGCAAAGAAATCCCCCCGAAGTAGGGGAGAGCCAACAGCGGTCGTTCCTTGTGGCTGCATGGGATGCAAGGAACGACCTCATGGCGCTCTATTCGAGCTTGCCACCAGGCAGCACGGTGTGGTCTCAACGCGGCAGCTGGGAAAGCTCGGCTACTCGCGGAGCTCTGTTGCCAACTCCGCCAGCTGCGGGACACCTGCACCGGCTCCACAGAGGCGTCTATGCCGTTGGCCACATGGACCTCACTTGGCACAGCCGCTGTCATGCCGCCGTGCTCGGCTGCGCGCCGGCATTTGCCAGCCATACCTCCGCGGCATGGCTTTGGGGATTGCTTCGGAGTCGCCCAGGTGCGTTCCACATCACCACGGCTACCCGACGGCACGCGAAGCCCTACGCGCGACTTCACCACGCTCGGCTCGAAGACGATGATCGCGCCATGCGAGAGGGAATTCCAGTCACGTCGCTTCCGCGCACATTGCTTGACCTGGCGGCGATGCTTCCCGCCCAGCGCCTCCAGCGGGCGCTTGAGCGCGCCGAAGAGCTCCAGCTGTTCGATCTCGGTCCGGTTGACGACCTTCTCGGTCGCGTCGGGGGTCATCCTGGCGCTGGCCGGCTGCGGCGAGCCCTCGCGCTCTACGCACGCCGGCCTTCATCCGCTCGGGGCTCGAGCGGCGCTTCCTCCAGCTCTTACGTGAGGCTGGCCTGCCGTTGCCCTCGACAGGTTTCAACGTCGCCGGGTACGAGCTGGACGCCTACTGGGAGCGCGAGCGCTTCGTCGTCGAACTTGACGTCTATGCGAGCCACGGCTCGCGTGAAGCCTTTGAGCGCGATCGCCTCAGACAGGAGGAGCTGAAGCTGATCGGTATCGAGATGGTCCGGGTCACCGGCCTCCGCATCGATCGTGAGCCTCGGTCCGTGGTCGAGCGGGTGGGGAAGTTGCTGCAGCACCGGCGGATGGCGCTGGGTGAGGCCGGTTCAGGTCTCGACCAGTCCCCTGGAGAGCGCGCTCCGAACCAGCTCGGCGCGGCTGCTGACGCCGAGCTTCTGCTGGATGTGGGCGCGGTGCGTCTCCACCGTGCGCACGCTGATGTAGAGCTTCTCGGCGGTCTCGGCGTTGGTGTGGCCGAGTGCGATCAGCCGCAGGACGTCGGTCTCCCGCTCGCTGAGGTCGGTAGCTGCGGCCTCTGGTTCGGCGGCCAGCTTTGCCCCCAAAGCGGGTTGCAGATAGGTGTCGCCCGCGGCCGCGCTGCGCACCGCCTGCACCAGCTCGTCGTCGGCCGCCTCCTTCAGCACGTAGCCGAGCACCCCGAGCTGCAGCGCCTGGCGCGCGAAGGCCGGCTCTTTCTGCATCGTCAGGACGACGATCCTCGTCTGCGGTGATGCTTCGCGCATCTCTGGAATCGCTTCCAGGCTGGGCCGTCCCGGCATGTTGAGGTCGAGGATCAGCACGTCCGGCTTGTGGCCGCGCAGGTAGCGGATCGCTCCATCCGCATCGTCTGCCTCGGCGACCACCTCGAAGCCCTGCTCCTCCTCCAGCAGCATTCGCAGGGCCCGCCGCACGAGCGTGTGGTCGTCGGCGAGAACGATCGAGACCCCCGCTGCCATCGGTCCCGATCCTAAGTCGTCAGCAACGTCCACGCCAACGTCATACCACTCTCGTTCCTTGACAATTCCATACTCGTATGTTTATCCTTCGCCTGGTTGTTTGGGAACGCGACTGTTAGTTCCAGGAACTAGCTCGTTTGCCAGACATCACATGGACAGGGAAACCGAGCCCGGAGGAGGCCGCCTAGGGAAGCGGCCGGCAGAGCGGCTCAAGGGACAAGGAGAGAGCTACATTGAGACGCCACGCGAAGGCATCGACTGCGGGATCGACCCAGCGCCAGGCCAACGGCCTCGGCCGCTTTATCCGTGGAGCCTTCGCGACCCGTGGTGCCTTGAGCGATGCCAAGGGGAGCAGTGCGCCCGCAGTCAGGCGCCTGGCGATCCCGGCCGGTGTCTTCGTCGCGCTGTTGGCGCTGATGGTCTTCGCGATCCCAGCGGGGGCGGCCAAAATCCACCAGTTCACGTCTTCCTTTGGCGCCGCCGGCTCAGGCCCAGGCCAGTTCTCAGAAAACAAGGGAATCGCGATCGACCAGTCAGACGGCTCCGTCTACGTCGTCGACAGCGCCAACTTCAGGGTCCAGAAGTTCGACGCCGCGGGCAGCTTCGTCCTCACCTTCGGCAAAGGCGTCGATCAGACCAACCCCGGCGACGTCTGCACCGCTGCCTCCACCGACACCTGTGGGGCGGGGACGCAGGGCTCTGGCGGCGGAGGCTTCAACACCAACGGCGGCTTCTCCAACCCGACCTTCGTCGCCGTCGACCCGGTCAACGGCGACGTCTACGTCGCCGACTCCGGCACCAACGTCGTCGACAAGTTCACCTCAGCGGGAGTCTTCCTCTCCTCCAACGACGGCAGCGGCTCGGGCGGTAGCTTCGGCTCCCTTGCCGGCATCGCCGTCGATGCCTCGCGCAACCTCTGGGCCTATGACGAAAGCGCCCAGATGCGCGAGTTCGACAGCAGCGGAGCTTTCCTCACCCAGTGGAACTCGGGCTACGGGGTCAACAACTTCGGCATCGCCGTCGACTCCTCGACCAACCTCTATGTATTCCGCGGTAACCCAAAAGTGCAGAGGTTCAGCTCCACCGGAACCGACCTCGGCGAAGTCGACAGCTCAGGGACCGCCACCTCGCTGGCGGTCGACCCGGTCACCGATGGTCTCTATGTCGGGGCCGGCACCCAGGTCAACCTCTTCGCCGGCGGCTGTGCCCCGCCCTGCAGCTCTGTGGAGAGCTTCGGCGCCGGCGACATCGCCAGCGCCGCCGGCATCGCCGTGCGCGGCTCGACCGAAACCGTCTACGTCTCCGATCCGGGCAAATCCGCGGTTGAGGTCTTCAATTTCGCTGACGTACCGGGCGCTACCACCGAAGCAGCGGATGCCGTCACCGGGACCGCCGCCACTCTTCACGGCACGGTCAACCCGGAAGGCCATCAGCTCACCGACTGCCACTTCGACTTCGTCCCCGCCTCGCAGTTCGAAGCCGACCAGTACCAGAGTGTCACCTCATCCGAGCAGGTTCCCTGCGTTCCTGCTTCTGCCTCGATCCCCGCCGACTCTAGCGACCACGCCGTCAGCGCTGACATCAGCGGCCTCGCTCTTGCAACGACTTACCACTTCCGCCTCGTCGCTACTACCGAGGGCACTGTCCGGGGCTCCGACCGCACCTTCACCACCCTCGGTCCTACGATCAGCGCGCAATCGACGAAGACTGTTGGCTTCTCTGGCGCGACGGTGAGCGCCAAGATCAACCCCGGGGGGGCTCCGACCACCTATCACGTTGAGTACGGCACCGCCACCTCCTACGGGCATAGCTCGCCCGAGAGTGCACCGGTCGGCTTTGAAGGCGACGACAGCGACCACACCGTCAGCGTTCAGATCGACGGGCTAGCTTCAGGTACCGCCTATCACTTCCGCTTCATTGCCACCAACTCAAGTGGAAGCGCTGAGGGGATCGATTCCACATTTGCCACCTACCCGACGCAGGTCCCATTCGGGTCATGTCCCGACGACCAGTTCCGCGATGGCCCCTCGGCGCGCCTTCCCGATTGCCGCGCCTACGAGCAAGTGACGCCAATTGACAAGCACGGCGCCGACGCTCAGGGAACCGCTGTCATGACCCAGGCCTCAAGTGCCGGTGATCGCGTCTCTTTCTTCAGCAACGGCGGCCTGCCAACCACTGGCGGTAGCTCCGGGTTGGCTCCCTTCATGGCATCTCGTGGTGCCGCGGGCTGGAGCTTTGATGGTCTTCTGCAGCAAACCGATTTGGGCTACAAAGGACACGTCGTCGGTTGGAGTGAAGAACTGGATCCCACTATCCTCACCGGACCGGGTCCCGGCAACACTGAAACTGCGCTCTACCTACGCGACAGCGACACCGCAGCCCTGCGGCCTGGCCCAGAAGGCCTTCAAGGCCTTGAAGACGTATCGATCGCCGCCTTCGCTGCTGATACCTCTCACCTGATCTTCGAGAGCCGGGCCAGCCTGCTCCCTGGTGCGCCAGCCGGGGGCACGAAGCTCTACGACCTCGATCACGACACCCTTACCCTGGTCGGCCGTATTCCGACGTCACCGGCGAGACGCTGCAACGATGCGGACGGACCCCCCTGTGTTGCTGTGGCTAGCGGAACCGTTGCCGGCGCTTACAACTGGAACGAAGTGAGTTGCGTCGGCGCCGGCGGGGCGACCTGCAGCCAATACACGCAGGCCCAGAATGCGATTTCCCGAGACGGCTCCAAGGTCTTCTTCACCGACGTTTCCACCAACCAAGTGTATGTTCGCGAAAACGCGATTGCGACGGCTCACGTCTCCGCGTCCCAGGCCACTCCTCCTGATCCCAATGGGGAAAAGCCGGCGGCCTTCATGGCGGCAACTCCTGACGGTTCAAAGGTTTTCTTCACCAGCTGTGAGAAGCTCACCGACGACTCCACCGCCGTCTCCACTGGGGAAGCTTCCTGCACTGCAGTCAACTTCTTCGAATCATTCCAATACCAAGGACAAGACCTCTATTCGTATGATGTTGGCTCGGGCGAGTTGACCGACCTCACCGTCGACTCCAACACAGACGATTCGAAAGGTGCCGCCGTGCTGGGCGTTCTCGGTACCTCCGGGGACGGCTCCTACGTTTACTTCGCTGCCAACGGCGTCCTTGCGCCAGGTGCCTCTCCCGGCAATTGCACGATCTATGGTGAAAGCAACGAGGTCTGCAACATCTACGTTTGGCACAACGGTCTCACCACGTTCGTGGCGCGCGTTGCGGGACGGGACACACTCGACTGGGCGCCGGGTTACAATCAGAATTTGGGAGGGAAGACCGCCCGCGTCACCCCGGATGGTCACGCCCTGCTCTTCAGTGGGCGTCAGCGCCTTACCGGCTACGACAATGACAATCCTGTCTGCGAAGGCGGGAAATGCTCCGAGCTCTATCACTACAGCACCCTGACCAAAGAACTGAGCTGTGCATCATGCAATCCCACCGGCACTCCACCCAACAGCGACGCCGTCCTAGGGACCGACAACCGCATCGCCGCGATCGACACCGTCAATTTCGCCTTCCTCTCTCGTAACCTCTCGGCTGACGGCAACCGCGTCTTCTTCGAAAGCACCGACGCGCTGCTTGCGGCCGATACCAACGGCGTCAGGGACGTCTACGAGTGGGAGGCAGAGGGCTCTGGCTCATGCAGCACCATGGGCGGCTGCGTCTACCTACTGTCCAGTGGCACCAGTCAAGACCCCTCCTTTTTCGCTGACGCCTCGGCAAATGGCGATCATGTGTTCCTCTTCACCAGTCAGCAACTGGTGCCGAGCGACCGCGACCAGCTCGTCGATGTCTATGACGCCGGCGTCGGCGCTGGTCTTCCCTCTCAGCACGAGCTTGCGCCGCCCACTTGCGCCAGTACCGCTTGCCAGGTAAATCCCGCGCCGCCCCCCGAGCAGACTGCCGCCAGCGCCGTCTTCTCGGGACCAGGCAACCTCCATCGGCGCCCCGCGCCCCGCAAGTGCCCGAAAAGCAAACGCAAGATTCGTCGCGCGGACAAGATCCTCTGCCAGAAGCGGAACAAGCAGCGCAAACAGCACACCAATCGGGGAGGTTCGAAGTGAATTCGGCAAAGCGAGTGTTCGTTCATTCGCGGCTAGGCCGCGCCATCTTCACCCTCGCCCTGATCGCGTTTCCCGCGGCGAGCCTCACCGCGGTGGCTGGGGCGTCAGTCCCGGCGCCGGCTTGGACGATCAGTACTGCCTCCACCTCGCCGACCAACTTCGTTCCGGGAGGTGTAAGCGATAACTCTTCCCTCTACGTCTACACCGTCGTCGTCACCAACACCGGCTCCGTCGCCAGCGACCCCAGCAAACCGATCATCATCACCGACTTTCTGCCACCCGCCCTCACCGCCAATGCGAGCGGAACCTTCGTTACCTATGCCGCCTTCGATGATGCGAATAATTTTTTCCCCTGCGAAGTCGGACCACCGGCCCGCTGCACCGCCTCCACCACTGTTCATCCTGGCGAAAAGCTGTACATGCGGGTGCCCGTCGACATCGATGTCGACGCGCCACCGACCGTCGTCAACCGGGTCACTGTTTCCGGCGGCGGAGCTGCCGGAGCGTCGGACAGCCTCCAGACGCCGATCAGCCTAGCGCCCGCGGCTTTCGACTATCACGAGTTCCTTGGTTCGCTTACCGGTGTCGATGGTGCTCCCGAGACCCGAGCCGGCTCCCATCCCTACCTGTTTCGCATTGGCGCCCAGTTCAACACCAGGAACACCCAGGCGGGTGGGATCCCCTCTGGGAACCCCAGGGACATCACCGGCAGTCTGCCTGCCGGCTTAATGCTCAACCCGAGTGCGACGCCTGTACTCTGCCGCGAGGTTCAGTTGGAGATGTCCTTGGGCGAAAAATCCGCTGGTTGTCCAGACGCCTCCGCCGTCGGCTTCGTTCAGGTCAACCTGACCCTTGCCGGCTTTGCCGGGCCCAGCCTCACGCAGCCCCTTTACAACATGGTGTCCGCCCAAGGCCATCCGGCTACCTTTGGCTTCAACGTCGGGGGGCTTGGCGTCAACGTCCACCTCCTCGGCCGCGTACGCAGCGACGGCGACTATCGCCTCAGCTCCGATACCCTGGACATCCCTCAAGTTGGCAATCTGTCGGGTGTCACGATCTATTTCTGGGGCGATCCCTCGGACCCGAGCCACGACTTCAGGCGCGGCCACTGTGGGGTTTCGGGGATCGGCGGAGAAGCCTGTCCGGTACCCGCCAACGCAACGCCCTTCCTGACCATGCCGAGTGGGTGCTCGGGGCCGCTCAAGTTCGAGATCAGCTCTGATTCTTGGCAGGACTACGGCAACTTCATTTCCACAAGCACGCAGACCCAAGACGCTGCCGGTAACCCCGTTGGCGTTAGCGGCTGCGAGAAGCTCGGCTACGCCCCCCTGAACGAAACCCATCTCTCCACCAACCAGGCCGAGACCGGGACGGCACTCGACTTCGACCTCGACTTCGCCAACGACGGGTTC
>DATIPC010000080.1:0-30227 GCA_035472395.1 Solirubrobacterales bacterium
AGTAGAGGAAGGCGACGACGACCAGGGCGCCCAGGTAGGAGACCGCGGCACTCGGCGAAGCCGCCTGCAGCGGCCCCCTCCTCGGGACGTAGGCAAAGGAAGACCTCATTGCACCGGCAGGGGCGTCTCCTTGCCGCCCTCGGCTGCCACCGCGTAATGGTCGCGCAGGTCAGCCGTATCGAGCAGGCCGGCCGCTGCCCGCACCCCCGCATCGCCGACCCCGGTCACGACCCAGGTCGGCGGCGCTTCGTAGCGACGGGTGGCCGCCACCAGACCAGCTCCTGGCCCAAACACCTGCGCCGACTTGCCGTCGACCCCCAAGCCGACCAGCCGCAAGCCAGCGCCGCGACGCTCGAACCCCGCGAAGACGCCACTCGTCTGGGGGCCGTCCTCTATCTGCATGGCCGCGGCGTCCTCACGCAGCCGCGCCCAGGGCCCGACGAGCACGCGGATCGCGTGCTGCGGCGAGCCGGCCGCAACCGTCGCCCCCGCTGCGGCGAGGGAAGCGCGAACCGCATTGCAGGCCCCACCACTGCCCAAGCAATCGACTGCCACCGGCCGCCGCTCGCCTTCGTAGCCGTCGAGGAACGGCTGCGGCCAGGAGCCGACGACGGCCGGCACCCGCTGCGCCGCCGACCAGTCGCGGTAGTCCCACCAGATCGCCTCACCGCCGTGCAGGGAGTAGTCGGCCGCGCCGACCGGCGACTCGACCCCGTTGACGTAGAAGAACCAGTCGAAGGAACGGTCGAAGCGCTCCTCCGCTTCGAGCCCATCGATCGACTGCACGAAACCGCCGCCGTAGCGGGTCGAGATATCGGCGTCGCGTTCGAGCACCCGCATCACCGTGTCCGATTCCGACGCCTCGCCGGTCACAGGTTGCAGGACCGGCTCGGCCCCGTAGTCGCGGGTTACGGTCAGCGACACCTCGCCGACCCCCTCCCCCGGGCCGAAACCACAGCCGGCGGCCGCGAGCGCCGCCAGAGACAGCGCGATCGCGACCGCCGTGCCACGGCGTCGTCTCAACGGATCAGCTCCCGGGGCACGCCCCGCCGACGCAGACCGCGACCTGGTTGGACGGGATGTCCTTGCCGTGGGTTGCGGCCAGCGTGCTCGGCCCGGTGAGAGTCACCGTGGCATTGCCCGCGGCGTCGGTCGGCGCGCTCGCGCCGGTCACCGTCACACCCTTTGCGGGCTTCTTCTTCCCCTTGTCGTCATAGGCGAAAACGGTCACCGTGAACGGCTTCCCGGCTTCCGCCGTCGGCGGCGCGATCAAGCTCAGCTCACTGGGGTACGGGTACGGCTCCAGAGCCCAGAGCACTTCGTCGCCGGAGTGCAGCTTCACCGTTTCGCCGCTCTTGTTCGGGTTCTTGTGGTTCACCTTCAGGTACCAGGAAAGCTTGCTGGTGGTGGCCGACTTGCCGATCCCGCAAAGGCCCAGACCGAATTCGGAGACGAAGTGGTCGGTCACCAGCAGCGGCCGCAGCGCCGCGGTCGACTTCGCCGCCTGGCCGAGCGCACCGAGAGCGGTCGGCCCTTTGATCGTCACCGATTTGCCGCTTCCCCCGGTGCCTTTGCCGAAGCAGGTCGCCTTCGGGCTGGTCTTGATCGACGTCGTCGAGGCATTGAGCAGATCCTGGGCGACGACCTTGTTGCCACTGCCGACCACGCGCAGATCGACGGCGGTCCCCCCGGCGCCGGAGGCGGCGGAAGCCGAGAGAACGAGAACAAAAGCCAGCGCACACGCTGGGACCAGCCGGAATGGAATGAGTCTTGGCATTTAAGCCACCCTTTCCTCGAGGGTTGTCATGGCTGGTCGGGGACAGGTCTCCTGGCTTCCGGGAAACGGCCGGCCGCACCTTCCCGGAGACTCCGTGTCGCCCCCAGTGGCTGACGCATACGCGTCCGCGGCTTCCTTCGCCCGGTCACAGTGGCGGGACCGCGCCGGTCTTGCACCGGACTTCCCTTGACCACCGACCGAAACTACGCGGGCGAGTCTATCCGGCCCCCGGGATCCCCGGCCCAGCGCCGCCGACGTACGCCGTTCTGGCGAGGTGCGTAGCAATCCCAGACACGATGGGCCTGGGCACGATCATCGGGTTTGCGGGAGCCGGGGGCGTGATTTCGCTCGTCCTCGCCACCGTGCTGGGACTCCCTGACAAGCAACGGGATGCGTGGAGAAGAGGTGGACTGGCAGCCGGGTTCGCCCTTGGAATCGCCATCTACCTGGTCGCGCTGCTTGGCCAGATACTATGAAGACAATGCGTTTCACATCGACAGCGACTCTCTTGATCTCCTCCGTCGCCATGGGGCTGGTCGTCAGCGCCCTGACGGCACTGACTGGTACGGGAGCCGCCGGTATCTATGGATTCGGGTTCATCGGCCTTCTCTTGCTCGTCACCTTCCTCCACTGGCCAGAGATACGTTCCCGCTTTCCCGGAATGCCATCGTTGCGCTCAGCGCGAACCGATATCGACCACCGCGCCCGGCGGCGCCACGGCCCTTCGTAGCCCTGTCCCAATCTTCGAAGCCTCACCCCAAGTCGAGGCTGAGGCGAGCATGCGCCGCAGCCGCCCGGCGCAGTGGATCAGTGGGCTTTCGTCGAATCCTTTGGCGACTCGAACGCGGCCAGGGCCACCGTCATCGGGATCGGCTCCTCGCCGGACTCGGCCATGCGGAGGTTGGCCCTGGTCTGCTCCTCGAAGAGAAAGTGAAAAAGAGCGTCAACTTTGGTGAGCACATTTTCCCAGCCAAGTTGGTCGACAAGCAAAGGGGCCCAACTAAAGTGCCGGTCACCTCGCGCATCCAGAGTGCCCGCTGCCATCGCCTCTCGCACACGCTCACCAAGTTCTTCGAAGATCCCCATGCTGACCAATTCCTTCATCGAATTGGGCAGGGGAGCCCAAGTCTCGTTGTCAAAGACGGCAGGCTGGGTTGCTCGATAGAAGTGCTCGACGGCCCCTCGGCGTTTTCCTCCCGACTCTGTTCTGACCAAATAGAGCCAGCTGTATTCCGATAGCACGTCGAAGTGTCGAGAGACCCGGGTCACGGAGCCACCGCCGAACTCGTCGAAGAATTGCTTAGGACTCATTTCGCGCACGTTCAGCTCCGTCAAGATCTTGATGCGCAGCGGATCGGCGAATACTTTGGCGACACGAAGCGTGTACGCCACATCAGGTTGAACTCTCGCTCCTGAGTCCGGCACGTAAATACCTCCAGTGCTCTCCGTTTGCCCGAGTACTGACGCAGAGTCTATGCGGTGTCGTAACGGAACTTTTCGAGTTCTCTATAGATCGCAGTCTCGTCGCAATCGCTCTAAACCTTTAGAGTGATTCTATAGCAAGTGGGAGGGGGTGAACCGATGAGGCTCTCATCGACTGAGGTGGCCATGCCGCTCTTCTCGATTTCGAAGAACGGCTAGTCCCTGCTGGTCAGTACGGGCCCCGGGCTGCCAGGCACTGTCGTGTGGCCCGGGGGCCGGCTCATGGCTCCCTTCTGCTTACAGGTGCGGCAATCAGAATCTTTGGCCATCAAACTCGAAGTGAAAACTTCAATCAGTATTCCTACACTACCGCCTCGTTTTCCAAATATCCAAACGGTTTAGCCTGTTTCAGGCGGCGAGAGGAGCACCGAATGGCGCGGTCGGGCAAGAGGGGCAGCAAGGGCAAGGGGCCCGATGGCGACCGGCAGGCAAACCTGATCTGCGCCCTCAACCACCGACTGAGGCGCCGCCTGCTGCGTTTGCTCCAAGCTTCCGGCGGGCCCTGCAGCCCGGCGCGACTGGCGGAAACACTGGATGAGTCGTTGAGCAACGTCAGCTACCACATCAAGGTCTTGGTCGGCTTCGAAGCGGTGAAAAGGGCCGGCGAAGAGCAGGTCCGCGGCACCATCGAGCATTTCTACCTGCCCACGGTCGGAGACAACGCGCCGATCCAGGCCCTGCTCGAGGAAACGAGGGGGTCGGACGAGGTCTGATTGGTTTTCTCGACCTCACTGTACGTTTGTCCAACCCGCTTTGCCTGCCTCGCAAACCCGGACTAGGCTCGCCGCGGACCTGGAAACCAAGATGTTTACGGGGGGAAGCATGAGGCAAGGGATTTGGCGGAGTTCGCCGACTCTGGTCGTTGCCGCGATCGCGCTGTTCGTGGCGCTCGGGGGCAGCGTCTACGCGGCCAAGAAGGCAAAGATCAACGGCGGGGCGATCAAGGCGAAGTCGATCCCGGGCAACCGGCTGAAGCCGCACTCGATCGCTGCCAACCGGCTGAAGCCGGGCGTGCTGCGCGATGCCAGTTTCGCCTCACCTCTGACCGGCGCCGACATCAACGAGCTGACCCTGGGCCAGGTGCCGAGCGCGACGCACGCCGACTCCGCCGACACTGCGCAGAGCGCCGTCGACGCACAGACGGCGCTCAACGCGGTAAATGCCGTCGACGCGAAGACAGTCAACGGGCACAGCGTCGGCTGCCTGCCCGGCACCAAGCCCTTCGCCGGCGCCTGCTGGGAGAGCTCGCCGAGCAGCCCCGTCGACGCCCCGACGGCGGCGCGCAAATGCGCCGCCCGGGGCGGCACCCTGCCCGAGGCGCTGCAGCTCGCCGCCTTCGCCGAAGAGCCCGGGGTCAACCTCGACTCGGGGGACGAGTGGTCGGGTGAGTTGATGAACTTTTCAGGACCCGATGCCTACGGCGTGGTAACGGTGTCTGTCGATTCGGTGGTCGACCTGGGCATCTCAACCGACAACCGTGCCTACCGTTGCGTGATCCCGCTGCTCAGCTGAGCGCACGACCGTTGCCACGATCACGCCTGCGCCCGGCCCGGCGCAGGCTGGGCTCTATCCTGATCTCGATGCGAACCGGCCCGCACAGCGCCCGGCACCGTGCTGCGGGCGCGTTCGTCGCGCTTGCCTGCCTCGCCCTGCTGCTTTCCGCCCCAAGCGGTGCCGCCGCCTCGATCCGCCTCCACCCCACCGCCGCCGCCGGCCGCGGCGAGATGGCGCGCGCCGCCAGCTACTGGACGGCGGCGCGGATGCGCGCCGCGCTGCCGCTCGACGCGAACCGCGGCGTATCGCCGGCCGCGCTCGCCAGCTTCGCCCTGGTCGCCGAACCGACCGTCGCCCCCAACTCCGTCAACGGTCGCCTCTTCGTCCGCCAGGGGGGGAAAACCGGCTTCTGCTCGGCAACCGCGATCAACAGCGCCAGCCGCCGCCTCGTGCTGACCGCCGGTCACTGCGTCAATTCCGGCCCAGAGTCAGCCTCCGGCCGCAGCGCCTGGTCGAGCTTCCTCGAGTTCGTCCCCGCCTACAGCGGTGACGCCGCGCCCTTCGGCGCTTTCATCGCCCACCGCAAATCCGTCTTCGCGCTGAAGCAGTGGGTCAAGTTCGGCAACCCCAACTTCGACATCGGTGCGATCGTCACCGCACCCAACGCCGAAGGGGTCAACGTCGCCGACGCGGTCGGCGGCGGCGCCGCGATCGCCACCGACCTCAGCCGGCACCAGGACTTCCAGACCTTCGGCTATCCCGGCGAAACGCACTGGATGCAGGGCTGCGACTCGCCCTACGCCGGCGACGACAACTTCACCTACCTGGCCCCCGGCCCACCGACGATCTCGATCCGCTGCCACTGGGCGCCGGGCGCCAGCGGTGGCGGCTGGCTGATCGAAGGGGGAGCGAGGATCGACGGGCTGACCAGCTACGGCACGCGCACCGACCACGTCCACACCTTCGGCCCCTACTTCAGCAGCCGCAACGTCGGCCGCCTCGTCGCCGGGCTCTAAGACCTGTTCTTGGGCGGGCCTCAGGCCCCGAGCAGCTCGCGGTAGAAGCGGTAGTCGCGCCGCTCCGGCCTCAGGTTGGAGGCGAGCGCCAGATGGTGGCGGGCGCGATCGGTCTCGCCGGTCTTGGCGAGGGCGCGGCCGAGGCAGAAATGGGCGTAGTCGTTGACCTGGTGGGTGTCGAGCACCGCCTCGAACTCGGCCGCGGCGGCGGCGAAGCGGCCACAGCGGAAGTAGGCACGGCCCAGCGCCTCGCGCACCGAGGACTTCTCCGGCGCCCGCCGCGCCGCCGCCTCCAGCGGCTCCGTCGCCTGCTCGAAGTCCGACTCCTCAAGAAGCTCGATCCCACGCCGGTACAAGACGAAGGTCGAATCGCTCTCGTAAACGGTCATGCTCCCGAGTGTAGGGACCTATCCGGTAGGGGTGAAACGTCTTGTACTTTTTCTGCTCCCAACGACCTCGGACGGCCGCAATCTGTCTTCAGAAAAAGTTAAGTGGAACCCCTGCCGGATAGGTCCCTCTACCCCGCCCGGACAGCAGCGATCGTTTCCCTCAGCGTCTCACGCGCGTCGTGATGCGGCATCCAGTGCAGCTTGCGCCGCGCCCGCGAGGTATCCATCAGCAGCGGCCGGCGGACGGTCTCGATCCAGGCCGCCTCCGCGGGCAGGTAGGGCAGGAAGGGCGCCACCGCCTCGGCGGCCGCGCCGACGGCGAGCTGGGGCGCCGGCACGGCATGCCAGCCCAGCTCGTGGGCGAGGTCGGAGACGGTCAGCTCACCGGGACCGGCGAGGTTGTAAACGCCGGGCTCGCCGTGGCCGAGCACCGCCGCGCAGAGCGCCGCGGCGACGTCGTCGTGGTGGACGAGCTGAAACGGGACGCCGGGGTCGGGCAGCACCGGCCGCAGCGACGGCGCCCTGCCAAGGGCCCAGCGAACCGGGCCCGGAAGCCTCTGTCCGAGCGACAGCAGCGGGACCATCTCCAGCAACAGCGGCGCCTGCGGCCCGGCGACGATGCAGGGCCGGAATACATAGGCGTCGGTTGCCGAGCCGGCCAGAGCCTCGCGCAGCTCCCGCTCGACCTCGGCCTTGTCGGCGGAGTAGGGGTGGCGAGCGGTGCCCCGCGCAGGCTCGTCCTCGTCGATCAGCTGCGGCAGGTCGCGGTGGAAGCCGTAGGCCGCGACAGAGGAGGTGTAGACGAGCCGCTTCGCCCCAGCAGCTGCCGCGGCCTCGAAGACGTTGCGGGAGCCGGTCAGGTTGATCTCGCGGCTCTCGCCGCGGCCGGCGACGATCACGAAGGCGAGGTGCACGACGACGTCTACACCCTCGACCAGCGCGTCGACCGAATCTCGGTCGAGGATGTCGCCGCGCCTGTACTCGGTCTTCTCCCATCCCTGCGCACCGAGATCGAATGGGCGCCGCGCCATCCCGATCACCCGCTCCACCTCGGGTATCCGCTCGAGGGCTGAGATGAACGACTTGCCGATCTCACCGGTCGGGCCGGTGACTGCAATTGTCAACATGCCGTAATTGTCCCGAAACTGCGGGATCAAATGATCCGATGGGGTCGGGTCAGGCGCATCAGTCGTGCAAAGACATCGCGATTAAGCAAAGATGCCCGATCGAGCAGTTCGGTCACTACACTCAGTATTCAGAGGAGAACTTGTGCCAACCCAACAGCTGAGAGCCATCTGGCATCCCGCCAGGGCGCGGATTCTCGAGCTGTTGATGCGGGGGCCCGCGACCAGGTCGCAGATGATCAAGGCCGCCGGCGGCTCCCTCGCCAAGATCTCCTACCACAGCCGCGTGCTCTGCCGCGCCGGCTGCATCCAGCTGGCTGCATCGTCGGATCCAAGCTCCGACGATCCGGTCTACGAGATCGTCTGAACGCCGTCAACCGGCCCGTTCTGCCGCGTCGGTGAAGCCCGTCCACTCCCGGGTGGACAGGAGTCGCGTTCCGTTGTTACACTCCAAAATTATTGAATAGTTATCTTGCTATTCGTTAAAAAAATACGCACCAGTACCTCAATCGGTTAGAGGATCGGGTTTGTAAGCCGAGGATCCGGGTTCGAGCCCCGGCTGGTGCATCGGCGCAGAGTCGTCGTGAGCTATGAACACCAATCTCTTCGACTACTTCGACGCAGCGGGAGGCGGGGGCGGAGCCCAGTCGCACTGGGCCCTGCGCGCGCCCTACAGGCCACACGATCGCTTCGACCTGATGCTGGTGCCTCGGGTCGAGGGCTGGCGGGAGGATGGCGACTCGCGCAGCGCCCTGGAGGAGATCGAGGGGCAGTCCTGGGTGGAGGCGATCGAGCACGACGGCGACCAGGTCTGGCTCCGCCTCGACAATGGCTGGGTCGCCCAGCGAGGAGCCGAGCTGGAGCAGGGAGAGGAGGCCGTCTCCGGCTGCGGGGAAGTCGCCGTCGGGAGGCGCTTCGCGCTCAACTTCTGGGACGCCAACTCGACCAAGGCGCTGCACATCGGGCACCTGCGCAACCTGGCGCTCGGCAACTCGCTCGGCGCGGCGCTGACCGAGGCTGGCGGCGAGGTCGAGCGGCGCAGCATCATCTGCGACGTCGGGCGCAGCATGGGCGAGGCGATGGCCGGGGTGGTGCGCAGCGGCAAGTACCCGCAGGCAGCCGAAAACGGCGTCAAGAGCGATCACTTCGTCGGCTACTGCTACGCCGATTACGTCAAGAACGGCGCCTCTCTCGGGCTCGCCTCCGACCACCCCGCCGACTCGCTGACGCGCGAGGTCGACGTGCAGGACGACAGCGCCGACCAGCTTCTGCAGCGCGTCCTCAGCGGCGACCAGGCGGCGCTCGAACTGTGGTCGCAGACGCGGGCCTGGGTGATCTCCGGCCAGCGCAAGACCCTGGCCCGGCTCGGCATCCACTTCGACCGCGTCTTCTTCGAGTCCGACTTCCTGCCCGAGGTGGTCGAGCTGACCGAGCTGGGGCTGCAGGAGGGGACGCTGGAGAAACGAGTCGACGGCACGGTGATCTACCTGACCGGCCGCGAGGAGCTGGAGGAAATGCCGCTGGTGCGCTCCGACGGGGTGCCGACCCAGCACATGCGTGCCCTCGCCTACTGGCTGGCGGACACCGGCCTCGACGGAACGACCTCGGTCCAGGTCTGCGGCCAGGAGTGGTTCGCCCACGTCACCTGCCGCCGCCAGCTGATGGCGGAGCTGGTCCACGCCGGCGAAGGCAACGGCTTCCACCCCTACCACGACATCTTCCACGGCATGGTCGCCAGGGAGCGCGAGAAGATCGCCTCGAGCAAGAAGGACGCGCTGCTGATCGACCACCTGGTCGAGTGGATCGACGAGCAGCTCGAGGCCGAGCCCCAGCGGGCCGCGGTGCGGGGCGGGCATCCGTCCCCCGACCGGGTCGCCTCGCAGGTCGCGCTCGGCTTCTTCCTCCTGCACACGGCCACCAAACGGGTCGACTTCGAGCCGGAGAAGCTGCTGGCGGACGACAGGGCGCTCGGCTGGGACCTGGCGCGGGCGCGATACCGCAACGGCAACGGCGCGGCCGCGAGCGAGGAGCCGGAGCGCGACCCGGACTACCGCTTCGCGGTGGTGCAGGCGGAGACCTACGGGCGCCTGCTGGGCCGCGTCACGGAGAGCCTCGACGTCGCCCCGCTGGCCCGCTACGCCTCCCACCTGGCGCGCTGGCAGCTGGAAGAGGAGCGGGCGCCGCACGTGCAGCGAGTCGTCCACTCGACCCTCGACCGCACCGCTCGCGGTCTCGGCCTGGAGGTGGCGGGATGAGGACGCTGCTCATCGACAACCACGACTCCTACACCTACAACGTCTTCCACCTCTTGGCGGGTGTCTGTGGCGAGGAGCCAATCGTGGTCGACAACGACGCCGTCTCCTGGCGGGCGCTCTCGCGCTGGGACTTCGACGCGATCGTCCTCTCCCCCGGCCCGGGCAGCCCGCAGCGCTGGCACGACTTCTGCGTCTGCAACGACATCCTCCGCTACAGCGAGATCCCGGTGCTCGGCATCTGCCTCGGCCACCAGGGCCTCGGCCACCTGCTCAACGGCACGGTCAGCAGCGCGCCGGAGGCGATGCACGGCCGGCTCAGCCGCATCCACCACTCCGACGACGGCCTCTTCGAGGGCATCCCGCAGGACTTCCCGGTCGTCCGCTACCACTCGCTGGCGATCACCGACATGGGGCCCGACGGCCAAGTCACCGCCTGGGCGGACGACGGCGTCGTGATGGGGATCGAACACCGGCGCCGGCCGATGTGGGGCGTCCAGTTCCACCCCGAGTCGATCGCCACCGAGCACGGCGCCAGGCTGGTCGAGAACTTCTACGGTCTGGCGCGACGGCTCAAATCGCCGCGCTGGCGCGGTGCGAAGCGGCCGCGACAAGCAGCGCAGCGCACCCAGGTGCGGCGCGCCCGCGGCGGCGGCGACAGCGAGCTGCGCCTGCGCACGATCCCCGGCGAGCCCTCCACCGAGGCGCTCTTCGAAAGGCTCTTCGGCGACGCCGAGCACGCCTTCTGGCTCGACAGCGCCGACGCGCCCACGCCGCTGGCGCAGCGCTCCTACCTCGGCACCAGCGCCGGCGCCGATCGCTGCGTGCTCGAATACGACGTCGAGTCCGGGACCGCGCGCAGGATCGGCGCCGGCGCCGAGACGACCGAACGGGCTTCGATCTTCGACTTGCTCGACCGCGAGCTGTCCAAGCACGCGATCGAGCCACCCCCCGCCGACCTGCCGCCCGGACTGATGGGCGGCTTCGTCGGCTATCTCGGCTACGAGCTAAAGGCGGACTGCGGATCGCCCAACGTGCATCGGTCTGACATGCCCGATGCAGTGATGATGCTCGCCAACCGCCTCGTCGCTGTCGATCACGTGCGTGAACGAACGCACCTGATCGTGCTCTGCCGCAGCGACGAGGCGGAGGCCGAGATCTGGCTCGACCAGGCCGAGGCGGTCGTGCGGGAGACGCTCGCCGCGCCGCCCGAGCCGGCGACGCCGCTTGCCGTGGCCGGGGCCCCCACCGACTCCCACGTCAGCTTCCGCTGCGGTCGCGTGAGAGACCAGTACCTCGCCGACATCGTCCGCAGCCAGGCCGAGCTCGCCGCCGGCGAGTCCTATGAGGTCTGCCTCACCGACCAGATCTCGACCGACGCCAGCCCCGACCCGTTCGACCTCTACCGGCTGCTGCGACGACGCAATCCCGCCCCCTTCGCCGCCTACCTGAAGCTGGGCGAGACGGCGGTGGTCAGCTCCTCGCCCGAGCGCTTCCTCTCGGTCGACCGCGAGCGCCGCGTCGAGGCGCGGCCGATCAAGGGCACCACCTCGCGCTCCGTCGACCCCAAACGCGACGCGGCGCTGAAAGCCGAGCTGGTCGAAGACGAGAAGACCTACGCCGAGCACCTGATGATCGTCGACCTGCTGCGCAACGACCTCGGTCGCGTCTGCGACGTCGGCAGCGTCAGCGTGCCCGAGCTGATGATCGTCGAGGACTACGCGACCGTGCACCAGCTGATCTCGACCGTGAGCGGCAAGCTCGACCCGAACCGCAGCGCGCCCGAATGCGCGCGCGCCTGCTTCCCCGGTGGCTCGATGACCGGCGCGCCGAAGGAGCGGACGATGGAGATCATCGATGACCTCGAGGACGAGGCGCGCGGGGTCTACTCGGGCGCGATCGGCTGGTTCGGCATCGATGGCAGCATGGACCTCAGCATCGTCATCCGCACGATCGTGATGCGACCGGGGCGGACGACGATCGGGGCCGGCGGAGCGATCGTGATGCAATCCGACCCCGAGGACGAGTTCGACGAGATCCTGCTCAAGGCGCGGGCGCCGATGGCGACGATCGCCGAGGCGATCACGGGCAGCGGCGCGGCCGAGTCCTGGTCGGTGGAGCTCGAGCCGCAGGCGGAGGCCGCCGGGGCCGTATGAGCGATCCGAGTCCGACCGTGCCCGGCGCGCCACCCCGCTCGGGACCGTCGCCGAATGCCCACGTTCGGGCTGCATCGGGCGAGGATGCGCCAGCGGTGGCCGCGGCGATCGAGGCGCTGCTGATCGAGCTCGGCGGCGAGCGGCCCTCGACGGGCAAGCTGGAAGGGGCGGCACGAGAGCTCACCGACGGCCGCGCGGCGGGCGCCCTGCTGGTCGCCGAGGCGGGCGAGGCGATGGTCGGCGTCCTCGCCGCAAGCTGGCAGCACGCGATCCACGTGCCGGGGCGCTACGGCACGATCCAGGACCTCTGGGTGGATCCCGAGTGGCGCGGCCGGGCGGTTGGCCGCGAGCTGGTCGAGGCGCTGGTCAGGCTGGCCGGCGAGCTGGGGATCGCTCGGCTCGAGGTCGGGCTGCCGCAGGAGAGCTTCGCCCAGATAGACGCCACCGAGCGCTTCTACCTCGACAACGGCTTCAGCCACCTGGGACCGCGGATGCGGCGATGAGCGAGCTGATGATGATCGAGCAGCGGCGCGGCAGCGGCAACGACGACGCCCTCTGGATCCTCGAAGGCGGGCGGGTGCTTCCCGGCGCCGACGACAACCGCCGGATGACCGAGGTGCGCAGCGGCCTCCTCTGCCACGGCGGCGTGCGAGCCGGAGCCCCCGACGCACTCGAGGAGGAGGTGGAGCGCGTGCTCGGCGCCGTGCACGAGGCCGACTACCTGAAGGCGCTCGATCGCGCCCCAGAGGAGCCGGTGGTGATGCCGGAGCTGACCCCACCCGGGCTGCCCCCAGACATCCCGGTCAGCGCCGGGCTCGTCGCCGCCGCCCGCGAGGGGGTGCGCACGGCGATCACGGCGGCGGAACGCCTGCTCGACGGCGCGCGCTTCTCCTACGCGCTCTGCCGCCCGCCCGGCCACCACGCCGGCCCGGACTGGTTCGCCGGCTACTGCTACCTCAACTCGGCCGCGGCCGCGGCGCTGACGCTGCGTGACGGGGGCATGAAGCCGATCGGCATCCTCGACCTCGACCTGCACTACCCAAACGGCACCGCGGCGATCGTGGCGAAGATGGGAGACGCCAGCCTGCACTCGCTGCACGCCTGGCCGGTGACCAACGTCGCCGCCCAGACGGTGACCCCGAGCAGCGAGCGCGAACGGGTGGTCGAGTTCACCGGCAGCCCGGACGCCCTGACCTACCTGGATGCGGTCGCCAGATCGATCGATTCGCTCGCCCGGACGAGCGAGGCGCTCGTGATCTCGCTTGGCTACGACACGGTGAAGGGCGACCCGCACGGCAGTTGGGGCTTCTCGCCGACGATCTTCGCCAAGATCGGCCGCCTGCTCGCAGCGTCGGGGCTGCCGGTCTGCATCGTCCAAGAGGGCGGCTACGCGCTCAGCACCCTGGCCGCCTGCAGCTACGCCTTCGCGGCTGGGCTGCTCGACGAGGCGGTGGTGCCCGTATGAGGCGGGGCGCTTTTCTGCGCCTATGGGTCAGTAAGGCGCCCCGGAGGATCCCATGAGTGGCCTGGAGCCCTACCGCCGCCGCCTCGACGGTCTCGACGACCAGATCGCCCGCCTGCTCGGCGAGCGCTTCGACGTCTGCAGGGAGATCGCCCGCTACAAGCGCGCTCACGCGATCCCGATGATGCAGCCGGAGCGGGTCGTCGCGGTGCGGGATCGCTACCTGGCGCGGGGCGAGGAGGCCAGGCTTCCCTCCGAGTTCACCGCCGACCTCTTCGAGCTGCTGATCGCCGCCACCTGCAAGGAGGAGGACGAGCTGATGGCGGCGCTGGAGACTTCCTCAGAGGGCGGGGACGCATGAAGGGAGAAGGGAGATCCGCACGAGAAGCCGGGGGGCGCAAGGGGCTGCCCCCCGGCCCGCGGATGCCCAGCGCCCTGCAGGCGATCGGCTGGGCGCGCCGGCCCTACCCGTTGATGAAGCGCTGCCAGGAGCGCTACGGGGACGCCTTCACCCTGCGCATCCTGCACTCGGGCACGTGGGTGTTCCTCTGCGACCCCGACGACGTCAAACGCGTCTTCACCGCCCCCGCCGGCAGCCTCGGCGTCGATCTCGCCAACCCCTTGCTGATGCCGGTGCTCGGCCCGCGCTCGGTGATGCTGATGGAGGAGCCAGAGCACATGACCCGCCGGCGCCTGATGCTGCCGCCGTTCCACGGCAAGCGGATGGGAGCCGACGCCGAGATGATGGCCGAGGTGACGCGCGGCGAGATCGGGCACTGGCCGGTGGGGGAGCCGTTCGAGCTCTGGCCCCACATGCAGGCGATCACTCAAGAGGTGATCATGCGATCCGTCTTCGGCCCCGACGAGGAGGGCCGGCTGGGGCGCCTGCGCGTGCTCCTGCAGCAGCTGACCGAGGCTCTCAACGACCCGGCACGACTGAGCACCGCGGCGGCGCTGGGGCCGCGCTGGCTCTCCCGCAGCAGCGGGTTCCGCGAGGCGATGGCGCCGGTCGAAGAGGCGCTGCTGGAAGAGGTCGACCGGCGGCGGCGCGCGGGCGAGAACGGGAGCAAGGACATCGTCTCGATCCTGATCGACGCGCGCTACGAGGACGGCTCGCCACTGGGCGAGGGCGACCTGCGCGACGAACTGATGACGCTGCTCACCGACGGCCCGACCTCGTCCTCGCTGGCCTGGGTGTTCGAGCGGCTGCTGCGCCACCCGGCGAAGCTGGAGCGCCTGCAGGAGGAGGTGCTGGCCGGCGAGGAGGACGCCTACATGGACGCGGTGGTGAAGGAGACGCTGCGCCTCTGCCCGCCGGTGCCGGTCGTCGTCCGCCGCCTGCTGAAGCCGATGGAGCTTGGCGGCTACGAGCTCCCCGCGGGCACCACGATCGCCCCCTGCGTCTACCTGATCCACCGCAACGAGGACATCTACCCGAACCCGCGACATTTCGTGCCCGAGCGCTTCCTCGAACGGCCACCCGGCACCTATACCTGGATCCCCTTCGGCGGTGGCACGCGCCGCTGCCTCGCCGCCAGCTACGCCGAACTGGAGATGAAGCGGGTGCTGCGGACGGTGCTGAGCGAGGTCGACCTGCGCCCCGCCGAGGATCGCTCGGAGCGCTCGCGTCGCAGCGCGATCTCCTTCAGCCCCGACAAGCGCGGCCGAGTCGTCGCCGAACCCCGCACCCCGTCCCCCGCACCCCGCGCCGCCGAGCCATGGCAGCCGAGTCCGATCTACTCGTAGTCGGTGCCGGCGCCAAGGCCGCCGGCATCGCGGCCAAGGTGCATGCCTTCAACTCCCTCGGGCTCGGACCGATCTCGCTGACGATCGTCGAGGGGACCGAGGTCGCCGCCTCGTGGAAGGGGCGCAACGGGATGACCTCGGGCGAGGAGCCGTTGGCGGTGACGCCGATCAAGGACGTCGGCTTTCCCTACCAGAGCTTCAGGGAGTTCGGCGAGGCGGGCGAGGCGATCGACGACCAGGTCATGCGCTTCTCATGGCAGCGCTACATGGTCTTCAGGCGGCGCTACGCCCGCTGGATCGATGCCGGCTCGCCCTCCGTGCGGCACCGCGACTACGGCGAGTACCTGACCTGGGTTCTCTCCCGCGCCAGCGAGGGTGTCAGCCACGTCAGCGGCCGGGTCACCCGTGTTGCGCTCGAGGATGGCGAGCACTGGGAGGTCGAGGTCGCCGAAGCGGACGGGAGCTCGCGCTACGCGGCGAGCGCCCTTGTGCTGACGGGGCCCGGCATCCACCGTGCCTTCCCGCACGAGCCGGGCGTCGCCTCGCGGGTCTTCCACTGCGACAGCAGGCGAGGCGAGTTCGCGCAGCTGCCCGAGGACGAGAGCTGCGACGTCGCCATCGTCGGCGGCGGCGAGAGCGCGCTCAGCTGCGTGATGTTCCTGCGCGGCCTCCGTCCCCGCTGCCGATTCACGATCTACACCCCGATGCTGCCGATGAGCCGCGGCGAGAGCTTCCTCGAGAACCGCGTCTTCTCGAATCCCGATGAGATCGAATGGACCGCGCTGGACCAGACCACGCGGCGCGATTTCGTCAAGCACAGCGATCGCGGGGTCTTCGACCCACCGAGCCTGTCGGCGATCGCTTACGACGACCGCTGCCGCTTCGTCACCGGCCGAGTGACGGACGTCTCCGCCGCACGCGGCGGCGCCGGCGTGCGCCTCCAGCACCACTCGCCCGAAGGGATCGCCAACCCCGAGCACGACTACGTGGTCAACTGCACCGGCTTCGACCTGCTGGCGCAGTTGCGCACGTTGTTCCCGGACGAGACGCGGACTGAGATCGAGGCGCGCGTCGGGGGGCTCTGGGAGGCTCCCCCTGGCACCGAGGTGCCGATCGGGCGACACCTCGAGCTGAAGGACATGCGGCCGCGTCTCCAGATCCCGGGCCTGGCCGGACTGAGCCAGGGCCCCGGCTTTGCCAACCTCGGCGCCCTGGGCCTGCTCGCCAACCGGGTCCTGCAGCCGCTCTTCGAAGAGCGGGGTCCAGCCCCCTCTACCGATCACGCGTCTGTAAATACTTGACATGATTTTATCGATCGAATAAGGTCGCGAAATGGGAGATGGATCAGTGGCGGGCATGGGTGCGGCTCTCACTCACCCGCCTGAGGCGGGTGAGTGATGTCTGCAACGCTGAAGAAAATCCGGAAGGCCAGTTGGGTTGCTGGTGCGGTCCTGCTGCTGGTCGCGGCGAGCAGCCTCTTGCTGTCGGCGTGTGGATCGTCGGCCTCGGGAGAACCGGTGAGCTACGACGGCTCGGGCTACCCGAACAGCGACGCGGCCAACACCCGCAATGTGGGCGGGCCGATCAAGAGCTCGACCGTGAATCAACTCGAAATCGCCTGGACGCTGCCGATCAACGCGGAAAGCTCCTTCGGCAGCTACGCCTCCTCGCCGATCGTCAGCAAAGGCGTGATCTACTCGCAGGACCTGGCTTCGAACGTGCAGGCGATCGAAGCGGATAGCGGCAACGTCCTCTGGACGAAAAAATACGAACTGCCCGACCACGGACCCAATGGCGTGGTCGTCCAAGGCGGACTCGTGTTCGGCGCAACGCCCAATGCGGCCTTCGCCCTCGACCAGGAAACCGGCAAACAGGTCTGGTCGAAAACCCTGATCAGAAACGAAAAAGAGGGCATCGACATGGCCCCCGGCTACCACGACGGCATCGTCTACGTCTCGACGGCACCGGTCAACGTGGGCGAATTCTACGGTGCCGGTGGGGTTGGAATCCTCTGGGCGCTGGACGCGAAAACCGGCAAGAAACTGTGGCACTTCGACACCGTCCCCCAGGACCTCTGGGGCAAGCCCGGCGTCAACTCGGGCGGCGGCCTCTGGTACACGCCGGCCTTCGACGAAAAGGGCTTCATGTACTTCGGCGTCGGCAACCCGGCGCCGTTCCCCGGAACCGAAGGCGAACCCTGGGGATCAAGCCGGCCGGGCCCGAACCTCTACTCCGACTCCCTGGTCAAACTCAACGCGAAGACGGGGAAGATGCAGTGGTACTACCAGCAGACCCCCCACGCTCTCTATGACTGGGACTTCCAGAACCCGCCGATACTGGTGAACGCGGGCGGCAAGCAGCTGGTCCTCGGCGCCGGCAAGTCCGGGTTCGTCGTCGCCCTCGACAACAAGACCGGCAAACCGGTGTGGAAGCGGTCGGTCGGCACCCACAACGGCCACGACGACGATGGCCTGCTGGCGATGCGGAGCGAAACCTCGAAGCTGAAGACTCCGGCAAAGGTCTACCCGGGCTCACTCGGTGGAGTGATCGCGCCGATGGCGACGGACGGGAAGAGCGTCTTCGTGCCGGTGGTGAACAGCCCGCTTGAAGTCATCACCCAGACCGAACGCCAGGAACCGGGGCCGCTGAACGGCGAACTGGTCGCGCTGGACGTGAAGACCGGGGCGGTCAAGTGGAAGCACGAATTCCCCACCGCGCCGGCCTACGGCTTCACCACCGTGGCCAATGATCTCGTCTTCGCGACCACCTCCGACGGCAGCGTGCAGGCGTTCGACACGAACAGCGGCAGGGTCGCCTGGCAGGCGAAACTGCCAAGCGGCACCAATGCCGGGGTGACCATCGCGGGAGACATGATGGTCGCCCCCGCGGGCCTCGCCGCGGCCGAAGGTCAGACGCCGCAGATCGTCGCCTACCGCCTCGGCGGCTAGGGGTGCCGCTGGCGCGGGATCTACGCTCAGTAGTTCGACAGCACTGATAGATATCCATGCATGACGGAGCAGGCGTGGGCAGCTGTCGACGAGTACGTATCTGGCCTGCTGGCGCCGCATGACGATGCCCTCGAGCAGGCCCTCGAGGCGAGCGCGGCGGCCGGCCTCCCCCCGATCCAGGTCTCGCCCCCTCAAGGCAAGCTGCTCGCTCTGCTCGTGGAAATGCTCGGGGCGAAGACGGTCCTCGAGTTCGGCACCCTTGGCGGCTACAGCACGATCTGGTTGGGCAGGGCGCTGCCCGCGGACGGTCGCCTGATCACGCTGGAGGCCAACTCCTCCTACGCCGAGGTCGCCCGGGAGAGCATCGCCCGCGCCGGCCTGAGCGAGGTCGTCGATCTGCGGGTCGGCCCGGCGCTCGACGCGCTCCCCCGCCTCGAGGCCGAGGGCGCGGGTCCCTTCGACCTCACCTTCATCGACGCCGACAAGGTTCACACGCCTGAGTACTTCGCCTGGGCGCTCGATCACTCCCGGCCGGGCAGCCTGATCGTCGCCGACAACGTGGTCCGCGACGGCCAGCTCGCCGACCCCGACAACGAGGACCCCGCGATCCAGGCGCAGCGCCATCTGCACGAGACGATCGCTGCCGACGCGCGCCTCAGCGCGACGACGATCCAGACCGTCGGCGGCAAGGGCTACGACGGTTTCACCATCGCCCGTGTCTCCGACTAGATCGCCGTAGGATCGCCAGCGTGCCCCTTCCGTGCGAGCGCCTGCCCCGCATCGACGAGCACTCGATCGAGATCTCCGCCGGCCCCGACGCCACCTGGGAGGCTCTGCTGCGCGTTGTCGAGCGTTCGTTCGGATCGGCGAAAACCGCCCGGGTCGCCCGCCTGCTGGACTGTGCGGACACCGAGGAGCTAGGGCCTCGCCCGCTTGCTGACGGCTCCGCCCTGCCCGGCTTCCATGTCGAAGCGGCCGAGCGGCCCCGGGTTCTGGCCCTTGCCGGTCGCCACCGCTTCTCCGACTACGCGCTGATCTTCCGCGCCGAAGAGCTCGAGGGCGGGCGGACTCAGCTCCGCGCCGAGACCCGCGCGACCTTCCCCCGCCTCCCGGGCCGCATCTACCGCGCGATGGTCATCGGCACCCGCGGCCACGTCCTCGTCACCCGGCGCCTCCTCGGCGCGGTCAAGCAGAGGGCCGAGCGCGCCTGATCCAGTTAGCCGCTACGGGCCGCTGACAACCGAGATCGTCAGCGTGCTGGTGTAGGTGCCGGTGAAGCTGTTCTGCGGCACCGCGACGCTGACCGTGGGGGTCACGGTAAACACCCCTTTGCCGGTGGCCGCGGCGGCGGAGTAAAACTTCACGGCGGTCGGCGCGGTCGCTCCGGCCGGCACAGCGAGCGGGTAGGTGACGACGTTGGTCGGGTTCGTACAGAGCCCGCCGTTCAGGCAGGCGCTCGATACCGCGGTGACCGTCGAAATCGAAGTGGGAAGCGTCTTGGTGCCGGTGCTGAACTGGGTCGAGGTGATCGTCGTGTTCCAGCCCAGCCCGGAGCCGACGCCCGTTCGGGTATCGCTGACGGTCAGCGGGACGGTGAAGGTTTTCGCCTGATCGCCGCTGTTGAGGTTGGCCGAGAAGCTGGGCGCCGCGGTGGTCGTGGCCGACAGGGTCGCCTGCGAGGCGTCGCGCAGGGCGATCGTCTGGGCGATCCAGGCGGAGCTCGACACCGCCGGGGTCGCCGTCTTCGCCGCGGTCGCGCCGGCCGTCGCCTGGACGAAATCGGCCAGGTTGCTGGTGTTGGAGCTCGATTTGACGTCGACTCGCTCGGTCGTGCTCGGGTCGGAGGTGACGGTCGTGCCGGTTGCGAACGAGGCCACGGCGAGGACGAGATCGCTGGAGGCCGACGTCGTCGCACTGGGGATGGCGGCGTTGCCGCTTTCGCCCCCCGCCGAGACGATGGCATCGACGGGGACGGTCTGGTTGACGCCGCTGTAGTCGGCGATCCCGCCCGAGGCGGCTCGGCTCGATCCGAGGCTCCACGAGTAGCTTGCCGGCTCGCTCGATCCCGCCACCTTGTAGTAGGTGGCCTGCCGCAGCGAACCCTGGGTCAGGGTTTTGACCACCGTCCACCCGCTGGGCGTCGTCACCGACCCGGTCCCCGCCGCCGTCACCGTCGCCACCATCACCCCCCCTTCGACGACCCCGGCCGGCTTAGCGATGCTGAGGCTGGCGCTGCCACTGCCGTTTTCCCCCGTCGTCGCGCCGACGAAGCCGATCGCGGCGTGGGCCATTGCGGGGATCAGCGCCAGGTAGAGAGCGGCGCCGACGGTCGCGATCGGGAGGCGAGGGATGCTCCGCCCGGATGCGACGCCCGAGAACACAGGCAAACCCCGGGCTCCGCTAGGCGGGGCGGCGCTGGCGCCAGAAGTAGAAAGCGGCACCGAGAGAGAGAAGCGCGACCGCGGCGAGGAGGTAGACGAGGGTCTGGTCCGAGGATGAGGAATCGATCGGCGTCTGCTGCGCGGCCTGGGTGCCGAAGACCTGCGCCGTCTGCGCCGCGGTGATCGTGAAGGGGAAGGTGCGGGTGAGGTCGTGGCCGCGATAGGAGATCGAGACCGTTCCGCGGTAGCGACCAGGGGTCAGTGCCTTGCCCTGGATGTAGACGGGGAAGTCGATGTGAGTGCTCGGGACGAAGGTGTCGAGCCCGAAGCTGCTGCGCTGGGCGACGTGCCCGCCCTTGCTGACGATCCTGAGCGTGCCGCGCCCCTTGACCAGGACGTTCCCGGTGTTCCCGATCCCGAGCAGCACCGACTGGTGCCCGGGCTGGCTGCCGGCCTTGATCCCGGTCAGGTCCATCTCCGCATGTTCGGCGCCGGGAACGTTGACCTGGACGGCGAGGACGCTGAGCTCCTGGATGCGGACCTTGAAGCCGTTCCCTTCCTTGCCCGAGGATGCCGGCTTGGACTTGCCGGCGGAGCGCTGGGCGACGATACCGCCCAGGTGCTGACCCGCCGAAGTCCCGGCCGGGACCTGGACGCTGAAGGGCACCACCCGCGACTGCCCCGGAGCGAGGCTCACGCTGCCCTTAGACAACTTGATCCAGGCGCCGACGTCGCGTCTCGGGTCGCGGCGGGAGCGGTAGACGGCGCCGCTGGTCTGCCCGGTGGTCGCATCTACCGCGTAGAGGCTGGTGCGGCCGGCGACGGTGCCGACATTGAGCACCCGCACCGCCCCTTTGACCGTCTGCCCGGGCTGCCCCTTGAAGATGAAGTAGCCAGTTTCCGTGGGTGAGACCGGTTTCAGCGCGAACGTCGGGCCATCTGCCGACGCAGAGGCCGTCGGCGCCGACGCAATGAGGGCAGCGGCCAGGGCCGCCAGGGCCGTGGCACGGCCCAGAGGCTTTCGGCGACCCGCGAGAATTCCCCTCATCGATGGCAAGCGACCGGCACTCTATGGACCGCTGACGATGGAAATCGTGAGCGTGCTGGTGTAGGTGCCGGCAAGGCTGCTCTGCGGAACGAATACCCCGATCGTCGGCGTGTTCGTGAATTTGCCCATCCCGGAGCTGGCGGCGGCGTTGAAGAACTTGACCGCGGTCGGCGCGGTCGCCCCCGCCGGCACCGCGATCGGGTAGGTGATCGCGTTGGTCGGGTTGGTGCAGGTGCCGGACGCGCAGACCGAGGTGACGCCGGTCAGCGTCGACGAGTTGGTCGCCAGCGTGCTCGGAGAGCCGCCGCCGGTTTTGAACTGGGTCGAGGTGATCGTCGCGTTCCAGCCGGCGCCGGTGCCCCGCGTGTCCTGGATCGTGAGGGGGACGGTGTAGGTGGGAGTCGAGTCGCCGCTGTCGAGTTCGGCGGTGAACGAAGGCGTGGCGCTGGTCGAGAGGCTGAGGGTACTGCCGGTAAGGGTTCCCGTCGCGGTCGCCGTTGCGCCCAGCGCGGCGGCGGGAAGCGCTGCCAATGCAGCTCCGGCGATCAACGTGACGAAAAGCTTCCTGAACGGCATTTACATTCTCCCCTTCGGTTGGACGGACGGACGATGAAATTCCCGGCCTTATCGGTGCGGACGGGCCAGGTCTTTAGGGGAGGGGAAATTCAACGGCTATCTTTATCCACCTTGTACGTTCGGAGGGCACCAGATTGTCCCGTTTGGACTTTCTGATCGATCCTCCGGCCAGCTGAGCCCTCACATACCGGCCCTCGGGGCTCGACGCGAGCATGCCGTGGCTTGTGGCTCGACTAGCATTTGGGCATGCCGCTCTTCGGTCAGCAGCATGTCGATCGCTACCGGGCCACTGACGGCAAGGAGGGCCACGACTGGCAGGGAACCCAGACGCTGCTGTTGACGACGACGGGGCGCAAATCGGGCGAGCTGCGCACCACTCCGCTGATTTACGCATCGCGGGGCGCCACCTACACGATCGTGGCGTCCATGGGTGGCTCCGATACACCCCCCGCCTGGTACCTGAACCTCTCCGAGAGCCCGGAGGTCGAGGTGCAGGTGAAGGGCGACCGGTTCAAAGCCCGTGCCCGCACGGCGAGCGCGGAGGAGAAGCCGGAGATGTGGCAGGCAATGGTCGCCGAGTGGCCCGACTATGACGCTTACCAGCAGAGGACGACGCGCGAGATTCCCGTCGTAGTGCTGGAACGCATCTGAGGCATGCGCGCCTCGGCGCGCGCTCGGCGGACCGGTGCAAAGACGCATTAAGCCCGACGTAAGTCGGGATTAAGCGCGATGCGCAGAATCGGTCTTCGTCGCCTTTCTGCCGTTTGGCAAGGCGACTCTGAAGGTCTCGGGCGTACCGCAAACCAACATCTCTGGAAAGGCGAATCATGGAAAGCATCACTCCTCAAGACGTTCCAATTGCAATCGAGGGCGACGGCGTGGAGCTCCGCAAGCGACCGGCGGGCGAGATGAGCGTCTCATTTGTCCGCTTGCCGAAGGGGGCCAACCTCGCACCGATGCTCAAGGGACTGCCAGACGACCTCTGTCAGTGCCCGCACTGGGGCTACATGATCAAGGGCCGTGTGCAGATGCACACCAAGGATGGCGATCAGGACTACGGGGCGGGGCAAGCCTTCTACTGGGCCCCAGGGCACGCGCCCGAGGCACTCGAGGACAGCGAGTACGTCGACTTCTCCCCAACTCACGAGCTCGACGAAGTCGTAGAGCACGTCCAGCGACAGGCCCAGGCAGCCGCGAGCTGAAACCCCTTGCCGCGCGCGCCGGGATGCCCGTCCTCGAGACAACCCGGCGAGCACCGGCACCCCTCGGATCTGTGTATCTCCAATGCAAAGGAGACCAACGATTCGACTCGACCACGTACAAATCGCCGCGCCATCCTCGAGCGCTCGGCCTTCGCCATGAGGGGACTCTTCGCCATGCGGAGCTAGCCCTGATCCACCGGTAACGACCTGAGGAACCATCCGGGAGCGTCCTCTTGGGTCTTGAGAATGCGGTTTGCCGACGTATTCGCAACGACCCAGGAGGACACCCGGAAGGTGAAGACACAAACGACGCGCCAAACCGTAGAAGTCAGGGCGGACGGCGAGGGGCTCGTCTCCCACGCCGGTGCCTATCTGCTAGTCGAGCTGGCCAACCGGCTCGGGCTCACCGCGGCGCTGTCGGCGGCTATGGCGCCGACTCGCGAGCGCCGTTCCGCCCACGACCCCGGGGTCGTGATTCGTGACCTCGCCGTGGCGATCGCAGACGGCGGCGATCATGTCTCCGACCTCGGTGTGCTGCGCGACCAGCAGCCGTTGTTCGGGTCTGTTGCCTCGGAGAGCACCGCCCACCGAGCGATCAAATCGATTGACGCCTGCCTGCTCGAAGCAATCCGCGGCGCTCGGGCGAAGGCGCTGGAGCGCGCCTGGGACGCAGGCGCCCGGCCGCGGGAGTTGATCCTCGACATCGACGCCTCCCTGCTCACCTCCCACTCCGAGAAGGAAGGCGCCGCCGGCAACTACAAGGGCGGCTTCGGTTTCCACCCGCTGCTCTGCTACCTGGCCGAGACAGGCGAGCCGCTGGCCGCCGTCCTGCGCCCCGGCAACGCCGCGGCGCACACCGCCGCCGATCACTTCGAGGTGTTGCAGCTGGCGCTCGAGCAATTGCCCGCCGCCGATCTGGACCGCGAGATCCTTGCCCGAACGGACATCGGCGGGCGCACCCATGCCTTCACCTCTGACTGCCGCTCGGCCGGCATCCGCTTCTCGGTTGGCTACGAGGTCGATCGGCGCGTGCGTGGGGCGATCATGGATCTGCCCGAATCGGCTTGGCGAAGCGCGATTGACGGCGACGGCGAGGTGCGGGAGGGTGCCCGGGTCACTGAGCTGACCGATCATCTCGCTGAGCCCAAGCGGGTCCGCCAGCTCCTGCTGCACGTCGCCGGGAAGATCGTGCGCTCGGCCCGGCGAACCACCCTGCGGCTGCCGCGCTCCTGGCCGTGGGCCGAGGACCTGGCGGCCGCCTTCTGTCGGCTGCGGGCGCTGCCCGCGGCGAGTCCATAGACCCCACCGCCGTCTAACCCCAACCGCGACTTCCCCACTGGCCGCAAGGCGGTTTCCGCCTGCCCTGAATGCTTCCCAAAGGCGAACCGAAAGACCGACCTGCCCGTGGAAGCGCCGCGGGGCGGCTCCGCTGAACCGCCCCGTGGCCTGTCACTTGCCGCAAGCAGGTGAACTACACCTGTCGAGGTGATAACGGTGAATCAGGGTTAGTGCGGCCAGGTGGGGTGATCCCGGAGCCGCTGGTCGACGCGCAACGTCTTTCCAGGCTGCGCCCGCCCAAAGCGAAGGGTCGTTGACTTGGCCGACCCAACCGTGCTCGGACTGATCGGCCTCACCGCCGAGATCCACTCGACTACCGACTACAACCTGACCCAGGACTGGGCACTCGCCCTGCAAGAGGCCGGCTACGCCGGCATCCGCTACAAGGCCCGTCACGACCCACGCGGACAGCTGGTCTCCATCGCACTCTTCGGCTCGGCCAAACAACCGCGGAGCGCCGCCAAAACGACGACGGTCCCAGTCGACCTGATCCACGAAGCCTCCACCAGGTTCGCGATCACGGTCCTCCCCCGCCGTCATTCCAGGCGCCGGTAGGGCAACCCGACGACAGTCTGTACGTCGTTGCCGCGAATCATCGCCGCTGTTACCACGCGGCAACAGCGAAAGCCGCTTTCGGCATGGGAAAACTCGCCTTGCGCTCTCCGCTACTGCGTACTGGCCGTCCGTTATAGGTGCCGTAGTCGGCGCGGCGGCGACGGTACTTTCTGCAGGCTAAGTACGAGGATCGGCGATCCACCGGCGCTATCTGACCGCGGAAAAGCCAGCCATCCCAGAAGACCTACCGCAGCCGGTTGCCGCCGCCGGCTTCGGCCAGTCGTGCGCGACAGGCGACCGCGATGTCGGCAAGGTCAACCTGCTCGGGGAGGCTGCGGGGGTGCTCATCGGCTCGGCTGATGGCGCGCAGGGTCCGGGCGTAGGCTCGCCTCGCCGCCTCATCGTCGCCGCGACGATCATGGGCGCGGGCAAGCTGAAAGGCGGCCAGCGCGAAGGTCGGGTCCACGTACAGGGCACGGCGAAGGGATTCAACTGCGGCCGTGGGATCGTCGCTGGCAAGCTCGCTCAAGCCCCGCACGTAGTAGGCGTCGGCGTTGAGCGGATCCGCGGCCAGTATCCGCGCGGTCGCCTCGATCGCCATGGTGTACCTGCCGGCGTTGGCAGCTTCGAGCGCCTCGGAGGCTTCGCGGTCCCGTGACGGGGAGGGCGCGGTAAAAGGAGCAGTAGCCGGCCCCGATCTGCCGAGTGGTCTGCGCAGGACCCGCGACACACCGCCAGCTGCCCGCCGCGCGACCGCTGGAGAAGGGACGAGAGCGGCCGCCTCGGCTCCGCCCCTGGCGCTCTCGATCAGGCGCCGCGCCGAGCTGGTCAGGCGGTCGGAAGCCCCGAGGATCAACTGGCCGCCGGGCTGGACCGCGGACTCGAGAGACCGGACCACCGCTCCGACGGTCTCGGGGCCGAAATAGATCAAGGCGTTGCGACAGAGGACGAGGTCGAAGGCCATCTCGCCGGCCGGCGGAGCTGGGTCAAGGACGAGATTGTGTCGCCGCGTGCGAACCAGGGAGCGAAGCTGGCCGCCGACCACGCTCCGCGCCCCGTCGCGAATCAGAAATCGATCGCGGCGCTCCGAGCTGAGGTCGCGGATCGAGCGCTCCGAGTAGGCGGCCTCCTCGCTGCGACGAAGCGCCCGCGTCGAGATGTCCGTGGCCAGGATCGAGACCGGCACATGGCCCTCGCCGAAGGCCTCGGTGGCGAGAATCGCCACCGAGTAGGCCTCCTCTCCCGAGGCGCAGGCAGACACCCAAACCCTGACCTGCTCGGAGCCGCGAGCGCGGGCGGCCGCCAGAAGATGGTGCCAGTCGACAGCTTCGAGCTCGCGCCCCTCGCGCATGAAGAAGGTCTCCTGGGTGGCCACTTGATCGATCAGCCGCCCGAGCAGCACCGGGTAGCGCGCCGGCTCCTCAGTGGCGCCGAGAAACTGCTCAGCGTCCATCCCCTGCGAGACCCGCCCAAGCGCCGCGACGAGAGCATCCATCTGCGACTCCTTGACCTGGATCCCGCTCTCCCGCTCGACCAGCTCGGCGACCCTCTCCAGTGGCGAGCTCACGCGACGCCTCGGCCGGGTCGCAGCACCGAAAGGGCCGCGGCGATCTCGCGCGGTGAGGCGATCAGATCAGCGCCGTCCTCGGCCACCGCGCGGGGCATTCCATAGACGACCGAGGAAGCCTCATCCTGCGCGACCACAGCGCCGCCCCCGCGGCGGATCTCTGCCGCCCCGCTGGCGCCATCCCTGCCCATGCCGGTCAGCACCACACCGACGGCCTCGCTCCCGCAAACCTCCGCGAGGCTGCTTAGCAAGACATCGGCGGACGGACGGTGCGGCCCGTCGGGCTCATCCGCGAGGGCGAATCGGTGGGAGCTGGTGAGGAGGAGATGGGCACCGTCCGGGGCAAACCAGATCCCTGCGATGGCGCGATCGCCCGCTTCGGCGACACGGACATCCAGCGCCAGCTTCTGGTCCAGCCAGCCAGCGAAGCCCTCGATGAAGCCGGGTGCCATGTGCTGCACCACGAGCACCGGCAGCGGAAAGTCCGCCGGCAGCCCGGCGAGGATCTCCCGCAGCGCCGGCGGCCCACCGGTCGAGGCCCCGATGCCGACCGCCAGGGCCGTGCGGGAGCCGATAGGGGAGGCCGGCGGCGGCGAGGTCGGGCTGCGGCGCTGGACCCTGGCCGGCCTCGTAACCCGCATGCTCGAGAACCGTCTCAGCCGGCTGCGCATCGCCTGCGCCCAGAGGTCATCGGGCTGGTCGAGGCGCAGCATGTCCTTGGCAAGAATCTCGAGGGCTCCGGCTGCCAGGGCCTCGATCGCCTTCTCGGACCCCCTCGCGACCTTGGCGCTGAGCACCACGATCGGCAGGGGGTTGGATCCCATCAGCCTCTTCACCACCTCGAGGCCGTCCATGCCCGGCAGCTGCATATCCAGGGTCAGCAGGCTCGGTTGCAAGCGTTCGACGTCGGCGATCGCCTGCTCGCCCGTAGGAGCGATCCCGACGACCTCGATCTCCTCATCGTGTTCGAGAAATCTGGAGAGGGCGGTGGCGTAGGCCAGCGAGTCCTCGCAGATCAGGACCCGGCGCCTCGCGGCCGAGCTCACCTGCCAACCAGGCGCTCGATCGTCTCCAGCAGCGCTTCCTGGTCGAACTCGTTCTTGACGATGTAGGCGTCAGCTCCAGCCTCGGCGCCCCGTTTCCGGCTCGCCTCGTCGCCAAGGGTGGTGACGACCACCACCGGCAGCGAGGAATGCACCTCGTCGGCGCGGATCGCCTCCAGCAGTTCGAAGCCGTCCATCTCCGGCATCTGGACATCGGTCATGACCAGATCGAGACCGGTGATCTCGCCGATCCGTTGCAGGGCCTCACGCCCATCGCGGGCGACCTCGACCCGATAGCCGGCCGTTTCCAGGATGCTCCGCTGCAACTCCCGGGCGGAGAATTGGTCGTCGACGACCAGCACTTGCCCAGCCGGGCGCTCAGTCGTGTCCTCAGGTTGGTCCACCGCCATTTTTCCCTTGGGCGCCCTCATCAGGTGGTTCGGGTCAAGCACGAGCGCGATCCGCCCATCGCCCAGGATCGCAGCACCCAGGTAGCCGGGCACGCCCGCCAGAACCGCGCCGAGGCTCTTGATCACCACCTCTTCCTCACCGATCAACTCGTCGCAGAGCACCGCCAGGCGCCTGCCCAGGGATTCGACCACGATCGCCGGCGAGCGCTCCGGAACCTTCCAGCCGGACCCGGCCAGTTCGGCCAGGTGCGAAAGGCGGACCACCTGGCCGTCGATCTCGACCGAAGGGCGGGTGCCGAGGGAGGTCGTGTCGGTCACCGCCACCACCCGCCCGACGCTGGTCATCGGCAGCCCGAACGGCTGCTCGCCAAGCTCGAACAGCAGCACCCGCATCAGCGCCAAGGTCAGCGGCAGGAGCAGCGTCACCTCCGTGCCCTTGCCGGGCTCGCTTTGGACTTCGAGGCCGCCACCGAGGCTCTCGACGCTTCGTTTCACCGCGTCCAGGCCGACGCCGCGGCCGGCCACCTCGGTGACCTCGCCGGCGGTCGAGAACCCGGTCTCGGACAGAACTTCAGCCAGGGACCCGACCTGCTCAGCCCGCGCCAGGATCTCCGCGGAGACGCCCTTGCCGTCGTCGGCGACCTCTATCGCGACCATGCCGCCACGCTGGTGCGCCCGCAAATCGATACGCCCCAAGCGCGGCTTGCCGGCCGCCTCGCGCTCCTCCGGAGTCTCGATTCCGTGGGCGACGGCGTTGCGCAGCAGGTGGACGATGGTCTCCGAGATCCCCTCGAGGATGGCCCTGTCGAGCTGGGTCTCGGCGCCGCTGACCGTCAGCTCGGCCTCCTTGCCCTCTTCGGAGGCGAGATCGCGAATGGCGCGCGGAAACGGGCTGGTGATCATGCTCAGCGGCAGCGTCCGCATCTGAACCACCGAATCCTGCAGATCGCCGAGCAACCGCTCGCCCATGTCGAGCTCCTCGGAGACCTGGCGTCCCTCCTGTCTGCTCCCCTCGAGCGTGTGCTCCAAGCGCCGGTGATAGAGCACGGTCTCGCCCACGGCATCGAGCATGCGATCGACCTTCGCGGCATCGATCCGAATCGTCGGCGCCTGCGCGGCAGCCGACCCGGCGGCTCTCGCCGCAGCCTCGACCCGGGGGGGCGCTCCCCGTCCTGCCGGCGAATCCGCTCCTTCATCTCCGGCCTCAACACCGAGGGCCGCCAGCTCCTCGACTAGGGGAGCCGCGACCCCCTCCTCACCGTTCACCGCTCTCCGCAGGGCATCGACGGCCCGCAGCAACGGATCGACCGCCTTGTTTGGAAGAGAACCGGTCTCCCGA
The DNA here is from genome assembly GCA_035472395.1 of Solirubrobacterales bacterium. GTDB lineage: Bacteria > Actinomycetota > Thermoleophilia > Solirubrobacterales > 70-9 > VRUE01. The sequence continues at coordinate 29,306 of DATIPC010000080.1, forward strand.
GCCCGCTCCATGCGGTCCTCGATCGCGCTGGCCAGGGTCGCCGGCTCCTGCCAGCCGATCATCGCGGAGCTGCCCTTGATCGAGTGCGCGTCGCGCAGGATCGCGTCGATCTCAGCGGACCCGCCTTCGCCAGACTCCAGCGCCATCAGGTTCGCCTCCATCCGCTGCAGGCAGTCGCCTGCCTCCTGGCGGACGAGGGCGTGGATCTCCTCGTCAGAGGCGCTCAAGCCGATCCCCCCGGAGGGGCAATCGGGGCAAGGACGGCGTCGACGTCGAGGGCTCCGACCAGCTCGCCGTCGACGAGACAGGCGCCGAGCAGGTACCTGGACTCGACCTGCTCGGACACCGGCGGCAGCTCACCGACGTCAAGAACTTCGTTGACGAGGAGGCCGGCACGCACTTCGCCCGACTCGGCGACGACGATCCGGCCTGGTTGATCCCCGGTCAGGCCAAGCAACGTCGCCAGATCGATCACCGGGATCACCTGACCGCGAAGGTTGCGCACGCCGATGAGCGCCGCGGGCGAGCCCGGCACCGACGCGATCGCTCCCAGGTCGGCCACCTCGAGCACCTGCTCGACCGGCAGGGCGTAATGCTCTCCGGCCACGCGGACGCGGACGTGAACCACGCTCATCTCGATCCGGCCCGCTCCGTGTCGATCATCGCCTCAAGGGACTCGTCCGCGGCGTCCTGGGCGGCGAGTCGGGTCAGGTCGTCGAGCCCCTGCTCCAGATCCGCGATCAGGCCGTTGACGGTTTCCGCCGCCACGGCCCGCTGGCGTCCCTCCGCCGCCAGCTGCTCGGCGGCGGTGCGGATCTGGACCATCGCCGCGGAGACCTGCTCGGCGGCCTCTTTTTGCTGTTCGGTGGCGCGGATGCTCTCGTCCAAGACGTCGGCGGTCGAGGTCATCAACTCCCCCACC
>DATIPC010000081.1:0-2086 GCA_035472395.1 Solirubrobacterales bacterium
CCTTTGCCATGGCCCTCCCGATACTGGTCGGCTGGCTCGTCGGCCGCTGGTGGGTTCTCGGAGCCCTGGCCGGCCCGCTCGCTTCTCTCGGGTACCTACAGCTCTCCGGGTACGTCAGCCCGTGGCACGACGGCGCGCCGCCCCTCGGCATTCCAAGTTGGTTCGGGCTCTTCATGTCCGGAGTGCTCCTGCTTCTCGGGGTTGCGGTCCGCACTAGATTCATCTGGCGGGGGCTGGAGTCGAGGCCACCGATCGATCCACGCGACGACTGGACTTGGGGCAAATAGCAGCCGCGCTCCACGTCTGGGGCAGGCGGGATCCGAGCGGCTACCGCATAGAGCTGATCGGCGAGTAGCGGCCTACGCCGCGGAACGCACTGCGACGGCGAGGGTGACGGTGCGGTCGGGAGCGGCAAGCGCCGCTTGGGCGGCTGCGACCAGAGCTTCCCAGTCGAGCCCGTAGCGCGCTGCGACGGCGAGCACAGGCTCCTCGATACCAAGATCTGGATAGAGAAGTTGCAGCTCGATTGGCCGGCTGTCGCGAAGCGCCACGACTGCACGCGAGTGAACTTGGTCCGCTTGCTCCGCGCGACCTCCTCTATCCAGCGCAATCGATATAGCGTTGGCGGTGCTGTCGTAATCGGCACGCATGTCAATCATCCGGAAACGTCGTGACGACAAAGTCGGGATCGTCGCCTGCGACAACCACAATGATCGCACGGCTGTGTCTATCCAATCCAGCCAGACGTGGATTTCCGTATTCGTCAACGCCTGCTTGCCCAGGCGATGCCACAACCGATTCAACATCGGTGCTAGAGATCCCGTAGAGCCTCATCTCATTCCTCGCGTGTCGGCTGAAGCGCACATGTATCTAAGCCTGTGCAGTCCGAAGCTCTCCCCCGGTCGGTAGGCCTATTCAAGGAGCTCCACTAGTTCGGGAGCAAGCTCCGGGAGGCGCTTTGTTCCGTCGGCAACGATCCGATTGGAGAGGAGGGCGAAAGCGCCTTCGACCAGCCGCAGCTCGGTTCCCGCCGGCGATTCGGCGGCGGTTGCGCCGGGCGGCCGGCGGCCGCGAGAGAGGAGATCGGCGAGGTGCTCGATGAGGCGCTGGCGGGCGGCGGCGATCTCCTGCACCCCAGCCGGCGCCTCGGGTCCTAACAGGTTCGCAAGAGCAGGCTCGGAGGCGAGGAGGTCCAACGCCTCGTCGATCGCCGCCCGCAGTCGCGCCGTCCGCTCGCCCCCCTGCTCGCAAGCTCCTGAGACGACGTCCGAAACACAGTCCGTCGCCATCTCATAGGCGGCCAGCAGACAGTCTGCGACGTTCTCGAAGTGCTCGTAGAACGTGGATCGCGAGACATGGGCCCGGCGAGCGATGTCGGAGCTCTTCGTGCGCGCGTAGCCCCGCTCGGCAAACACCTCGGCGGCGGCCCCCAGCAACCGCCAGCGCTGGTTCTCGACGATCTGCTCCGGCGGGATGCCGTGCCGCCCCGGCGGCAGCCGATAGGCGGAAAGAGGCGACTGCGGGCTCTCCCCCCTACTTCCTATTGTGCTTCTTCTTCCCGCAGCTCGCCTTCACTACCGGCCTGAAGTTGTCCGGCACGCCGTTTTGCCCGGTGAACTGAGCTTCGGCGCGGTTCTTGCCGGCGCAGAGGTTCCTGCTGTTGACGACCAGTCCCTTCTTGCCGCCCTGCATGTTGAGGGTGAACTTGGAGACGGGTGCGTCGGGAACCGTTTCGAAGGAGCTCCTGATGCCGCCGTTCTTGGAGTCGATGCGGCCGACGATGTTGACGTCGACCAGGCCGTGCAGGGCTGCGACTAGATCTGGCAGCTTGTGGTTCGAGGAGCGCAGGTAGACGGGCCCCTGCACGGGTTCGTCGAGCAGCGGCGTTATCGCTTTGGCGTAGCCGTACTGGGCTCCGGGGGGGCATGCCTTGGCCGCGAACTGAACCCTGGTGCAGATCGTCCTGATGTGAGCCTGGTCGAGGAAGGCCGACCTCGGCAGGGTGACGACCGCTTTGCCGATGTTTGCGTCTCCTGGCCTTGCCTTGACGACCGCTTTCAGGGCGGGGTGATCGCCTCGCTTCGTG
>DATIPC010000082.1:0-57511 GCA_035472395.1 Solirubrobacterales bacterium
CGACTTTGTTTGGCGCCTACCTGAACGTCTTCGATCCAAGCGACGATCGCCCGGTCGACCTCTCGACCCGCTACCAGGCGGCAAACTGCCTCAACCTCGGCTTCAAGCCGAAGCTCTCGATCAGCCTCAACGGAGGCACGAGGCGTGGCGATCACCCCGCCCTGAAAGCGGTCGTCAAGGCAAGGCCAGGAGACGCAAACATCGGCAAAGCGGTCGTCACCCTGCCGAGGTCGGCCTTCCTCGACCAGGCTCACATCAGGACGATCTGCACCAGGGTTCAGTTCGCCGCCAAGGCATGCCCCCCCGGAGCCCAGTACGGCTACGCCAAGGCGATAACGCCGCTGCTCGACGAACCCGTGCAGGGGCCCGTCTACCTGCGCTCCTCGAGCCACAAGCTGCCCGACCTGGTCGCGGCCCTGCACGGATTGGTCGACGTCAACATCGTCGGCCGCATCGACTCCAAGAACGGCGGCATCAGAAGCTCCTTCGAAACCGTCCCCGACGCCCCTGTCTCCAAGTTCACCCTCAACATGCAGGGCGGCAAGAAGGGGCTGGTCGTCAACAGCAGGAACCTCTGCGCCGGCAAGAACCGGGCCGAAGCTCAGTTCACCGGGCAAAATGGGGTGCCGGACAACTTCAGGCCGGTAGTGAAGGCGAGCTGCGGGAAGAAGAAGCACAAGGCTCATCGTCGATAGACCGGTAGAAACGAGCGATTCTCTAGAATCGCGTTCGTGAGGGTAGCTCTGAAGGGGTTGATCGCGGCCGTAGCCGCCTTGCTGCTCGCTGTGGCGCTGGCTGCATGCGGGGGTGGAGGCGACTCCAGCTCCACCACGACCGAAACCACCGCGCAGGGGCAGGCAGCAGTCGAATCGAGCGCGGGGGGCCCTGCGCAGGGCAAGGCGAAGTCGGGTAGTGGAGAAGCGAAGTCCGGCTCGAGTGAAAGCGGCGCGAAGTCCGGCAGCTCGGGCGATTCCGGCAACTTCGTCCCCAAGCACCACCACGACTCCGGCGGCGGCTCAGCCCAGTTCCGGGTCAAGGGAGGGGACAACAGCATCCAGGAATTCGGAGCCGAAGCCGACACCTCCGAATTCGATGCGGCCGCTACCGCCCTGCACAACTTCCTCGATGCTCGCGCCGCTGGCGATTGGGCAGCCGCTTGTACCTACATATCCAAGGGCGTCACCGAATCGCTGGAAAAACTTGCCGCACAGGCCAAACAGGGCGAAGAAATGGGCTGCGGGGTAGTCCTTGAAAAGCTGACGAATCCTGCAGCCAAGCAGTTGATGCGGAACGAAGCGGCCAAAGCCAGTGTCGCCTCGCTGCGGTTCGAAGGCGAAAGCGCCTTCATCATCTACACCGGTGTCAGCGGCACCGTGCTCGCGATTCCGATGGCCAGCGAAGGCGGCACCTGGAAGGTCGCCAGCCTCGCCGGCACTCCGTTGCAGTAGGGCTGCTTCCAGGCGATCCCAGGGCCGGTCCAGGCCGTACGCTTCTTGCTGACTTGAAGCCCGAGGCGCTTACCGACAACCGACCTCGCACCCCGTCGGTCGTGCGCCCTCGCGAAGTCGCGCGGGCGGTCACGCCGCTGGAGCTGTTCTTCGACCTCGTCTACGTGTTCACGGTCAGCCAGCTCGCGCACAATCTGCTCGAGCACGTCGACGCTCGCGGTATGGCCGAGACGCTGGTCTTGACCCTCGCCGTCATGTACGCCTGGTTCATGACCGTGTGGACCTCGAACTGGCTCGACGGCGACCGCCAGCCCGTCCGGCTGCTGCTGCTGGGCCTGATGTTCGCCAGCCTGCTCATGTCCACGTCGGTGTCGGAGGCCTTCGGCGATCGCGCGGGCTTGTTCGTCATCGGCTACCTCTCGATCCAGATCGGGCGGACGGCATTCGCCGTCGCGAGCTTTCGCGGCCACCGGCTCTACATGCATTTCGTCAATGCCCTCGCTTGGGAGATAGGAACCGCGCCGATCTGGATCGCTGGGATCGCCGTCGACGGCGATGCCCGCCTGGTGCTCTGGGCCGTCGCCACCCTGATCACCTATGGCGGCGTGATCGCAGGCCACCCGCTGCCCGGCCGCAAGAGCCCCTTCAGCTCCGATAGCCAGATCTACGCCGAGCACCTGCTCGAGCGCTTCCGGTTGTTCTTCCTGATCGCCCTGGGCGAGACCGTCCTCACGATCGGAAACGCGTTCGCCGGCCAACCGGTCCGGGCCGACCGCCTTCTGGTCCTCGCCGTCGCCTTCGCCGGCACGGTCGCGCTGTGGTGGTGCTACTTCCATCGTGCCGAGGAAGTCGGCATGAAGGCGGTCGAGGGCGCGGAGGACGCGTCGCGAATAGTCGGACTCGGGAACTACACCCTGATCGTCATGGTGATCGGCATCATCGCGATCGCCGTTGGCGACGAGCTGGCGATCGCCGACCCCCACGCACCCAACACCCTCAACACCGCCGTGCTCATCTTCGGCGGCCCGGCGATCTTCCTGCTCGCCCAGCTGGGATTCGTGCGGAGGGTTACCGGCTTGGTGCCACGACCTCGGGTCCTCGCCTGCGTCGTGCTGGTCGTGCTGGGGATCGCCACCGCCCCGTTCAGCCTGCTTGCAGCTGTCATCGCCTCGAGCGCCGTCTTGGTTGCGGTTGCGATCGGTGACACGCGCGCCGAGCTGGCTTGACGTCAGTCTGAGGGTATGCTTAGATGATTGACTAAGTCATATGACTAAGATCGTCACAAGCGCGGATGTCGAGGTGGGGGATGCCACCCGCTCGATCAGGGAGGTCAACGTGGAGGCCTTCCTCGACGCCGCCGAGCGGCTGCTGGTCAGAGAGGGCGCGGCTGGGATCTCGACCCGGCAGCTTGCCCTCGAGGCCGGGCAAAACCACGGCCTAGTCCACTACTACTTCGGTTCCGTCGACGAGCTGCTCCTTCAGACCCTGGAGCGGTTCACGGGGCGCATCCTCGACCGCCAGCGGGTCATGTATGGGACCGATGCGCCCTTCGTCGAGAAGTGGCGCACCGCGGTCGGCTACATCGAGGAGGACCTCGCGGCGGGCTATCCCAAGGTCTGGGCGGAGCTCGAAGCGCTCGCCTGGAACAACCCCGAGATGCGCAGGCGGCTGCACGCCGTCGACGACAACTGGCGCTCGCTGCTTCGCGAGGCGCTGGCCGAGGCAATCGAGGAGTACGGCCTCGACGGCGATCGCTTCTCGGCGGAGGCCTTGGCGGCGCTGGTGATGCAGTTCAACAAGGGCCTGCTGTTCGAGCGCCTGCTCGGCTTCGACCGCGGTCACGCCGAGCTGCTGGCGGCGATCGACGGCTGGCTCGTTTCGCTCGACGAGGGAAAAGCATGAGCACGATCACTGAAACTACGGCTGCGCCTGGGGCGACCGGCCGCGACGGCGAGCAGAGCCGCGCCTGCTACCCCGATGTCGAGGGCTTCGCCGAGCGCGACGGGAAGCGGCTCTTCTACGAGGTCTACGGCGAGGGCGAGGAGACCGTCTTCCTGCTCCCGACCTGGTCGCTGGTCCACTCCCGCCACTGGAAGATGCAGATCCCCTATTTCGCTCGTCACTTCCGGGTTCTGGCGATGGACGGGCTCGGCAACGGCCGCTCCGACCGCTGCCGCGACCCACGGCGCTATGGGGCGGCGGAGTTCGCCCGCGACTGCCTCGCCGTGATGGACGCGAGCGCAACCGAGCGGGCGGTGATGGTGAGCCTCTCGAAAGGCGCCCAGTACCAGCTGGAGCTGGGGCGGCTCGCCCCCGAGCGGGTCGCCGGCGCCGCCTTCATCGGCCCGCTGTTCCCCTACACGCCGTCGCACTGGTCGGTCATGCTGAAGAACCGGTCGTTCGCGCGGACCTTCTTTCGATATGCCCCCTTCCGTTGGTGGGGACATATGAACGCGACCCGCTGGCCGCGGGAGTACCCCGAGTTCGCGGAGTGGTTCATCTCACGGTGCTTCTCAGAGTCCCACTCGACCAAGGGCATCGAGGACGGCGTGGAATGGGCGCTGGACACCGACTTCGAGTCGCTGACCCCCAGCACGATGGACCAGCTCCACACCGACCGGCGCACCCTGCGCGGGCTGGCGCAGAACCTGAGCTGCCCGGTGCTGGTGGTCCATGGCGATCGCGACAAGATCACCCCACACCGCGACGGCCGCGCGCTGGCCCGTTTCAGCGATGGGCAGCTCGAGCGGGTCCGCGGCGCGGGTCATTTCCCCCACGCGCGCAAGCCGGTCCAGGTCAACCTGGCGCTGCGCGACTTCTCCGAGGACGCTTTCGGGCGGAAGCGCACGCCGCGCGACCCCACCGTCCACCGCCCCGACGGCCGCCCCCGCGCCCTCTACATCTCCTCGCCGATCGGGCTCGGCCACGCCCAGCGCGACGTCGCGATCGCCCGCGAGATGCGCCGCCTGAATCCTGACCTGCAGATCGACTGGCTCGCCCAGGACCCGGTCACCCGGGTGCTCGAGGGGGAGGGCGAGCGCATCCACCCCGCCAGCGCCCATCTGGCCAACGAGTCCCACCACGTCGAGTCGGAGTCCGCCGAGCACGACCTGCACGTCTTCGGGGCGCTGCGCCGCATGGACGAGATCCTCGCCGCCAACTTCATGCTCTTCCATGACGTCGTGCGCGACGAGCGCTACGACCTCTGGATCGGCGACGAGGCATGGGAGCTCGACTACTACCTGCACGAGAACCCGCGTGAGAAGCGGGTCCCGTTCGCTTGGATGACCGACTTCGTCGGCTTCCTGCCGATGGATGACGGCGGCGAGCGCGAGAGCTTCCTCACCGCCGACTACAACGCCGACATGGTCGACCACATCGCCGAGCACCCCGAGGTTCGCGACATGGCGCTGTTCGTGGGCAACCCCGACGACATCGTTCCGGAGCGGCTAGGGCCGCAGCTGCCGATGATTCGCGACTGGACTGAAAGCCACTTCGACTTCACCGGCTATGTGACCGGCTTCGACCCCGCCGACCTCAGCGATCGCACCAAGCTGCGCGCTGAGCTGGGCTACGGCGACGACGAGCGCGTCTGCATCGTCACCGTCGGCGGCTCGGGCGTCGGCGGTGACCTGCTGCGGCGGGTGATCGCCTCCTTCCCGGCGGCCAAGGAGCGGGTCCCGGACCTGCGCATGATCGTCGTCGCCGGCCCCCGCATCGACCCCGAGTCGCTCCCCTCCCATGCGGGTCTCGAGGTGGTCCCCTACGTGCACAACCTCTACCGACACCTGGCCGCCTGCGACCTGGCGGTCGTGCAGGGGGGGCTGACCACGTCGATGGAGCTGACGGCGCAGAAGCGGCCCTTCCTCTATTTCCCGCTGCGCCACCACTTCGAGCAGAACTTCCACGTCCGCCACCGGCTCGAACGCTACGGTGCCGGCCGCCGCATGGACTTCGACGAATCCCCGCCGGAGCGGATCGCGGCGGCGATCGCCGAGGAGATCGGCCGCGATGTGTCCTACCGCGACGTCGAGGTGGACGGAGCCGCCAGGGCGGCCCAGCGCCTCACCGAGATGCTCTAGAGCTGACGGGTCAATTACCCTCGAGCGCCTGAGATACCCTCGAGCGCAGCTCCCCGCTGGCGCGGTAGCTGATGTTTTTCCCGCGCCCACGCTGGTCCACCAGCCCGGCATCGAGCAGGCGCCTGAAGTCGGCGCTGGCCGTCGCTCGCGAGACCGCTGCCTCTTTGCCGTAAGTACCGCGCTCGGTGCCGCCGGTCAGGCTTTGATCGAGGGCGATGACCAGCCGCTCAGGCCAGCCCCGCTCGGCGACTAACGACTCCAGGCAGCCCCAGCGCGTTGCGGCTGCTTTGATCTGCTCCAGGCGTTGGCGCGCTTGGGCGAGGTGGGCGTCGACACAGAAGGCGACCCAACCGGAGGTATCTCGGCCCGGCTGGTAGCTGCCGCCCTGGGCCTGCTTGAGGGCGGCGTAGTAGGCGGAGGTGTTTCGGCCGAGGTACTCCTCTATCGACGAGAACTCGGGGGATATCAACCCCTCGCGGGCGAGAACTAGGGACTGCACGATCCGTGCGACCCGCCCATTGCCGTCGCGGAACGGATGCACGGAAACCACGTGCAGGTGGGCCATCGCCGCGCGCACCACTACGTTCTGATCGTCGTCGTCCTCGCGGAGCCAGCGGACCACCTCGGCCATCAGAGCGGAAACCTCCTCGGCGTCGGAAGCGCGGTAGGCGAGCGTCCCGTCGCGCTCGGTGACTGCGATCGGCCCGCCGCGCCACTGCCCGGGACTCTTGTCGCGCTGGAAGTAGCAGGCGTCAAAATGGAGGTCGAGGATGACCCGCTCCTCCCAGGAGAAGCTGGGATCCTGAGCCATGATGCCGACGTGGTCCATTGCCCGGGCATAGGAAGAGACCGCCAGCCGGTTCTCGTCCGCGTGGTCGGCGGGCTCCTCACCGCTGACCAGTGCGATCGCGTCCTCGGGGTCGACGCTGAAACCCTCAATCGAAGTCGAGCCCTCGATTGAGCTGGCCCGCACGGTGCGTCGCAGCGCCCCCATCCAAGGCACCGGCCGGCTGACCTCTTGGCCAAGCACGCGGCGCAACTCGTCGAGCTCCCCGAGGCGCCCGGCCAGCTCCGCAGCTATCGGTGGCGTCGCGAAGATCATGTCGGCAGCGTAGCAGACGCTTAGACGTATATGCGGCTAGTCGTATTTAAGTCAGTACCTTATGTCTCGAGGCGTGCCTCCTTCTTCGACAAAATCCAGGGACATTCTCGAGACATATTTTGGGACACGAAAACGAATTCTCGGCCCGGTTCATCTCGAAAATGGGGCGGGTAGGCCGATTCAAAGATCGGGATCAATTTAGTCTGCCGTTCAGATGCTGGTCCCTCTGACGTGTCTAGCGCAATGAGCCTTGAAGCGCAGATTCAGCTGATCACCGTTCCCCAGGAGTTCACCCGCTTGTGCAGCGCCGCCTTGGCCGCCGAGTACGGAGACGATTACCTGCCGATGACGACGATCGGCCGGATCGCGGAAATGACGGCTACTTGAAGTCTGCGAAGCGCGTCTTCGCGGTTCATTGCTTCAAGCGCGTTCAAAACCAGAGCCTTGATACCGCGATCCGCCGCAAGATGGTCGGCGATCTCGGGAGGGCAATCACTCTGAAGAATGAGGGCCTCTGGGACATCGAGGCCTGGACTTTTCTCAGTAACTGCCGGGTTGATGAGAAGACCGGGCTCAAAGTTCTAAGAATGGGCATGCAGGCGGGCATCGACGTGTCTTGGCAGGGCCCCGACTTTCTAGCTCGAGTTCTCCATGAACACACGTCTGTCCGAGGCCAGTTTCCTGCGCTGCAGGCTGAGTTCCAACGAAGAATGAAGCGTGCTCGAAGGAAGGTCAGATGGGGGTTTTAGAAGCTCTGGACTAAGAACCGGCCCCGCCGTTGCTTTTGGTCGGTTCCAATCCAGCTAGCTCCCTGAAAATACCTACGAGCTGTGGTGGAACTTGGGATATGTCCGTGAGGCCCTGCACAAGAGCTACGAGGTACCCGGCCTTGCGCTCGGGGGCTTTAGACGATTGGCCCCTCACCTCGTTCTCGATTGCCTTACTGAACTTATTGGACTGACGGAGGGAGGCGAAGTGTTTTGATGCCCAAGGCTCGCCGTCGGTCCGGGGCCAATGCTCATTCGCCGTGTCTGCCCACTGGGCATCGTCAAAGAGATCCTCTAGCTCCCTACTGCCTACGAAGTGGATTTGGTCGTCCTGGATGCCAGCTGCATGCAGCTTGTCGGGACGAAACAGTTTTCGATCGCTTGAATCTGCGTCGACGACAACAAAGGACAGATTGCGGCCGTGTTCCTTGAGAAACTTCACGACGTTCAGCGCGCCATCGTTGCCATTACCCGCGATTAGCGCAATTCCCGCCGACTGTAGGCTCATCTCGGTCGACAGCCGGAATAGCGTTGGAACGGTCTGCATCTCGGTTGGCCCCTCGACCCCGAGAAAGGATCGCTCGTGCAAAATCACGCTGTTTCGGAGCCCCATTGCTTCCGATACGCGCAGGAGGTGGCGATCAATGCTCTCGTGGTCTGAGGTCATGAGGCGTTCCATTACGGATAACTCATCCTCAAGTCGAAGATGCACAACGTTTTCCATATCGACTCGGTCAATGAGGTTGAGCGAGTGTGTCGCCACGACCATGTGCACCCCGGCCTTCGCGCACTGCTGCTGAATCAACTCGACTAACTCGCGTTGATGGGCGTAGTCGAGATGGGTGTCTGGCTCGTCGTATGCGATGACGACGGCCCGGTCTTCAGGGCCTTTCACATCGATGAGGTTGCCGGTCCACTCCCAGATGGCGAGATTCACTCGACGCCGGCGACCGGCACCGGAGCGGTTGAGAGGTATTTCCACGCCTCCCTCTCGCGAGGCAAGAACCTCAACATTTCGGAACCCCTCCGTGAACGTGACTTCGGGCTTGACAGCAATCGACTCCAACTCGGGACAGCGATCGGCGACGTGCGCGCATAGCTCGTCTGCTTTTTCAGCCAAGCGTCCTTGTACAGCTGACTCCACATCTCGGACAGGCCCAATCAGGCTAGGGTCATCGAGTAGGTCCCTGAAAGCCGTTTTTAGAGCCGATCGAATCTGCCCTTCGGGGTCTGGCTCATCCGTGGACGAGAACAACATCATGTGGGGTAGGCGCGTGATGAGGTCCGACGGGGTGGATACCCATGCTTGCTCGTGAGGAAGTGATTTGGCGTAGTCGTTCAGCGGACTCAGCCATGCGGCTCTCGTGTTGCGCGGACCGTTTGGCTCTACGTTGACTGCTTTGGCGAGATTGGCTAGCTCGTCGCGCTTCAGGTTCGCGAGATCTCGGAAACGCTCGTCGGTCGGCGCATTCGTCTGCATCTGGTAGCGGCTTTCCCCGTCGGTCTCCGCAATGCGTCTGACTAAGACTTTGGATCCAAGGCCAAGAGCCTCTATGTCGTGTTGGTCTAGAGAGAACGCTCCGATGATTTCAACTCGGTCATGTCGAAGAGGCTCAGCGCCGTCCTCGTTAGATCCGACCATCGTGTGGTCGTCAAGCGTTGGTGCCCGTCCTCCAAGTAGAAAATTCAGAGCGTGAAGGGCAGTGCTCTTGCCTCCATCGTTAGCGCCGGTGATGATGGTGGGACGCCGAACCGGGATTCCAGAGACATCGGCCAGCGACCGCATTCCGACGACCGAGTAGGACTCAAGCTCGATCAAGCTCTATACGTGTGCGAGCAAGCCGTTCGAGTATTTCGGCGATGCGAGGTTGAGTCCGGCAGCGGTATCGAACTCCTCATCTAGCAGTTCTACTTGGGTGATCTTGGCCAGATTCATCTGGCGCCAGTCTGGAATGCGCTCGCCAGACGAGGTAGCCCCATCGACCTGGTAGCCATCAATGCAGATTTTTCCCGTCGATGTTCGAAAGAGAACGTGGGGATGGACCGTCCGGGGCGCACTTCCAGTGCTCTCATAACAGAGGGACACTGGCGCACGTGCCTGAATGGCTTCGCGGAGGATCTTTTCGACGGACATCGGGCGACGATTGTAGAGATCTAGAACTCACTGTGTTTCCAGAACATAAACACGACGTTCCTTGCATGTGCCGCATTGTTCGCACAAAGAACGCCTCGGCGAGGCGGGCGGTTCTGATTCATAACGCCGCGGGACTTCTATGCGTGTTCTTGATCCATCGGCCTAGATCCTCGCGCGTAAAGCGCAATGTCCGCCCGACTCGGATGTGTGGCAGGCCACGCGAACGGACCAGCTCGAAAAGGGTGCTGCGCGGCACCCGCAACAGCCGGGCAGCCTCGTTGGCGTCCAGTAGCGGCTCGGGCATTGTTCTCTGCCCGCACTGTCCATAGAAGATGTCTTTCTGCATCGCCTGTCTTTAACAATCGCGGTCCGTCCTGCCTTAGCCGTGGACTCGGGATCGGTCGCTGAGATAGGCGCCTACGCGGTCGTTCGTGCTTTGACCCACTCCACGAATTCCTCCTCGGAAAGCTCGCTTGCCGCGAGTGCTTCGATCACGTCCGCAATCTCGTCCTGGCCGCCCTCGGGATGGGTGAAGGTCAAGCCGCTTTGTTCGAGCTGAATGAGCATGCAGAGGTAGCCGGTGCGCTTGTTGCCGTCGGGGAGGGGGTGGTTGCGGATTACCCGAGAGCAGACGATCGCGGCGCGCTGCGCCGGGTCTGGGTAGAAGAGCGTGTCCCCAAATCCCATGAATGGCGCTGCGAGTGCCGACTCTGCTGCACCGAGTTTCGCCGCTGCTTTCAGCGACTTGGCATCCACGCCGAGGACACGCTCAGCGACGATAAGGAATTCGGCTAGGTCAATCTGTTCGTCCATGATTGCTTGGTATCAAGATACCTTGACATAAAGCAATCGGGCATCTATTGTTGAGTCGTCACCCGATCTCTCCTGTCCGGAGGAGGAAAGATGTCAAAGGCTTTCACCATGCGCCTTCCAGAGGAGAAGGCCGCTGAGCTTGAGGCAGTTGCGCGTGCTGATGGCGTGCCCGTTTCGGAGGCCGTGCGCGAGGCGATCGATCGTCACATTGACGCTCGTCGCAAGGACAAAGCTTTCCAAGCTCGCCTCACCAAGCTGGTTGAGGACAACAAGCGCGTCCTCGACCGACTGGCCGGCTAGCGGGCAGTCCTTCAGATACCTACTGCGTCCGGTGCTCCTGCCACCGTCCAGCCGTGAACGAGAGCAGCATTATCAGCGCGCGACGGAACATCAATTCCGGACCAGTCGCCGGCCGCGTCGTCTTGCGGTTCGGTGCCTATGCCCCGATCGGCCTTATCGTAGGGCGCGTTATTCCGGGCCTGTCCGGGTTATGCCGCGGTGGCCATTGGACTAGTGGGCCTCGCCCCTTGGTGTTTTTTCTTCGCTGGCTGCGTACCACGGAGCCCCATCCTGCTCGTGCGGAAAACGTCGAACTGATCGACGCCGAGGTGACGGGTTACATCGTCTCAATCTTGCCCCCGCTCGTCGCTGCTGGACAGCCAACTACTGGCGATCTTATTGCGTATGGGCTGCGCCGTTCTCATCCTCTGCGTTGCCTACACGAGTAACCTGGGGCTCCTGTAAACCCGCTTATGCCGCGTAGCCAGGCTTCGGCCGTGCGCTTGGTGAAGTAGCCGGCGCTGGGGCTCCCGCGCTCGGTCCAGGCTGGGCCGAGCTTGCGCTGAATCTGGCGACCGTCAGACAGCCGGTTACTTCGCGTACCACTGCGCCCCACGCTTGCGATCAACGTGGAAAACGTGTCTCGAAGGGAGCCTGGGAGGGGCCTTTTGAGTAGCCGCCATATGCCCACTCTGACGCTTGCTCGGGACATATTCGGGACATATTTCCGTCCGTCCCGAAAGCGCCAGTGGGCTCAATATGGCTATTTGCTGGGCTTTCCCAGAGCCGACGCCCGGACTTGAACCGGGGACCCCTTCATTACGAATGAAGTGCTCTACCAACTGAGCTACGCCGGCGCTCGCGCTTCATTCTAGGTGTCGCGGTTCCGTCGCGCCGAGCTTCGATGATGGGGTTGTGTCGAGGGCTCAGACAGCGCGGCGGCGGGAGGAGAACGAGGTCGAGTTCTCACGCATCGTCGCTTTCAGTGACGGGGTGTTTGCGATCGCGATCACGCTCCTGGTCCTCAACCTGAGCGTGCCGGAGCACATCTCTGGCGACGACCTCAACCGCGTCCTCTGGGAGCAGCGCCAAGACTTCTTCGCCTACGTCATCAGCTTCGCCGTGATCGGGCGCTTCTGGATCGTCCACCACCGCTTCTTCGCCAGCGTGGTTGGCTTCGACGGGCGACTGCTCAGCCTCAACCTGTTTTACCTCGGCTGGATCGCGCTCTTTCCGTTCAGCGCACAGGTGCTTGGGGACCACGCCGGCGACACCGGCGCGATCGTCCTCTACGCGGCGAACCTGTCGGGAATTACCTTGGTCGGAGTTCTGATGGCCACCGACGCGCGGCGAGCGGGTTTGGCCAAGATGGCTTCACAGGAGGCCCGGGAGGGGCAGCGCCGCGCCCTGCTCACCGCCACCGTCTTTCTCGCCTCGATTCCCGTGGCGCTCGTCGATCCCCAGGGCGCGCCGCTGCTGTGGCTGGCTCTGTTCATCGACCCGATCGGGCGTCGTCTGCGCCGCCGGCGCGGCTGACCCGGCTTGCTCAGCTGCGCCTGGTATCCACGGGGCGGCGGGCCGAGCGCTACTTGCGAGCCGACTTCGTCTCGCCCTGCCCGCGCGGGACCGTGGTCGGCAGGTGGCCGCAGACCGGGCACCCCGGCTCCGGCACCACCGGCTCGCGTTCGACCTCCATCGTGCGCAGGTCGTAGATGTGGCCGACGCCCTGGGTCGAGGGCTCGGCCAGCCCGGTCAGGTGATGCATGATGTCGAGCCCGACCTGGCCTCCGATCAGCCCGCAGGCCGGCCCCAGGGTCGCCGCCGGCGTGGGTTTGGCCCGGCGCTGCTCGATCGCGATGTCGAACATCGGGTAGCTGCGCCGGTAGGCCGCCACCTGGCAGGCGAAGCATCCGGTCCTGCCGGGTACATAGAGCGGCCCGACCCGAGCGATCGGCGGGAAGTGGCTCATCGTTATGTAGGGGATCTCCGCCGCGAAGCAGGCACCGTTGACCCACTGCTCGATTTCGTGGGCGGGCCAGTCGGCCGCATCGATCACCAGGTCATAGCCCTCGATCACCGCCGCGACCGAAGCCTCGCCGTCCACCCGCTCCGGGATCGTCTCCAGGCGCATCCGCGAGTTGAAGGCGCCGAGCCGCTCCGCTGCGACCTCAACCTTGAGCCTGCCGATGTCGGCCTCCGTGTAGAGGACCTGCCGGTTGAGATTGCTCTCTTCGACCCGGTCCCCGTCGACCAGCAGCATCTCGCCAATCCCGCAGCAGGCCAGCGAGAGGGCGGACCAGCCGCCCAGGCCGCCCACGCCGAGCACGAGGATGCGGGAGCTCTCCAGCCGAGCCTGGCACTGCGAGGGGGTCGGCCCGGTGGTGATGTCGGCGAAGTAGCGGATCTGGCGATCGAACCGCTCGATGGTTGCCTCCGGGATCAGATCGTCGTCGGCGGCGTCCTCGACCAACCCGAGCTCCTCCAGCTGCGCGAGAAGGTCGCTGACGGCTTCCTTTCCGAAGCGGTCTTCCAGCTCGCTGCGCTCGAGGCTGCCGTCGAGGGCCTCGAGCAGCGCCCTCCCCTCACGATCG
The DNA here is from genome assembly GCA_035472395.1 of Solirubrobacterales bacterium. GTDB lineage: Bacteria > Actinomycetota > Thermoleophilia > Solirubrobacterales > 70-9 > VRUE01. The sequence continues at coordinate 13,217 of DATIPC010000082.1, forward strand.
GGGTTCTCGATATGGATATCGGCGCCCGCGCTCGGCCGGAGCAGGTAGAGGTCTCCGTTGGGGGCTTCGATTTGCTCGGTGGTTCGTTTGATCCTCGGTCTCGTCATCGTTTGTCTGCCTCCGGTTGAAGTGCCGTTTGAGACCGAGTGATTGCTTTAATAGGTTTCAGCCAATAGGCCAACTCGGCGAATTCCAGCCGAGCAAGGACCATCTGCGGGTCGTGTTCTGACACCAGTCGAGTCCGCCACCGGTACTAGGGTGATGTGACCACTGGAAAAGCGCACAGCAACCGGAACGGAGGGCTGTAATGGCCACCTTGCAAGGGAAACAGCTCAAACAGGTGATCAACCCGACGCTGGCCAAAGCCTTCACGCATCCGCTGCGCGGCCACGTCTGGGTGACACTCTGCGAAAAGGGCTTGGCGAGTCCAAAGGAGATCGCTGACGAACTCGGACTCGAGGTTTCCGAAGTCAGCTACCACTTTCGGGAACTCAAGCGGCGTGGGCTGATCAAGCTGCTTCGCACCGTGCGGCGCCGCGGCTTTACCGAGCACTTCTACCAACCCTGCACCCCGGTTCTCTATTTCGATGACTTCGACTGGATGCAGATTCCGGCGCCGATCCGTTCCACTTTCAGCGGCGACATGTTGCAGCAGGTCATCGAGGAGCTGATCGAGGCACTCGGAGCCGGGTCTTTCGATGCCCGCAACAGGCACCTGAGCCGGACCTGGCTGCTGGTCGACGAGCGGGGATGGAACGAACTGATGCAGATCGCCCAGGAGGCGCTCGATCGGGTCCAGGCGATCCAGAAACGCTGTGCGAAGCGACGGAGGAAGGCGTCGGAGCCGGCGATCCCCGTATCCGTCGTGATGGCCTCCTTCGAGACGGCCGCAAGCCTCTCCCAGCGAGAGGCCGGTGGAGCTGGCGAGGGGTCGTAGCTATCCGCTCAGCTCGCGGGCTCGGGCGAAGATCCGGTCGAGCATCGGCTCGGTGAGCCGACCCGTGAAGGTGTTCTGCTGACTGGGGTGGTAGCAGCCGAGCAATCTCCAGTCCCCGACCTCTGCCTCGCTTCCGTGGCCGAACCGTGGCTTCGGACGCGGCGTTTGCCCGCCCAGCTCGCGCAGCGCCCGCAGCGTCCCATCCCAGGCGAAAGCGCCCAACGCGACGATCGTCCTGCAGTGGGTCAGCAGGTCGAGCTCGGTCGTCAGGTACGGCAAGCAGTTGTCGCGCTCGTCTGGGGTCGGCCGGTTGGCGGGGGGTGCGCAGCGAACGACGGCGGTGACGTAGGCATCACGCAGGCGCAGCCCGTCCTCGCTGTGAACCGACTCCGGCTGGGTCGCGTAGCCGGCACGGTAGAGGGCGGCGTAGAGCCAGTCGCCGGAGCGGTCGCCGGTGAACATTCGCCCGGTGCGGTTGGCCCCGTGTGCCGCCGGGGCCAGGCCGACGATTGCCAGGCGTGCGGTCGGGTCGCCGAAGCCGGCGACCGGGCGTGCCCAGTAGTCCTCGCCCCGAAAGCGGCGGGGCGGTTCGGCGGCACTCGCCTCGCGCCACGCGACCAGGCGCGGGCAGCGGCGGCAGGCGTGGACATCGGCTGCCAGCCTTTCCAGCGGCGCCTTACCGTTGGGCGCCGAGCTCTTCCGTGTCGTGGGCATCCGCGCAAACTGAATCACGCGGAGCCTCATCCCGCGAAGGTGGACGAAGCTCCGCGTGAAGTTGGGCCTCTGCCGGGCCTAGCCGAACTTGTGAACCGAAAGCATCGGGACGACAGCCTCTGACGTGGCGATCTTCATCTACTTCACCCCCTCCTCAGGCCTTGTTCTCTAACTCTCCCTGCGCTGCAAGCGCATGCCTTCGGACCGAGTGATTGCTGGAGAAAGTTCCACTATTTCGCAAACTAGAAGCAAATAGTCTGCATTGGGCTTGAAAAATCGCCTTTGGAATTAATACGATGGAGTGCTTAGCCACCCCGTAAACGATCGGAGGAGTCGCTTTGCCCGCAAAGAGCAAAACCACCAAGGGCAGTAAAAGAGGAAAAGGACGGACCAAAAGCAAAAGGGGCGTGAACCAGGCGCTGGTCAAATCCCTGGCCCACGAACTTCGCGCCGAGATCCTGGCGATACTCAATGAACGGATGGCCAGCCCGAACGAACTGGCCAAGGAGCTGGACGAAGGGCTGAGCCAGGTCAGCTACCACGTCAAAGTCCTCAAGGACTATGAAGTCATCACCCTGGTCAAAACCGAGCCCCGCCGCGGTGCGGTCGAGCACTACTACCGCGCGACGTCCCGTGCTTACCTGACCGATCGGGACTGGCACGAACTGCCGGAGACCGTTCGGGAAGGGATGAGCGCAGACCTGTTCCAGGCTGTTGTCGACGATGCCGTTGCTGCGATGGAGGAGGGCACCTTCGACGATCGCGAGGATCGTCACCTCAGCTGGACCCCTCTACGTCTTGACGAGCAGGCCTGGGCATCCGTGCAGACGCTTCTCAACGACACCCTGAAGCAGGTGTTGAAGCTCAACGCGGAAGCCGCCAAGCGCCTGGCCAAATCGGGCGCGCAGGAGATCTCCGCGTCTGTGTCCATGATCGGCTATGAGGTCCCCGACACCACGGCGAAGAAACTGCCGAAGCGGAAAGCGAAAGCCGCGGGCAAGGCGAAAGCCAAAGCATCTGGCAAAGCCAAGGCCAAAGCCAAAGCAAAGAGGAAGTAGCTCACCGATCTAGCGCTCCCAGTTATCAAGAGCCCATAGGCTTCGCCGCCCGTGGGCTCCGACTCGTCAGCAGGTGGCTTCGACGGGCGGCGCGGCAGCAGCCGCGCCGCCTTCGTCTTGGCACTCGCCTTCGCCGCAATTCTCGCCTTGGCCAGTGGCTGCGGCAGGGGCGGTCACGGCGCGGAAACCGACCCTGAAAAGGGGTCCGACGTCGGCATCCTGAACGCCTCCCTCACGCGCGAGCTGACGACGCTTGACGCCTACACTCGCGGCCGACCGTTGCTGAAGGGCTCCGAGCGCCCGGTCGGGCGGTTGCTGCGGGCCCAGGAGCAGGAATACGTCGATGCCCTGACCAAGGCGATCCGAGGGCTTGGCGGCGAAACCGAAGCCGAACCGGAAGAGCTCGATTTCTCCCGGGTCAAGAGCCAGGCCGACTTCCTTGCACTTGCCTACGAGCTGGAGAGCGCGGCGCTCGCCTCCTATACAGACGCGGCCCCTCGTCTTTACACGTCCGCGCCGCGCACGCTCGATGCCTCGCTTGCCGCCGGCCACGCGCAGCACCTGGTCGTGTTGAGGCAGGGGTTGGGGGCAGGCCTGCCCGCCTCGATCCCGGAGGCGCTCGACGACGGCGAAGTCCCGCCGCCGGGTGGCGGCAGTCCGGTCGGTGGGAGATGATCCGCCGGTGACCGGACCCCTCTACGTGATCGGGCGCTTCTGCTCGCGTCACCACTGGCCGACGATCGCGGTCTGGCTGATCGCCGCCGTGGCGCTGGTGATCCTCGGCCAGGCCGGCGACAGCAAGACCAACGACAACCTCACCCTGCCCGGCACCGGCTCGACCAGGGCCACCGAAGCGCTCGAAGAGAACCTGCCCGAGCAGGCGTTTGGCAGCAATCCGCTGGTCTTCCAGGCGAAGGCCGGCGCTGCTTTGACCGCGCCCAGGTACGCAACCGCGATCGAACAATCGGTCAAGCGGCTGAGCGCGCTGCACGACGTCAACTCGGCCGTCAACCCGCTCACCCCCGCCGGCGCCGCCTTCCTCAGCAAGGATCGCTCCGTCGCCTACGTCCCGGTCGTGCTCGGGGTCGGCCCGGGCGAACTGACCGAAGGCCAGGCGCAGGCGGTCCTCGATGCCGGCAATCCGGCTGTGGCAGCCGGCCTGAAGGTCTCCGTCGGCGCCTACGTCGGCCAGGCGCTCTCCAAGCCGGACACCGGCGCCAGCGACGCGATCGGGATCGCCGCGGCGATCGTGATCCTGCTCTTCGCCTTCGGCACCGCGACCGCGATGGTGCTGCCGATCTTCTCGGCGGTGCTCGGCCTGGCCTGCGCGCTCTCGATCATCCGCATGCTGGAGCACGTGGTCCAGGTGCCCAGCGTCGCCTCGACCCTGGCGACGATGATCGGCCTCGGGGTCGGCATCGACTACGCCCTCTTCATCGTCACCCGTCACAAATTGCAGCTGGCCGACGGGATGGAGCTGCGCGAGTCGATCGCCCGTGCGACCGCCACCGCCGGCGGCGCCGTCGTCTTCGCCGGCTTCACCGTGGTGATCGCCCTCTGCTCGCTCGCCTTCGCCGGTATCCCGCTGGTCAGCACGCTCGGCTTCACCGCGGCGATCGCGGTGGTGATCGCGGTGGCTGCCGCGACGACGCTGCTGCCGGCGATGCTGGGGGCCCTGGGGCCACGGATCAACTCACTCCGGGTGCAGTTCGGCAAGACCCACCCGGACGACGTCGAGCCGCACGGCTGGAAGCGCTGGGCGCGGGGGGTCGCCGCCAGACCCTGGCGCTCCGCGCTCGCCGCGCTCGGGGTGCTGGTCGTCCTCTCCCTGCCGATCTTCCAGCTCGAGCTTGGTCAGAACGACATCAGCGCCCTGCCAAAGTCGACCACCGCGCGTCAGGCTTACGACAGCCTCACCGAGGGCTTCGGGCCAGGGGTCAACGGGCCGCTCCTGGTCACCCCTGAATTCAGCTCCGCGGCGGAAGCGAAGCAGGTGCTGCCGGGGCTGGTGAAGCGGGTTGGCGCGGCGGCCGACGTCGACGCGGTCTCCGAACCGACCCTCGACGAAACCGGGACCGTCGCGGTCTTCACCGTCATCTCCAACTCCGCGCCCTGGGCGGACGAGACCGTCAGCTTGGTGGAAGACCTGCGCGACACGACGATCCCCGAAGCGCTGGCAGGGACCAAGGCCGTCGCTTACGTAGGTGGGCAGACCGCCGGCTACATCGACCTCGCCACCCAGATCAGCGACAAGCTGCCGCTGATGATCGCGATCGTCGTCGGCCTCAGCTTCATCGTCCTGCTGCTCGCCTTCCGCTCGCTGCTGGTGCCGGTCAAGGCCGCGGTGATGAACCTGCTCTCGGTCGCCGCCGCCTACGGTGTGGTCACCGCGGTCTTCCAGCTCGGTTGGGGTTCGTCGCTGATCGGGCTCGACCACCCGATCCCAATCGTCAGCTTCGTGCCGCTGCTGATGTTCGCGATCCTCTTCGGGCTCTCGATGGACTACGAGGTCTTCCTGCTGACCCAGATGCAGGAGCACTACAAGGCCAGTGGGGAGCCGAAGCGCGCCGTGGTCGAAGGGCTGGCCAACACCGGCCGCGTGATCACCTCGGCCGCCGCGATCATGGTCTGCGTCTTCACCAGCTTCGTCCTCAATGGCAACCCGCTGGTGAAGGAGTTCGGGGTCGGTCTGGCGGTGGCGATCGCCATCGACGCGACCCTGGTCCGCTGCTTGCTCGTCCCCGCGGTGATGGTGTTGGCGGGACGCCGCATGTGGTGGCTGCCGCGCTGGCTAGACCGCATCGTCCCGCACGTCAGCGTCGAGGGCGACGACTACTTCGCCAGGCGCGACGCCGCCCTCGCCGCGGAGCAGGCGGACTGAGCGGTGTTCCCGCTCAACCTGCCCAACGCCCTCACCCTGCTCCGCATCCTCGCCGTGCCGGTCGTCGTGGTTGCCCTGCTTGGCGAGACGCCGAACGGGGACGAGCTGGCCGCCGCCGTCTTTGCCCTGGCCGCGCTGACCGACGGCCTCGACGGCTACTTCGCCCGCTCGCGCGACGCCGTCACCACTTTCGGCAAGCTGATGGACCCGCTTGCCGACAAGCTGCTGATCACCGCGGCGCTGGTCTCGCTGGTCTCGCTGGACCGGCTGCAGGCCTGGGTTGCGATGGTGATCATCGCGCGTGAGATTGCGGTGACCGGGTTGCGGGCGATCGCCGCCGAGCGCGGCATCGTGATCGCCGCCAGCTGGATGGGCAAGCTGAAGACGGTCCTGCAGATAGCGGCTGTGTTCGCACTGATCGCCGCCAACCCCGCCCCTGTCTGGGTCGACGTGCTGGTTTACCTCGCCGTCGCCGTGACGCTGATCAGCGGCGCCGATTACTTCTTCGGCCTGCGCAAGCGCCTCAACTCGCCGGCGCCCAAAGCGACCTAGCCGGCAACCGCACCGTCAGGCCGTCAGCCACTCGCGCATGGTCGTGTGGTGGCGCTGGTGCTCGCCCTGCTGCAGCTCACTGCGCAGATCGTCGAGCCTGCCGTAGCGCTCCGCGACCACGTTGTGGCGGTGGATCGTCTCCAGGTTCTCCTGGCGCGCCATCACGAACGCCTCACCCGGCAGGTCCGGGTAGTCCTCGATGACGCGGCGCATCATCTCCCGCACGCAGTCCTCGACGAAGCGCGGCTGCGAGTGCGCCTTGGCGACCACCGCCAGCTCGTCGGGTCGCTTCATCAGCTCGTAGATCTCCGAGCTCATCGACTGCTCGACGATCCGCAGCAGCTCGGGCGCGTCGATCCAGGTAGGGCCGCCCTCCGGGCAGCCGATGTGCAGGGTTCCGATCCCACGCTGGTTGTGGGTGGCGATCGGCACGGCCTCGATCGCTGTCTCGATCTGCTCGGCGTCGAAGCCGCGCTCGGCGAGCCGTTCGCGGGCCAGTCCGCCGACCATCTCCTGCGCGCAGGGGCAGGCGGTCATCCCCTGGGCCTGGACCCCGGTCAGCGTGCGCGTGCCACGCACCGAGTCGACCGCGGTGCCGAAGAGGACGTAGATCTCCTGGGTGTCGATGCCGCTCTCCGGCGTCGCCACGACCTCCGGGTACCGCGCCGTCAGCGAGACCTCGGCCCGCAGGCCGCCCTGGCGCTCGCGCACCCGCTGTGCGATGTGGGCGGCGAGCACCTCGGCGCGGAAGGCCTCGCCGAGCACGACCTCGTCGATCGCCTCGCCGACGACTTCCTCGAAGCGCGACATGTGGACCCCGGCCTGGCGCGGCTCGAGATCGACGAAGCACTCGAAATCGGCGTGGTAGAGGTTCTCGGCGCCGTCCGCATTGACCCGGATCACCTTCTCGACCCCGGTCACGCCAACCCGAGAGAGACTGACCTGCGTCGTCGGCGTTCCGGACTGCACATCGGGCGTCGTCGGGGCGAGCGGAGCGGTGGGTCGGGTTGCCATTGGTACCCGAAGCGTAGGCGATTGGCTCCCTATACTTCCAATGGCCGGAGCGATGGGGCCGGCCCCCGGGAGGGGAACTGGGTTGCAGTGGAGGCAGTGAAATCGAGCCGTTGGAGACAGTCCCGCAGGGACTGAACCAGGATTCGGGCGCGTCGGTGGAGCCGCAAGAGCTCCAGGCGCTGGTCGCGCTCGGGCGCGACCGCGGCTATCTCACCTTCGAGCAGATCGCCGCCACACTCGAGGAGGTTGAGGTGACCAAGGAGCAGGTCACCGGCCTCCACGCGCAGTTGGTCGAACACGGCGTCGAAGTGATCGCCGAGGACGGCGTCGGTGCCTACAAGGAGCAGCGCGCCGAGTCGACCAACGGCCAGCCGAAGAAGCAGGAGCTTGATCTGACGGTCGAACCGAGCCTCGACTCGCTGCGCCTCTATCTGCGCTCGATCGGCCGCGTCGATCTGCTTACTGCGGGCCAGGAGGTGGAACTGGCGAAGAGGATCGAGCGCGGCGACATGATCGCCAAGCGGCAGATGGTGGAGGCCAACCTGCGCCTCGTCGTCTCGATCGCCAAAGGCTATCTGGGCCGCGGCCTCAGCTTCCTCGACTTGATTCAGGAGGGCTCACTGGGCTTGATCAGGGCAGTGGAGAAGTTCGACTACCGCCGTGGCTACAAGTTCTCCACCTATGCGACCTGGTGGATCCGGCAGGCGGTGACGCGGGCGATCGCCGACAAGGCGCGCACGATCCGGATCCCGGTGCACATGGTCGAGAAGCTGAACCGCGTCGCCCACGTCGAGCGCCAGCTGGTGCAGCGGCTCGGCCGCGAGCCGGAGCCGCCCGAGATCGCGGCCGAGCTGCGCTGGCCGCTCGGCGAAGTTCGCGAGATCCTCCGCGTCGCACAGCTGCCGGTCTCGCTGGAGAAACCGGTGGGCGATGAGGACGACTCCGAGCTGGGCGATTTCGTCGCTGACGACACCGTGGCCGAGCCCTTCGAAGAGGCGAGCGACCACCTCCAGAAAGAGGGCGTCCACAGGGCTCTCGCGGCGCTGCCCGAGCGCGAGCGGCAGGTGATCGAGCTGCGCTACGGCCTCACTGGGCTGGAGCCGCTCACCCTCGAGCAGGTGGGCAACACTTTCGGCGTCACCCGCGAGCGAATCCGCCAGATCGAGAACAACACGCTGAAAAAAATGCAACACCTGCCGGAGGCCCAAATGCTCCGGGAAGCAAGCTGATCTCCGCCAGAGGGTGGAATACTGCGGCTCGTGTTCGGCGACAGGTTCTACTCACGAGCTTCGCAGGCGATGGGCGCTACCGGATTACGCTGGACCGGGAAGCTCAACATTCCCCTCTACCGGCTCAGCGGCGGTCGGATTGGCGGGCACATCGCCGAGGCGCCAGTGCTGCTGCTGACCACGACCGGCCGTAAATCGGGCCAGTCGCGCACCGCCCCCGTCGTCTATCTCACCGACGGCGCGAACCTGGTCGTGATCGGCTCCAACGCCGGTCACAGCCGCACGCCGGCCTGGTCGCTCAACCTGAAAGCGAATCCCGACGCTGAAATCGAGGTCGGGCGGGATCGGCGGTCAGTCAAGGCCCGGGTGGCTGAAGGCGAGGAGAGGACCGAGCTCTGGCGCAAGCACAACGAGCAGTACTCGGGCTTCGACGAATACGAGGCACGGACCAACCGCGACATCGCGCTCTTCGTCCTCGAGCCGCGCTGACGGGGCGCCTTTCTTTCCCTATGGGTCAGTAATGCGCCCCGACACGGCGTAGAGTAGGCGAATGACACCGGTGCCGCATCCCTTCCGTCTCGCTGCCGAGGCAAAGGACCCCGAGGCGATGACCGCGACGCTGCGCGATGACGTCGTCCTGCACAGCCCGATCCTCTTCCGTGGCTTCGAGGGCCGTGAGATCGTCGCCCAGGTGCTCACTCACGTCGCCGCCACGCTGGAGGATTTTGCCTACACCGACGAGCTAGCCGAGGACGGCGTCGTCGTCTTGCGCTTCAAAGCGCGGGTCGGCGACCGCGAGCTGGAGGGCATCGATTTCCTCGAGCTCGACGCGGAGGGGCGCGTCGCCGAGCTGACCGTCTTCATGCGCCCGATGTCGGCGCTGACCGCCTTCAACGAGCAGATGGCCGCTCGCCTCGGCGTCGAGACCTGAGGTGCCGCTCGGTAAACTCGCTCACCCTCTCGGGGGAGTGTCCGAGTGGTTAAAGGAGACTGGCTGTAAACCAGTTGGCTCTGCCTACGCAGGTTCGAATCCTGCCTCCCCCATATGAGCAGCCTCGAAGGCCGCGTCTTCGCCATCGCCGGGATCGGCGGGGGGCTGGGGCCGGTGGTGGCGAAGCGGCTGGCCGCCGATGGCGCGATCGTCGCCGGGGCTGTTCGCGGGCAGGCGCGGATCGATGAGGTTGGGTCCGAGCTGGGGCTGCCAGCCGAGGCCTGGGACGGCCGCGCTGTCGACCTGCTCGACGAGGCGGCGGCCCGGGCCTGGTGTGCGGCACTGCTCGAGCGGTTCGGCCGGGTCGACGGGCTGCTGCACCTGGTCGGTGGCTGGCGCGGGGGGAAGCCGTTGGCCGAGGCGCCGCTCTCGGACTGGGAGCTGCTGCACGACCTGCTGATTCGCACTGTCCAGCACACCACTCGCGCTTTCCACGATGCGCTCCTTGCCGCTGAGCACGGCCGCTTCGCTCTCGTCTCCGCCAAGCAGGCCCAGGCGCCGTCCAACTCCAACGCCGCCTACGCTGCCGCCAAGGCCGCCGCCGAGGCTTGGACGCTCGCCTTGGCCGACGGCTTCGCCGGCACCGGCACGACCGCGAACATCATCGTCGTCGACGCGATCCTCACCGAGCGGATGCGCGAAGAAGATCCCGCTGGCGATTTCTCCTCCTTCACCCCGACCGGGCACATCGCCGAGGCAATCGCCTTCCTCTGCTCCGACGGTGCCCAGGAGATGAACGGGCAGCGCCTCCCACTTACCATTCGCTGATGGGTAGCCAGGGCTCCAAGGCCACCGAGGGCGAGATGACGATCCGCCAGCTTGCGGAGCGAACCGGGATGACCGTCCGCAACATCCGCGCCCACCAGACGCGCGGGCTGCTCCCGCCGCCCACCGTTCGCGGTCGCACCGGCTACTACGGCGAGGAGCACGTGGCTCGGATCGAGCTGACCCGCGAGATGCAGGCGGACGGGCTCAACCTGGAGGCGATCCGCCGTGTGCTCGACAGCGGCGACGGCTCAGCAGCGGCGATCTTCGACTTCACCCGTGCCCTGCGCGCTCCCTTCGAAGACGAGGCGCCCGAGATCGTCGACGCCGACGAGCTGGCCGGGATCTGGGGCCAGGCAGCCGATGCCAAGCTGACCCGCCGGGCTGAAAAGCTCGGCATCTTCCGCGCCCTCCCGGACGGGAGGGTCGAGGTGATCAGCCCCCAGCTGCTGCGCGCCGCGGCCGAGCTGGCCGAGCTCGGGATCGGGGCCGAGGGTGCTCTCGTAACCGCAGAGAAGCTACGTCGCCATGCCGATGGCGCCGCGCGCGCCTTCGTCGACCTCTTCGTCAAGGAGGTCTGGCAGCCGTTCGACCGGGCGGGCCGACCGGAGCGCGACTGGCCGCGGATGAGTGAGGCGCTCGAACGGATGCGGCCACTCGCGGCGGGGGCGCTGCTGGCGACGTTCCAGATCGCGATGGGGGAGGCGGTGGAGAAGGAGAGCGAGCGAACGCTGCGACTTGCCGCCCGTCCGGGCAAGCGCCGCAAGCGCTAGACGCCGGCGCCGATCAGGCGAGAGCGGCCTCGTCCAGCTCTTCGCCCGCGGCCTCCTGGCCGGCGTAGGAGAGGACGGCGAAGTACATCAGCGAGGGGAGGAGCGAACCGAGATCCTCGGTTTCGCCCTTTTGCAGGCGTGCGTAGAGCACCGATTCGATCCCGCCAACGATCCCGGCGGCGGCGATCGCCGAAGGGGGCTCGTCCAGGTCCTCCCTGACCAAAGCGTCGATACAGGCGGAGAAGTGGTCGAGCAGCTCGTCACGCCGCCGCAGCCCCGCTGCGCTGGATGCGCGGGCCTCCACGATCACGGTGCGAGCCGTTTCCGGCTCGTCGGCGATGAACTTCAGCAGCTCTGCGATGCCGCTGCGCATCTGGTCGCGCCAGCCGGGGCCGCCGTCGGCGATCGCGGCCTCGATGTGCTCCCGCATCTGTTTGGCCGAGGCATCGAACGCGGCCAGGAAGCAGTCCTCCTTGTCCTCGAACTGCTCGTAGAAAGTTGGCCGCGAGATGCCGGCCCGGGTGAGCACGTTCTGGACGGTGAGCGCGTTGTAGCCGATCTCGGTGACCGTTTTGATCATCGAAGCCAGTAGGCGCTCGCGCTGAATGGCCCTGACCAGATCTGCTGGCAGCGTTCTCACTCCCGCTGGAAACCGGCCATCTGCCCGGGTCAGCAGCGCCACTGCCTCGCTGAGTTCCGACTCGGACCAGCGGTCTCCGACGGCGTTTGCCAGCTTTTCCTGGCTGAGCATTATTCTCTCGGGTGGCATAAGAGAACCTACACGTTTCTCTTAGAAATTGTGCAGGTATTGGAAGGGTACCAGAAAAGTCGCTGCCATGCATTGGATTTTTGGCCAGCCGGGGTATCCTTGCTTTATGCCGCCACGGGGAAAAGGGGGAACGCAGGAGAGGCAGATGCCAAAGCGGCCCGTCCCGTCCGTTCGCCCGTCGCTCCCCCGGGAGTTCATCGCGGTCCACAAGCAGCGGCGCATCATGGACGCCCTGGCGGAGCTGACCGCCGAACAGGGCTACGAGGCGACCAAGATCTCCGACATCGTCAAGAGGGCCGGTGTCGCCCGCAAAACGCTGTACGACAACTTCGAGGGCAAGGAGGAGGTCTTCCTCGCGGCCTTCGACGGGGCTCGGGACGAGGTTCTGCGCCGCGTCGAAGAAGGCAGCACCAATCCCGACGGTGATTGGCAGGACCGGGTCGAGGGCGGCCTCGCCGCCTTTCTCGGCTACGTCGCTGAGCAACCGACCCTGGCGCGGATGTGCATGATCGAGGCGCTCTCGGCGACACCGGCGACAACCAGACGCTACGAGGACGCACTGGAGAGCTTCGTCGAGCTGGCGAGGCAGGCTCTGCCGCGGGACGCTCGGCTGCCGGACACGATCGCTGAGACTCTGGTCGGTGGCGTTGCCTGGATCGTCTACCAGCAGATTCGTCGCGGCGAGGCAGCGCGGGCTGAGGACCTGCTCCCAGAACTCACCGAGTTCATGGTGGGGCCCTACTTGGGCGCCGGCCTTGCCGATTAGCTGATTATTTTCGATTAGACGTGTTCACGTGATTTGAGTGGGACTTCGAGAGCATCTGTCTACGGTGAGGCTGCAGACAAAAAGGGCTTAGCACTGACAGACTTTAGTACTGCATGAAGCCGCTGCCCCGGGGGCGCCACGGCCTTCCACCCGAGTTCATTGCCCAGAACCAGCGCGAGCGGCTGCTCGCCGCGATTGCCGACTCTCTCGACGAGCACGGCTACGACAGCACGACCGTCTCGGCGATCAGCAGCAGGGCACGGGTTTCCAAGAGCGATTTCTACCGCCACTTCGCGAGCAAGGACGAGTGCTTTCTCGCTGCCTACGACGATGCCGTAGAGCGCTTGCGGGGAGAGGTCCTGGCGGCCTGCGCGGATCACAGCGAGTGGGCCGAGGGCATTTGCGCCGGGCTGCACGCGGCGCTTGCCGGTCTGGCTGGCGAGCCGGCGCGCGCGAACCTTTTGCTAGTCGAGGGCCTGCGTGCCGGGCCCGGCATCTACGGTCGCTTTCAGGGTGCGGTCGAGAGCTTCGTCCCCTACCTGCGCGACGGCGCCCCGGAGGGAACGAGCGCCGGCCGGCCGCCGGACGCGGCCGACGAGGCAGTGGTCGGCGGCATCGCCTCGCTGCTCGGGCGCCGGGTACTGGCCGGGGAAGCGGACCGCCTCGACCGATTCTTCCCGGAACTTGCCGAGTTTGCGCTGACTCCGTACCTCGGTGTCGCCGAGGCACGCCGCATAATCTCGGGTAGATGAGCGACGCGAGTGCAGCGGCCGGGGGCGCAACGACCGAGGCGCAAGTCGAGGCTGCGGCCGCCGGGGTGCTGCCCTCCCAGGCGCTGAGCGAGGCAATCGACGCCGAGTGGATCAGCTCCGGCGACTACCGGATCCGCCCCGAGGCGATCCAGCCGGCCAGCATCGACCTGAGGCTCGGCGACTTTGCCTGGGCGCTGCGCTGCAGCTTCCTGCCCGACAGCGACTCGACGGTCGAGGAGAAGATCGAGGGCCTTGCCTTTCAGAAGATCGACCTGCGCGACGGGGCGGTGCTGGAGCGCGACCGTCCCTACCTGGTGCCGCTGATCGAGGAGCTGGCGCTGCCCGACGACGTGCGGGCCAAGGCGAATCCGAAGAGCTCGACCGGACGGCTCGACGTCTTCACCCGAGTGCTCACCGATCGCCATCACCGCTTCGACGAGATCCGGCCCGGCTATCGCGGGAAGCTCTACCTGGAGGTGGTGCCGCGCTCCTTCGCGATCCAGGTGCAGAGCGGGCTCTCGCTGAATCAGCTGCGCCTCGCCCGCGGCGACGTGCGGCTCGGGGACGCCGAGATCCGTGCTCTCCAGGACGAGTTCCCGCTGCTCTACCTCGATTCTCACGCGCTGCGCGAGTCCGAGCTGGCGCTGGCCGAAGGCCTCTTCCTCAGCGTCGACCTCTCCGGCTCCAGTGACCGGATCGTCGGCTACAGAGCGAAGAAGAACAGCCTGCCGATCGACCTCTCCCGTATTCGCGCCTACCGCTGGACCGATTACTGGGACCCTGTCTACCCGGAGCCGGGCGGGCGGATCGTGCTCGAGCCGGAGATCTTCTACCTGCTGCTCTCGGCGGAGGGGGTCTGCATTCCGCCCCAGATCGCCGCCGAGATGATGGCCTACGACCCGACCGCGGGCGAGCTGCGCACGCACTACGCCGGCTTCTTCGATCCCGGCTTCGGCTACGACCCCGCCGCCGGCCGCCACGGCAGTCGCGCGGCGCTCGAGGTGCGCGCACGCGACGTCTCCTTCATGGTCGAGCACCGCCAGCCGGTCTGCAAGCTGGCGCTCGAGCGCACCAGCGCCCCGGCCCAGCGTCTCTACGGGGAGGCGCTGGGCTCCAACTACCAGGGCCAGGTGACGATGCTGAGCAAACACTTCGAGGAGACCGGCGCGTGAGCGAACGCAGCTGGAGCGTCTACCTGTCCGGTGAGATCCACTCCGACTGGCGCGAGCGGATCGAGGCTGGTGTGCGCGAGGCCAATCTGCCGGTCGTCTTCTCGGCGCCGGTCACCGACCACGCCGCCTCCGACGACGCCGGGGTCGGCACGCTGGGCGAGGAGAGTGAGCCGTTTTGGCGCGACCACACGGGTGCGGGCATCAACGCGATTCGCACGCAGACGCTGATTCGCGACGCTGACGTCGTCGTCGTTCGCTTTGGCGACAAATACCGCCAGTGGAACGCCGCCTTCGACGCCGGCTACGCGGCTGCCCTGGGCAAGCCGTACTTGACCCTTCATGACGCCGAGCTCGACCACGCGCTGAAGGAGGTCGATCGGGCCGCCCAGGGGACCGCGCGCACGGCGGAGCAGGTGGTCGACGTGCTGCGGTACGTGATCGCGAGCACGCTGCCGTAGCTTCCTCCTCTCGGCTGCCGGTGGAACCGGCTAGGGTGGGCGCGTGGGAGGAGACGCAAACCGCGAGACGATCGAGCGCTTCTACGAGGCGTTCGGCCAGTGCAACGGCGCCGCAATGACCGCCTGCTACGCGTCCGATGCCCATTTCCGCGACCCGGCTTTCGGTGATCTCCACGGCGCCGACATCGGCTCGATGTGGCGAATGCTGACCAGCCGTGCCACCGATCTGAAGATCGAGTTGCACGAGCACGAGGCCGACGAGGCGTCCGGCTCGGCTCACTGGATCGCCCGTTACACGTTCTCGACCGGCCGCCCCGTCGTCAACGACATCCAGGCGAAGTTCCGCTTTGCCGATGGCCTGATCGCCGACCACGTCGACGACTTCGACTTCCGCGGCTGGGCCAAGCAGGCGCTCGGCCCGAGCGGCCATCTGGTCGCGCTGCTGCCGCCCCTGCGCTCCAAAGCCCGCGCCAAAGCGCTCGATCAGCTCAAGTCGTTCAAGCGCGACGAGACGGGATCCAGCATCTAGCTTTCCCCAGGATTGCTCAGCTTTGCGCTTTGCCAGGACTGGGCGCGCGCGCGAAGCCCATCATTGCCGCGATCACTGTTTGCCCCGTTTCGCCAGACTCAGCAAGGCGTTTTGCGCTGCTTGCCTTGACCTGCTCGATCCCCTCGAGGGCACCGGCGAGAACCTCGGTCATTTCTTGGCGGCCCTGCTCGTCGACGGGAAAGGGCATCCAGCTCAGATGGGCGTCATCGGCATCGAAGGCGCCCTTGGCCTCTGCCGCCGCGCTCTCTGCCATCAACGACTGCAAGATCGTTCTGTAGACAACGAGCCGACTTTTCTGCGGCATCTTTTGCCAGGCCTTGTCATCGATCATCGCCGGCACCTTGGCGCGGTAGTAGTGCTCGACCGCTCCGCGACGCGGCTCGGTTTTGACCAGCTCGATGCTTCCGTCGCCCAGCAGCACCTGTACGTGATGGCTGACTAAGCTGAGATTCGCCCCGATCTCGTTTGCGATTTCGTTGGGGCTCGCGACTCGCTCGTTGAAGATCCGGAGAGCGTCGAGTCGTATCTCGTGGCCGAGCGTATTAAAAAGCTGCGCTTGTCTCCGCTTGCCTTTCCTGGTCTTCGCCGCCAAGGGATCCTCCTGTCAAATGGCTTGAGCAATACATCCTATTAGCAGTAACGGGCGTTAGGGGGACCAATTCGCGAAGTTTTGTAAATGCAAGACGAATAATGGAACCAGCTCGAGCAAAGCTGCGGTCTAACGCGCATCTACATCCCAGCTTGCGGGAGGGGGTGACGCATGAAGATCGCAAAGGCAGACTCCGCAGTCCCGATGCTTTCGATCATGAAGCACGGCTAACTAGCCGTGCTCGGTGGGGCCGATCTCCGGCGGGTTCCGACCCGGGAGGTCGGCCTGCATGTCCCCCTCAAATGTGCGAACATACGTTCGTATGCGCTGGGACGAGCAACGAGTCGAGAACGACATGCGATTGCCGGGAGTTGGCGACGGCACGGTTGTGCGCACGTTCGATGCGCCGGAGGCGATGGGGATCAACTTTCACGAGGTCCGGGCTCGCTCGGCGCTGAACCACGTCCCGGTCGGTCGCTACGGCTTCAACTACACGGTCAACCCATTCAGGGGGTGCACGCACGCTTGTACTTTTTGTTTCGCTCGGAGCACGCACACCTTCCTGGACTTCGACGCGGGGCGGGACTTCGAGCGGGAGATCGTGGTCAAGGTCAACGTGCCGGAGCTGCTGCGAGCGGAGCTGGCGCGGCCGAGCTGGAAGCGCGAGCTGGTCGCTCTGGGCACGAACACCGACCCCTACCAGTGGGTCGAGAGCCGCTACCGATTCATGCCCGAGATCCTGATGGCCCTGGAAGCCGCCGAGACCCCGGTCTCGGTGCTGACCAAGTCGCCGCTGGCGCTGCGCGATGTCGACCTCTACCAGCGGATGGCGGAGCGGCTGCCGGTCTCGGTCAACCTCTCCATCCCCACCCTCGACGAGGAGGCTTGGCGCGCCACCGAGCCCCACACCCCGAGTCCATCGGCCCGCCTCGACGCCGTCGCCGAGCTGCGCAGCCGCGGCATCGACTCCGGGGTCCTGATCGCCCCCCTGATGCCGGGCATCAACGACAGCCCGGAGCAGGTCCAACCGATAGTCGACCGAGCCCGCGAGGCCGGCGCCACCTTCCTCGGCGGCATGGCCCTCCACCTGCGCGGCGAGGTTCGCGACGTCTTCTTCGCCTGGCTCGAGGCCAAACGCCCGGACCTCCTGCCGCGCTACGAGAAGCTCTACGCCAACGGCCGCGCCTATATGCGTCCTCAGCAGCGGAAGCTCGCAACTCGAGCTGTCCGAGGTTGGGGAAGAACGCGCTCTGGCAAGGAGGGACGGGGGGTCCTCTCGACGGGCGGATACTCAGAGCGGGCGAAGCCCGCGAGTCCGGCGGGAGGACCCCCCGTCCCTCCCCAGGGCTCGCTCTTCTAGCTCACCCTTCGTCGAGGAGGTCGAAGGTGCACTCCTTGGGATCTTTGTCGTCACGGAAGCGGCGAAACCGTGCGCCGTGCCGGATCCGCCCGGCAGCCGCGTGGTCGTAGCCCACTTCGATCACCAGCTCCGGGCGCAAAGAGACCCACTCGAGGTCTCGACCGCCGGTCCAGCGGCTCGGCTCTGCCGTGCCGCTTTTGCCGGTCTCGAGCGGGGCAAGCAGCTTGCGCATGTTGTGTTTGGCTTCCTTGCTGAAGCCGGAGATGTGGCCCACCGACCGCAGCTCGTCGCCGTCGTAGAGGCCGAGGATCAGCGAGCCGACGGTGCCCTCCTCTTTGCCCGGTCGCCAACCCATGACCACGCAGTCGATCTCGCGCTCACGCTTGACCTTGGCCATGCCCTTGCGCTTGCCGGGGATATAGGTCGCGGTGAGCTGCTTGGCCATCGTCCCCTCGGTCGAGCGCAACCACTGCTCGGCCTGCTCCGGGTCGCTGCTCAGCTTCGATAGCTCGACGCCGGTCTGGTCCGCCAGCGTCTCGAGCCGCCCGCGGCGCTCGGAGAGCGGTGCCGCCAGCAGCGCTTCGTCCCCCTCGGCGAGCAGGTCGAAGGCGACGTAGCCGGCTGGGATCTCCTTGGCCAGCAGCGCTATCCGCGACTCGGCCGGGTGGATACGGCTCTGCAGCGCGTCGAATTCGAGGTTGCCATCGGCGTCGCGGATCACCAGCTCGCCGTCGAGCACGTAGCGGCCCGGGGCGAAGCTCAGCTCAGGGAAGTAGCGGGTCAGGTCTTTGCCGCCGCGGGACTGGATGTAGGCGTCGTCGCCGTCGACGAAGACGATCGCGCGAAAGCCATCCAGCTTCTGCTCGTAGGCCCACTCCTCGCCGCGCGGCAGCTCTTTGCGGGTCAGTGCCAGCTGTGGCTTGATCGGCGGGCTCAGCGGCAGCGTCACACCTCGACAGTGTGCCGGGCGCGGCTGGTCCCCGCGCCTACGACCGTGCCGCGCCCGCCCGGCGAGCCCGGCTTTCGCGAGGGTCAGGGACCGGCACGGCGGCAAGCAGGGTCTTCGTATACGGATCGGATGGTTGCTCGCAGACCTGATCGGCCGGGCCTTGCTCGACGATCTTGCCGTCGTGCATGACCGCGATCCGGTCGGAGACGTGGCGGACGACGCCGATGTCGTGGGCGACGAAGACGTAGGTGAGGCCGAACTCGTCCTGGAGGTCGTCGAGCAGGTTGACGATCTGGGCCTGGATCGAGACGTCGAGCGCGGAGACCGGCTCGTCGGCGACGATCAGCTTCGGCCGCAGCGCCAGGGCGCGGGCGATCCCGACCCGCTGCCGCTGTCCGCCTGAGAACTCGTGCGGGTAGCGCTGGTAGTGCTCGGGCGAGAGGCCGACGCGCTCGAGCAACTCCTGAACCCGAGTTCGCAGCTCGGCGCCCGATGCCCGGCCCTGCAGCCGCAGCGGCTCGCCGACGATCTGGCCGATTCGCTTGCGGGGATTGAGCGAGGCGTAGGGGTCTTGGAAGATCATCTGCATCTCGGGTCGTAGCGGGCGCATCTGGCGACGCGATAGGCCGGCGATCTCGTGACCCTCGAAGCGGACCGAGCCGGACGTCGGCGGCAGCAGCTGGAGCATCGTCCGAGCCAGCGTCGACTTGCCGCTGCCCGACTCACCGACGAGGCCGAGCGTCTCCCCTTCGGCGACCTCGAAGCTGACGCCGTCGACCGCCCGCACCTGATCGACCACGCGGTCGATCACCAGCCCGCGCTTGACCGGGAAGTGCTTGACGAGGTTCTCCACCTCCAGCAGCGCCTCGCTCATGCTGGCTCTTCCAGTCCTATGCGTCCCTCGACCTGGCGGAGCTCGCGCTTCTGCGCGGGGGAGAGCCAGCAGCGGTCGCTGTGATCGGGCGTCTCCGGCAGGCGCGCAGCGAGGTCCGGCAGCTGTGCGCAGTGGTCGAACGCGTGTGGGCAGCGTGGCCCGAAGGCGCAACCCGCCGGCAGGTCGAGCAGCGAGGGCGGCGCGCCCTTGATCTGCGGCAGCCGCTGCGGGCGAGGCTGGTCGATCCGCGTCAGCGAGCCGAGCAGGCCCCAGGTGTAGGGATGCTGGGGGTCGTAGAAGAGCTGGTCGAGCGTCCCCTGCTCGATCACGCGTCCCGCGTACATCACAAGCACCCGGTCGGCCGCTTCGGCGACGACGCCGAAATCGTGAGTGATCAGGATCGTCGCCAGGCCGCGCTCGCGGTTGAGTCGGCTCATCAGCTCGAGGATCTGGGCCTGGATCGTCACGTCGAGCGCGGTCGTCGGCTCGTCGGCGATCAGCACGTCGGGCTCGAGCGCCAGCGCCATCGCGATCATCGCCCGCTGCCGCATCCCGCCGGAGAACTCATGGGGGTAGTCGCGGGCGCGATGCTGCGCATCCGGGACCCCCACCGAGTCGAGCAGCTCGACCGCCCGCTGCCGGGCCTCGGCCTTGCCCACCTCGGCACGGTGGGCGCGGATCGCCTCGGCGATCTGGTCGCCGACGCGGTAGACCGGATTGAGCGAGGTCATCGGGTCCTGGAAGACCATCGCGATCCGCTCGCCGCGGACCCGGCGCAGCTCCGCCTCGCTGGCGCCGATCAGCTCGCTGCCCCCCAGCCGCACCGAGCCCTCGATGCTCGTGTTGGCGGAGCGGGTGAGGCCGATGATCGTCTGCGCCGTGACACTCTTTCCCGAGCCCGACTCGCCGACGATCGCCAGCACCTCGCCGGGGGCGAGGTCGAAGGAGACGCCGTCCACGGCCCGCACCAGGCCGCCTTCGGTGGCAAAGTCGACCCGCAGGTCGTTGACGCTGAGCAACGCCTCGCTCATCTCGCTGAGGTCCCCAACTTGACCCGCGGGTCGAGGTAGGCGTAGGCGATGTCGACCAGGGTGTTGAAGAGGACGACGAAGAAGGCGCCGAAGAGGACGACTGCCATCACCGGCGGCAGATCGAAGTTGATCAGCGATTCGTAGGTGTAGAGGCCGATGCCGTCGAGGCCGAAGACCGCTTCGACCAGGATCGCGCCGCCGAGCAGGGCGCCGAAGTCGAGCCCGAAGAGGGTGATGATCGGGACCAGCGAGTTGCGCAGCACGTGGCGGGTCATCACCTGGCGCTCGCTCAGCCCCTTGGCCCGCGCCGTCCGCACGTAGTCCTCGCCCATCGCGTCGAGCATGTTGGAGCGCAGCACACGGCTATAGAGGCCGACGTAGACGATCGCCAGCGTCACCCAGGGCAGGATCAGGTGGTTCGCCCACTCGATCGGATCTTCGCTCAGAGGGACGTAGCCGCCCGAGGGGAACAATTCGAGCTGGTAGGTGAGGTAGTTGAGGAAGATCGCCGCCAGCCAGAAGACAGGCATCGAGATGCCGGCGACGGCGACGATCGTCAGCGCGCGGTCGAGCAGGCCACCTGCCCTGACCGCCGAGAGGTAGCCGAAGAGGATCCCGAAGAACATCCAGATCACTGCCGCGCCGATGCAGAGCGAGAAGGTTGCGGGTATCCCTTCGACGATCCGTTCGTCGACGTTTTCCCGCCCTTCGTAGGAGATCAAGTCGCCGCTGAAGATCTTCTTCATCATCGTCAGGTACTGCTGCGGCAGCGGGTCGTCGAAGCCCCATTCATCCGTGATGCTGGCGACCAGCTGGGGGGTTGCGTTCTTGCCGGCCATCCGCTGGGCAGGGTCCGAGCTCGGGATCACGTTGAAGATCAGGAAGACGATCACCGAGATTGCGAACAGCACCAGGACCATTCCGACCAGCCGGCGGGCAACGAAGCGGCCCATCAGACCGCGGTCCCCTCGGGCTCGGCCATGCCGGCGTGCGCCTCAAGGCGCACTTTCGATTTAGGGTCGAGCGCGTCGCGCAGACCGTCACCGAAGACGTTGATCGAGAGCACGGTGAGCAGGATCATCGTGCCCGGAATCACGGTCAGCAGCGGCGCGGTGCTGATCAGCTCGAAGCCGCTGCCGATCATCGTTCCCCATGAGGTATTCGGCGGCTGCACGCCGACGCCGAGGAAGGAGAGGGTCGACTCGAGCAGCATGTTGTTGGCGACGCCGAGGGTGAAGAAGACGATCAACGTCGAGGCGAGGTTGGGCAGCAGCTCGCCGAACATCACCCGCAACGGCCCGGCACCCTGCGAGACGGCGGCCTCGACGAACTCCTTCTCGCGCAGCGCGAGCACCTCGCCGCGGATCGGTCGTGCCATGTAGGGCGTGTAGACGAAGGCAATGATCAGGATCGGGATCCAGATCGAGCTGCCCGAGAGGTGCAGCGGCCCGATCTTCAGGCCACCGGTCGCCAGCGAGAGGCCGAGCGCGATCGCCAGCAGGGTCACAGGGAAGGCCCAGATCACATCCATCGTCCGCGAGATCACCGCATCGGCCCAGCCGCGGTAATAGCCGGCGAGCAGGCCCAGGGTCGTCGCCAGGAGGGTTGCGATCAACGTCGCGAGGAGGCCGATGAAGAGCGAGATGCGACCGCCGTACATCAGCCGGACCATCTCGTCGCGGCCGAGCCGGCCGTCGGCACCGAGGAAGAACTTGCCGCCGGCACCGAACCAGAGCGGCCCAGTCGGCTTGCCTTCGCGGTTGACGACTTCGCGCTTTTCGCCGTCGACTTCGACCTTCTCCAGGGTGTGCGTTGCGTTTGGCGTCGTGTGGGCGACGTCATTGGCCCAAAGAGGTGCCGCGAGGACGAAGACGACGATCGCGACGAAGAGGGCGGCAAAGGCGAGCGCGACCCTGTTGCGCCGCAGCCGCCGGTAGGCCAGATACCAGGGGCTGCGGCCCGCCATTACTTGAACTGGAAGCTGGTCAGGTCCTGGCCGAAGGTCGGGTTGAAGATCACCTTGTCGAGGTCGATTTCGCTGTCGACGAAGGTGGAGGTCGTGTTGCTGCCGTAGGGGACCCAGGGAGCCTGCTCCATATATTCCTTGTCCAGCGTCGCGTATTCGGATTCCTGCTTGGGCCCGAGCTGTTCGGTGCTGAGCTTGGAGATCTTCGCGTTCAGCTTTGGATCGTCCATGCGGGCGAAGTTGTAGTTGTTGGTCGGAGAGATGCTTTCGCCCGCCAGCTGCGGTTGGAAGAAGGCGTTTGGGTGGGGGTAGTCGACGAACCAATCGAACCAACCGGTATCGAGGTCGGGCGTCGTTTCGTTACCGATGACCGCGCTGTAGCTGTCGGCGTTGATCGTTTTCAGCTTCGCGTTGAAGCCGAGCTTGGTGAGGACGTCCTGGTAGTAGGCGCCGGCTTCGTTGTTGGGGCTTTCGTTGTCGGTCCAGACGGTAATGTCGCGGTCGGCGGGGTTGGCTTCCTTGAAAAGCGCCTTGGCTTTGCCCATATTGCTCGGGTAGAGGTTGAACGTCTTGTGCCCCGGAATGCCTTCGGGCAGGATCTGGTGAGCCGCGATGAGCGAGCCGGCGTAGATCCGTTCCAGCGCGGCGGGGTCGACGGCGTAGTTGACCGCTTGGCGTACTTTGGGGTCGTCGAAGGGCGCCTTCGCCGTGTTCATCCAGAAGTAGTAGAGGTTGATCTGGTGCTCCACCCGGAACTGGGTGCCCTCGAAGCGGTCCTTGACTTTGTTGTAGAGGTCGGCAGGCACGAGGGTCTGCATCCAGTTCGTCTTGTTGCGTTCGATTTCGTTGACCTGGGTCGCGCCGTTGCGGACGACCTTGATGTCGACCTTGTCGACGTGGCCGCTCGGCACCTCGGGGATCAGCTTGCCGTTGGCCTTCGCCCATTGCGGGTTGCGGGCGTAGGACCAGCCGCGGCCCGGTTCGGACTTGACGATCTCGTAGGGGCCGGTGGCCGGCGGCGGATTCGCGCTCTGGGGCTTGGCCGGCGTGTCGGGCGGCACCAGCGCGACGAAGAGCAGCGCGAGCTCGTTGGTGAAGGTGCCGCGCGGTTGGGTCAGCTCGATCGTGATCTTGCCCGTCTTGTCGTCCGTCTCGATCCCGGGGATGCCGCCGGTCTTGGTCTTGGCGAACTGTTCGGCGCCGACGATGCTCGAGTAGTAGGTCGAGCCGGGCGAGTTGAGCTTGAAGATGCGTTCGACGGTGCTGGCGAAGTCGGAGGCCTTGACCGGGCTGCCGTCGGAATACTTGAGCCCCTTGCGCAGCGTCAGCGTGTAGGTCTTGCCGCCGTTGGTGACCTTGGGCAGGCTCTCGGCGAGCGCCGGGACCACCTTGCTGCCCGCGGCGCCGCTGGCGTGGGCGTAGGTGAGCAAGGGCAGGTACGTGTTGTACATCGCCGTCCAGCCTTCCTGGGTGTAGGAGATGGACGGGTCGAGGTAGTCGGGGAAGGAGGCGTAGCTGCCGGTCAGCGTGCCGCCCTCCTTGCCGCTGGAGCCGCCACCACACGACGCGAGGCTGAGAGCAACTACCGCCAGTCCGACAACAGCAAGAGCTGCACGCAGCTTCCTCACGTCACGACCTCCGTTCTGGACTGGGCAGGGCCTCTGCGGGAATTAGCTCCACCATAATCTCGTCGCGGGCGGCGTCAAAATCCCCTGGACGTTCTTTTGCGCTGCCCAGCGGCCAATTCCTGCCCAGCACCAAGGCCGAGACGATGACGATGACCATCACCCCGGCTCCCGCGACGAAGAACGCAGCTCTCGGGCTCCACTGCGTGGTTATCAGCCCGCCGAGCACATAGCCGAGGCCAGGCGTCGCCGAAGCGGACGATTCGAGCGTGCCGAGCACTCGTGCCTGCATCGCGGGTGCGGTCAGCTCCTGGACGGCGCTGATCACCGCAACCCACTGGATGCCGTTGCCAAAGCCGCCGACGGCTGAGGCCGCGCAGGCGACGGCGAGCCCCGGCGCGGCCGCCATGCCGAGGTATCCGGCGCCGATAGCGACCGTGCTGAAGAAGAGGAGAACCGGCAGCGAGGCGCGACGCAGCCTTGCGAAGACGACGCTGCCGAGCACCATCCCGACCCCCCAGCTGGCGAGCAGGATGCCGTATCCCGTCGCGCCGACCCCAAGCGTTTCCTTCGCGTAGATCACCTCGACCGGAACGACGACCGAGAAGAAGATGAGCGCCCCTGCCTCAGCGGCGACCAGGCGCCGCAGGGTCGGGTTGCGGCGGATGTAGCCGAGGCCGGCGCGCACTCGCTCCGTCAGGCCGGACTCCGGGTCCGGCTCGGGCTGTGGCAGCGGCTTGGCCGTCAGCAGGATCCAGCCGATCACGTAGAAGGAGGCGGCGTCCAGCAGCAGCGCCGACTGGACGCCGAAGGCCGCGACCACCGCGCCGGCCAGCGCCGGGCCGACCGCGACGCCGGCGGTGAAGGCGATGTTGAGGACTGCGTTGCCGGCGCGCAGCTCACCCTCCGGCGCGAGCATCGCGGCGGTGACGGCGCGGGTCAGCGTCTTCGCGGTGAGCGCCAGGGCACCATCGAGCGCCGCGACGGCGACGACAGCGGCCAAGGAGAAGTGATCGGCGAGCAACGCGAGGACGCCGAACGCCGCCGCCTCGGCCGCATAGATCGCCGGCAGCACGAAGCGCGGCGGCGGCCGCTCGAGGCGGGCGACGAAGAATGGCGTCATCAGCGCCGGCAGGAAGCCGGTCCCGATGAAGAGCAGCGCCGTCGCCATGGCGCTGTCGGTCAGCTCGAAGACGAGCACCGAGAGGGCGACGATGCCAAGCCAATCGCCCATCTCGTTGACCCCGTAGGAGATCGCCAAGCGGCGGAAAGCGGGCCGTCGCAGCGGGTCGCGCAGGCGTGGATTACCCATTTCTAAGTCGAAGTCCTACAGTGTTTATGCACAAGTTTCATTGCAGATGCACAAGTTTCGGCGAAGTTGTGCTACAAACTTGCCAGCAGATCAAGACATTCCTCGCGGCAACTCGTGCGGGGGGCAAGAGATCCGGGCTTCGACGAAGGGGTATGGACATGGTCTTCAAGCGATAGAACTTCCAATTTGAAGCAGCACCGAGGTTCGGTGTTGCACGAGTTTTGCAAAGGGCGCCGACAGGCGTCCTTTGCATTTTTCGGCTCCGAAGATCCGCTATTTGCGGAAATGCAAAGTATTGGCCAGTTGACCCATGCTGCTTGCCCGGCGCATGCCGAACGTCTACGTTGATAGCGCAAGTTGCCGTTGTCGCGGATTGGCCGCCAGTCGCAGGAATCGCTTGCCGGGCGGGAAACTCCATGGCTGAGTCGTACACGACGGTTGACCCAGGCGCGATCCATGCAGAAAGAGCGACCCACCAGGTTGATGACCGCGATCCTGGCGATCACCTTCGTCGGGGTCGCCGCCGCGGCCGTCTGGGAGGCGCCGAACGCCAATTGGGACTGGCAGCTCTTCGCGACGCTGTTGGCGTTCTCGGCCTTCAGCGACGTGATGTCGATCGAAACCGAATCTCGCCTGAAGATCTCGGCCAACTTCCTTGCGCTGATCACCGCCATCGCCTTCCTGGGCGGCACGCCGGCGGCGTTGATCGGGGTCGTCTCGATCTTGATCGGGTGGATTCGCTATCGCGAACCGTTCACCGACCTGCTGGTCAACGTGCTGACCTTCATGACCTTCCCGCTGCTGGTCGGGGTCGGTTTCCAGCAACTGCTCGAATCCACCCAGACCACCACGGCCGACCTCGCCTTCTACGTCTTCGTCTTCGGCGCCTTTGCCTGCGGGATCCTGATGAATTTCGTCATGATCGGCGCCTACACCAGCTACGTCGAACGCAGCCCCTTCATCCCGAAGATCCGCACGGTGATGATCCCGCTGCTCCCCTCCGAGCTCGCGGCGGCTCTGATGGCTTGCGGCGTCGCCTTCGTCTACACCCAGATCGGCCTTGCCGGCGTCGCCCTGTTCGGCATCGTCCTGGTCACCTTCCAGTACCTGCTCGGCGCCCTGATCAAGTCGCAGGAACGCGCCCGCGAGCTCGAGGAGCGGACCAACCAGTTGGCCACTTTCCAGGTCGGGATGTTGAGCGCGCTGCTGCGCACGCTCGACCTGCGGGATCAGATGACCGCCCGCCACAGTGCCGCCGTGGCACGCTACTCGCGGGCGATCGCCCAGCACGCCGGTCTCTCGCGGCGCGATGAGGAGCTGGTCCACATCGCCGCGCTCCTGCACGACATCGGCAAGTTCATCCTGCCCGACCGGATCCTGAAGGCGAACGTGCCGCTCACCGACGAAGACTGGATGCTGATCCGGCGCCACCCGCAGCAGGGCGCGCGCGTCGTCTCCTCGCTCGACGGCTACGGCCCAGTGGCCGACATCATCCTCGCCCACCACGAGCGGATCGACGGCAAAGGCTACCCGCGCGGGCTGGAAGGGGATGACATCCCCGAACTGGCGCGGATCATCTCGGTCGCCGACACCTATGACGTGATGACGGCGCGGGACTCCTACCGCACCCCGACCTCCAGCTACGAGGCGATCCAGGAGCTGCGCCGGGTCGCCGGCAAGCAGCTCGACGCCCGCTTCGTCGAGGTCTTCATCGAGCTGCTCGAGGACGAGGAGGTCACATTCCGCCACGGCGAGGCGGCCGACTTCGAGCGCGAGCTGTCACTGGAGGCGCGAATCGCCGAGACCGCCAGCACCGGCGGCGAGGCAAGCCGCTTCCAGGTTGCCGGCGTCTCCGTCGGCTGAGCCGCCCGAGCAGCCGTCTAATACGGTTGGCGCATGCGCGCCGTCACCTTCCAAGCCCCTGGTGAAGTCCGGCTCGAGGAGAAGCCCGATCCCAAGCTCGGTGCCGCCGACGATGCGCTGGTGAGGGTCGAGGCAAGCGGGATCTGCGGCTCGGACCTCCACATCTACCATGGCCGGGTCCCGGTCGAGCCCGGCTTCACCATCGGGCACGAGTTCGTCGGCACGGTGCTCGCCGCCGGCTCCGACGTCGAGCGGGTCGCCGTCGGCGATCGCGTGCTCGGCTGCTTCCACACCGCTTGTGCGACCTGCACCGCCTGCCTGCGCAGCGACTACCACCGCTGCGAGCGCGGCCGCACCTTCGGTCACGGCTCGAAGCTGGGCGATCTGCAGGGCGCGCAGGCCGAGCAGCTGTTGGTCCCGCGTGCCAACCTGACCCTGCGGCGGGTGCCGGAGGGGATGTCCGACGAGGTGGCGTTGTTTGCCGGCGACGTGATGGGCACCGGCTACCACGCGATAGCCCACGCCGGGACGCGGTCGGGCGACACGGTCGCGGTGCTCGGCCTCGGCCCGGTCGGGCTCTGTGCCGTTCAGGCCGCAGTTGCCGCGGGCGCGACCCAGGTCTTCGCGATCGACTCGGTCGAGGCACGCCTGGCGGTGGCGGAGCGCTTCGGCGCCGTCCCGCTCCACCTCAGCGAAGACGAGCCGAAGCGCACGGTCCGGGGCGCCACCGAGGGTCGCGGCGTCGACGTCGTCGTCGACGCCGTCGGCGATCCCGCGCCGCTGGCGATGGCGGTCAGCCTCGCTCGCGATGCCGGCACGGTTTCCGGCATCGGCGCCTATGCCGGCCAGGGCGATGTCCCGCTCGGCCTCGCCTGGCTCAAGGGCCTCACCTTGCGGCTCGGTCTCGCCAACGTGATCGCTCACGTGGATCGGGTGCTGGCTTTGATCGAGGCGGGAAAGCTCGATCCCGCGCCGCTCGTCACCCATCGCATGAAGCTCGACCAGGCCGAGGAGGCCTACGAGCTCTACGACAACCGCGAAGCCCTCAAGGTGGTCCTAACCCCGTAGGACGCCGCCGACGGGACGATTTCCGTCGATATACGTCTGATTTCGGCCCATCGGCAGGGAGTTTGTGAATTCGGGCGTTTCTCTCTACAGTGGAGGGGTGCGAGTGGGGCGCCTTTCACTTGCAGCGGCAATCGCTGTTCTGGGCGCGCTGGTCTTCACGGCGGGCGCCCAGGCCTGCTCCTGCGCGCCGATGGCGCCCGCCGACGCGATGCGGCAGGCGGACGCCGCGATCGTCGGCCGTCTGGTCGAGGTGGTTCCGCGGAGCCGGGCTCGGGCTGACTATCGCTACCGGGTACGGCGCGTTTACCGGGGGGCCGCGGCGATCGAGCGCGGCGATGTGATCTCGGTGCGCAGCGCCCGCAGCACCGCGGCCTGCGGCCTGCCCCGCCGCCAAAATAGCCCGGTCGGCCTCTTCCTCCTGCTCGACGGTCGTCGCTGGACGGCCGGGGCTTGCAGCATGATCGCGCCGCACCAGCTCCGGATGGCGACGCGGGTGGCCGGCGAGAGCGAGATTCCCCCCGCTGGGCACAGCTGTGCTAGTTGACTAGCACAGTAAGGGGGTTTACTGTGTCGGTTCAATGGCACAGCAGGCAACACGCGAGCCCAACCCCTTCACGATCGATCCGAGCGATGAGCTGCCGGTCGGGTTGCAGCTGACCTGGCGGCTGCGCGCCCTGATCGCCACCGGTCGCCTCGCCTCGGGCGAGCGCCTGCCGAGCTTCCGCCGTCTCTCCGAGTGGGCTGGCGTCAACGTCAATACCGTGCGAGCCGTCTACGCCGGGCTCGAGCAGGAGGGGCTGGTCGTCAGCCGGCAGGGTCAGGGGACCTTCGTCGCCGAGGGGATCGAGGCCGCCGCGCAACTGGAGGAGATCGCGACCGACGCCCTGCGGCGCGCGCACGAGGCCGGCCTCAGCCCGCGCGAGCTGGCGATCGTCGCCTCGGCCTGCGCCAGCATGCCTGGGGCGCTGGGGGAGGCTCCGACGGAGCCCGCGGATGACCTTCCCGATCTGGCGGAGGAGAGCGAGGCGATCGAGGTGCGCCACGAGCTGCGACGGCAGATCGCCCGGCTCGAGGCCGAGCTGGCCGCCTACCCACGCGATCTGCCGCGTGACCTGCCCACCGCGCCGCGCCGCGCCAGTGCCCACGTCGCCGGGGTCGAGGAGCTGGAGCAGACGCGTGACACGCTGATCGCCCAGCTCTCCGAGGCCCAGCGGGCGGCGGAGCAGCGGGCGCGACAGGTGGGACGCGAAAGGGCCCAGCGTCGTCAGACGGCGAGCTCTGGCACGGAGCCAGGATCGACCGAATCGGAGTCCGGGCCACTCGAGCGGGCGATGAGCTGGTGGCGGCGCAAGCTGTAGCGCGGGCGTTCCAGCCCGCCAAGTCGTTCGTCGAGCAGGCGGGGGAGATGGTGATCCTCACCGCGAAGACGCTTGTCTCGGCGGTAAAACCGCCGTACCCCTACGGGGAGGAGCTGGTCGGCCAGTTTCTCTTCGTCCTCAAGCTGTCCTGGTTCCCGATGACGATCTCGACCTTCGCCCTCTGTCTGGGCGCGCCGGGGCTGCAGGCCGCCGGCATCCTCTCCCTTTTCGGCAACCTCGATCGCCTCGGTGGCTTCTTCGTCGTCACCGCGGTCCGCTTCATCGGGCCGATCGTCACCGCGGTCGTCGTCGGCGGCGTCGCCGGAACCGCGATCACCGCCGACCTCGGCGCTCGCAAGATCCGCGAGGAGCTCGACGCCCTTCAGGTGCTCGGCGTCGACCCGATCAAGAATCTGGTCGTGCCGCGCTTTCTGGCGCTGGTCGTGATCACCGGGTTACTTGACATCTTTGCGATCGTCTTCGGCCTCACCGCGGGCATCGCCGCCGAGTTGCTCTACAAGCAGCCGCTCGGCGGCTTCTTCGCGACGCTCTTCTCCAACGCCTCGATAACCGACCTCGCGGCTTCGGTATCGATGTGCTCCATGTTCGGGGCGATCATCGCCGTCGTCTGCTGTTACAAGGGGATGACCGCCTCGGGCGGCCCCGCCGGGGTGGGTCGCGCCGTCAATCAGGCGGTCGTGATCGCCTTCATGGGCGTCTTCGCCTTCCTCTACCTGTTCACCACGGTTCTGCTCGCTACCAACCCCGAATTGCAGACCATACGTTGATCGGCTGGCTCGACGTCCCGCGTGGCTGGATCGACGCCTTCGGCGAGATCGCTCGCTTCGGCTCGCGCGTCGCCGGTCTCGTCTACTCGGGTCGCGTCCTGCGTTTCTTCGGCGAGAGCCTGCGCCAGGCCGGCATCCTGATCTTCGGCTCGGCCATCATCATCTGGGCCTTCGTCTTCATCCTCGGCCTCCAGTGCGGGGTGATCGGCGCCTACTTCAATCGCTCCATCGGCGCCCCTTCTCTGGCCGGCCTCTTCTCTGCCTATTGCGATTTGCGCGAGGGCCTGCCCTACGCCTTTGGCTACATCCTCTCGGCCAAGGTCGGCACCGGAATCGTCGCCGAGCTTGGCGCGATGCGGATCTCCGACGAGATCGATGCGCTCGAGGTGATGGGCATCCCGCCGGTTACCTTCCTCGCCGCCACCCGCCTGCTCGGCGCCTGGATTGCTATCCCGTTCTTGTATCTAGCGGGGGTCGGGATCGCCTACTTCGCCAGCTACCTGGCGGTGGTCGACCAAGTCGGTGACGTCTCCTCGGGTGGTTACCTGCTGATCTTTTGGACGTACCAGGACTCTGTCGACGTGCTCTTCAGCTTGGCCAAGGGCATGGTGATGACCACGGTGATAGTCCTGGTTGGCTGCTACTACGGATACACCGCTTCCGGCGGGCCGGTGGGCGTGGGGACGGCGACCGCCAGGTCGATGGTGGTCAACATCATCATGGTCCACATCATCGGCATGCTCGGAACCCTGATCTTCTACGGCAGCAACCCGCGGGCGCCGATCGGCGGCTGAGCGCTAGCTCGGCATGGGTGTCGCCGCCGCGGTCTTCGCCGGCTTGCGGTGGCGGCGGAACATCTCCCTCACCCACTCGACGCCACGTCGCTCGTTCAGCGGCTCGCGGAAGACCTCGAAGCCCTTTGCCGCAGGCGAGTCGGCCCTGAGCGGGCCCTCCTCGGGGCTCGCCAGCGGGTAGAAGAGCGAGGCGGCGGTGAGGTCGGCGACGCTGAAGCTGTCTCCGACCAAGTACTCGCCATCTCCCAGCTCGGCCTCGAGACGATCGAGAGCGGCGAGGACCTTGACGCGCGCCCGTTCGGCCTCCTCCGCGTTGCCGGCGCGGAAGCGAAGCGCGGTGTAGGCGCGGGCGTAGGCGGCAGTTGGGCGGCCGAACTTGGCCAGGGGGGCGGGTGCGGTCTGTTCCATCAGCTTCGCAAAGCTCTCCCGGTCGTTGCCGAACTCGTACCAGGCGAGTTGCCGGATCTGTGGCCCCAGCTCTTCGTCGAAGAACTCCTCCAGCTCGAGCGCACGCAGCCGTTGCGCGATGTCGGCCGGGTAGAGGGCCGGATGGGGATAGCGCTCCTCGAGCGCGGCGATGATCGCGGTCGAGTCGCCGATTCTCTCTCCGTCGATGCTCAGCACCGGGAAGGTGTACTGGGCGCCGCGGGTCAGCCAGAGGGCGACGGCCATGTGGGCGCCCGGCACGGGCGAGCGGCGGCGGTGCTCGACGCCCTTCCAGGCGAGCGCCCAACGCGCCTTCTCGCTGTAGTGCGAGACGTCGATCTGCCAGAGGGTGGGAAGAGCGTCACTCATGGTTGCAGCCGGTTGCCTTGTGTCAGCATAGGGCGATGGCGCCACTGGGGGATTCCGAGATCGAGGCGAGGCTGGCGGAGCATCCCGGCTGGGAGCGGGACGGCGACGCGATTCGCAAGAGCTTCAAGCGCAGCGACTTCGTCGGCTCGGTGAACTTCGTCAAGAGCTTGGTCGAGCCGGCCGAGGAGATGAGCCACC
The DNA here is from genome assembly GCA_035472395.1 of Solirubrobacterales bacterium. Classification (GTDB taxonomy): domain Bacteria; phylum Actinomycetota; class Thermoleophilia; order Solirubrobacterales; family 70-9; genus VRUE01. Next base: position 45,168 of record DATIPC010000082.1, read on the forward strand.
ACCCCGATTTGGAGATCTCCTGGGACACGGTCACGGTCTCGCTCTCCACCCACTCGGAGGGTGGAGTAACCGCAGCCGATTTCAAGCTGGCGGCGAAGATCGACGCCCTCTGAGGCGCCGCTGCGGAGACAGAGTGGCCGAGGAGCTGAGAATCAGTGAGCAGCTCTCGATCCCCCTGGGAGAGATCGAGCTGCGTGCCAGCCGCTCCTCGGGCCCCGGTGGGCAGCATGCCAACGTCACCGCTTCGCGAGTGGAAGCCGTCTTCGACGTACGGGCGTCGAACGCCCTCGACGATTCGCAGCGAGCGCGGCTGCTCGGTCGCGCCGGGCGGGTGGTGACGGCCATCGCCCAGGAGGCGCGCGGTCAGGCGCGCAACCGGGAGTTGGCGCTGGGGCGGCTGGCGGAGAAGATCGCGGCGGGTCTGGTGGTGCCGCGCCGGCGTCGCCCGACCAAGCCAAGCCGTGCTGCTCGCCAGCGCCGCCTCGAGCAGAAGCGCCAGGTCGGCGCGCGCAAACGGGCTCGCCGGCGGCCCGGCGGCGAGGATTGAGCGCCCGGCATCACTCCGTGGCAGACTCGGATCGATGGCGAAGCGCAAGCAGAAACGCCGCGCCCGGCAGAAGGCACCGACGGTCGCCTACACCGACGCGGAGGGCAACGTCCTCACCCTGCGGCAGTCGCTGAGCGCGGGCACGATCGACAAGCTCGGCGAGGGCCCGGCGACGGCGGCCACCACGCGAGATGATGCCTGGCGGCGCCGTTCGGAGCTGCTTTTCGAGCGTCTCGCGGTGCGCTGGGAGATCGCCGGCCTACCCCTCGACGATCAGAAGATGCTGATCGGCCGCTACCGGATGGCCGATGCGACGACCCAGGAATGGGTCCGCAGGACGATCGCCGAGCACATCGAGCGCTTCATTCCCGAGCTGTCCGGGTAGGGTCGAGTCGAGGCGGGGATCAGCGAGGAAAGGAGTTCCGATGCTTGCCGACACCAAAGCCTTCAGCGGTTTCGCCGTCGATGACCTGGATGCGGCGAAGCGGTTCTACGGCGAGACCTTGGGGCTGCGGGTCTCCGTCCTTGACGAGCGGAACGGGCTGCTGTCCCTGAACCTGGCCGGCGACCGCGACACGATCGTCTATCTGAAACCCGACTTCCAACCCGCCACGTACACGATTCTCAACTTCCAGGTCGATGACGTCGAGTCCGCCGTCGCAGAGCTGGCTGCGCGCGGCGTCAGCTTCGAGCGCTACGACAGCTTCGATCAGGACGAGAAAGGCATCGCCCACAATCCCGGCCCGAAGATCGCCTGGTTCAAAGACCCGGCCGGTAACCTGCTCTCGGTGCTCGAGGGAGAGTGAGACCGTTCATCGTCGGCTGCCTCACCTGTTTGTGGGCTGGGGCAGCGAAACGATCACGCAGCCGGTGCCGGAGCCGATCGTGGCGTTTTCCCTGACGGCGGAGAAGTCGTCGCAGGTTGGCGCGGTCGTTCCCGTGTAGGCCTTGACGCTGATTTCGTTGTACCCGGCCGGCGGGAGCGGGGTCGTGATCGTCTGCTCCACGTTGCCATCGGAGTTGGGGCCGACGTAGGCCTGGTACAGAGGCTGGACGAGGCTCGAGTTCGCGAGCAGTTCGATGCGAAAAGCGAGGCGGTGGTTGCTGGGCAGGTCCGAGGCCGCAACTGTGGTCGTCAGCTTCGAGTGGTCTTCGCTGAGGATGGCGGAGAGCTGGGGCCGGGGCTCGTTGTTGGCGGTCGAGACGGCCAGCTCCAGTGCCAGGATGAATCCCGCCGCCGCCAGGAAGACGGAGAGGATGCGCAGGATGATGTCGAGCGCACCCCGTTTCTTCCCCTGTTCGGGGGCGGTCAGAGTCGACGCTAGGACCCAGACCGCTCCGGAGGCGACAACCAGGCCAATCGCGACCGAGAGCCACCCGGGGTAGTCGCGCTGAACCCGCCCGATCGTGCCGGTCAGGGCCAGGCCGCCGAGGGCGGCGATGAGCGGGGCAACGAGCATCCCGATCGAGGCCAGGCTGACCGGTCCCGATGAGTTGGATGAGCCTCCCGCCGCCGGCTTCTGCGGTGGTGTTGCCGTGGACTGGTTCACGGCGAATTCAGGCGGCGAGCAGCTTTGCCTTCTGGGCGGCGAACTCCTCCTCGGTGAGAATTCCCTGGGCTTTCAGCTCGCCGAGCTCCTTGAGCTGATCGATCGTCGACTGCCCGGCTTCGGGAGCGGCGGCGGGCGCTTGCTGCGGTTCTTCCTGCTGCGCCCAGCGCTGGCCCTGCCGGCGCGAAACGCGGTTGCTCACAGCGGTTGCGGTCCCGGCGATGGCGGCGGTCCGTGCGACTCCTCGAAGCAGTCCTGGCATGACGGTCTCCTTTTCTCCTCAGGGCGCCGTCTCGGCCGCGTCCAGCGCGGCGAGCACGGCTTGGATCGGGATGCGCCCGCTTGCGACCAACTGGCCGCCCGACCGGCGCACCGCGGTTGCAAACGGGGCCGCCCAGCGGTTCTCGAACACGAGCAGAGCTGCCGAGGTCCCGGCCTCCAGCGCGCCGGCGGCCTCGCCGATGTCCTCGTCCGAGAGCAAGCCCGAAGAGGCACCGTCGAAAGCCACGAACGCCGCCACCTCGTCGCCGAGGTCGGAGATCTCGAGCGCGGCAACGGAGCCGTCATCGGCCTTGGCGATGAAGGCGAAGTCAAGGATCCGGATCAGCCCGCGATCGACGAGGTCGATCAGGTGCGGCGCTGCCTCTCCGGTCGGCTGGCGCCCCGGCCACTCGATGAGCAGATAATCGATCGGCCCCATCTCGCTGAACTCATCGGCGGTCAACCTGACCCCTTTCATGTCGAGTTACGCGCCGGAGGGATCCGGCGAGGAGACCATAGCGGCGCAGGATCTGTTTGGTCGCAAAGGCCTGGATGGGCGCGGCTGGGTTCGAACCAGCGACCTCTCGCGTGTGAGGCGAGCGCTCTCCCACTGAGCTACGCGCCCTGGGCTTGCGGATATTACGGGGCTCCGGAGTTAGGAGATGGGCCTGCGCAGCTCCGCGCGATCAGGCGAGGGCCTGCTCTGCAGCGGGGAGAGGGCCCTCGCCTGGTGGCCCGGTCTCGCCTGCCGCGACCGCGCTTTTCTGCAGCGCCTGGGCGACGAAGGGGAAGATCAGGGTGGAGAGCATCGCCGCGCCGACCAGGCCCGCGGCGGTCGAGGTCTTCATGTGGCCCTCCTCGGTCGCGATCGTGGTGATCGCGACGACGAGCGGCAGCTCGGTGGCCGAGTAGAAGGCCAGGGCCATGCGCTGGCGGCTGCGCAGGACACCACGGTAGAGCAGCAGCGCCGGCGTGCCGCGGACGACCAGGAAGAGGCAGAAGAACATCAGCAGCTTGAGCAAGGCGGTGACCGAGCCGAGCGCGCCGAGGTCGAACTCGATGCCGCTGGTGATGAAGAAGAACGGGACGAAGAAGCCGAAGCCGACCGCGGTCAGCTTCGACTCGAACACCTGCAGCTCGTGGCCCTTGAGCGCCAGCCGCACGATCATCCCGGCGACGAAGCCGCCGAGCAGGACGTCCAGGCCGAGCTTGCTCGCCAGCAGGACGAGGCCGAAGACCAGCACCACGGTTACCCGCACCGCAAGCTGGCTGCTCGTCTCAAAGGTTCGTTCCAGCGCCCCCCAGCCGCGCCAGGCGAGCCGTACCGAGACCAGCGCCACGGCAAGCGCGAGGACGATGAAGCCGATCAGGATCGCCCCCTCGTGCAGCGGGTTGGTGGTCGAGAGGACCAGGGTGACCAGCAGGATCGGGCCGAACTCGCCGATCCCGCCGGCGGCCAGCAGGTAGGTGCCGAATCTGGTCTTCAGCTCGCCGTTGTCGCGCAGGATCGGGATCAACGTGCCGATCGCCGTCGTCGCCATCGCCGAGCCGGTGTAGAGGAAGGAGAGGACGATGCCGGCCTTTGCCAGGGCGCCGCCTATCCCGTAGGCGAGCGCGACCGAGAGCAGCCATCCGAGGGCGCCCAACTGAAGTGGCTTGCCCCGGATCCGCTCGAAGTCGATCTCGTAGCCGGCGAAGAAGAAGAGCATCCCGAGGCCGAGGTTGGAGAAGAATTCGATGAAGCTGCTGGTCGTGGCGAGGTCGAGGACTTCGGGGCCGACGACGATCCCAAGCATCAGCTCGACGACCACCACCGGTGGCGCGAATTGGCGCGGCACGACGGCGACGGCGATCGCCGCTACAGCGGCGATCATGACGATGACGAAGAAGGATTCGGTGTCGACGTGGATCAAGTCCAGACGATCCTATGCGGGACGTGCCGGAACTTAGGTACCTCGACGTGCCGGAACTTAGGTACCTATATGGGCCGCTAACTTGCGGCACGTCCTTGGTTGGGGAGGTAGGATCGCGAGTGGACCGTGCTAGGCGGGGAATTAGCGGTGCCTTGTAACCCGCAATCCGCTCTAGCGGGGCCGAATACCGTTCTGAGGAGCTGGCCTTCGGGGTCGGTGCGTCGCAGGCGGCGTTGACGGCCGGGTCCTGCGCGACGTGGGCACGCGAATCAGGTCAGGTCCGGAAGGAAGCAGCCTTAAGCGGATGCCGCGGGTGCCGCAGGTAAGCCCGGCTTGAGCCAAACGCGACGGACACGCCTGGGGACCTCGCTTCGAAGGCGGGTGCACGGTCCATTTTCACCCTTCAATCGCTCGCCTCGATCGAGAACCGCCGCTCCAGAGCTGCGCTTCCTCGGGGTCGACGAGGCTGCCGAAGAGGCGACCGAGGTTGGCTTGGATCGCCCTGCTCAGCACGAGGCGAGCCGCTCGGCGAGCCAGAGGTCGCAGAGCCAGTCGGCCTGCTCGCCGCCCTTGCGGATGACCGTGACGCCCTCGGGGCCGCCCTCGACCGTGACCTTCTTCCAGCGGGTCGAGTTGGGAACGGCTTTCAGTGCCGCAACCAGATTCTCGGGTGCGCTGTCGCCGGGGCGCACCCGGCCGTCGCGGGATTTCGCGCTGAACTCGGGGACGGAGGTCGTGACGGTGACCTCGCTGCGGGGCGCCGTCTCGGTGCTTCCGAGGCGAGCCGAGACGCGGCGCCCGTGGCGTTCGCCGCTGAGCACCAGCGCACCATGGATCTTCGGCCCCACCCGACCCGTCGTCGCTTCGCGAACCTCGACGTTGGCGCTGGGCCGCTCGGTGACCTCGCTGTAGTTCCTCACCACGTTGTTCATCCGGGCCTCCTTGAAGGCTGGGGGTGCGACCCACCCACCGACAAGGAGAACCCGGATGAAGCTCCACGCTAATGCTCGAACCTGCCCGAAGAGCAGACGTTTGCTCGTAGACCGCCTCGAGGGAGGTTGGTCGCTGGCGACGGCGGCCGAGGCCGCCGGCGTCAGCGAGCGAACCTCCGCCAAGTGGCTGGCCCGCTGGCGAGCGGAAGGAGAGGTGGGTTTGCTTGATCGCAGCTCCGCTCCGAGGGAGCGCCCCACCCAGCTGCCCGCCGACCGAGTCAAGGCAATCACGGCCCTGCGACGCTTGCGGATGACCGCCGCCGAGATCGCCGAGGTCCTCGGCCTGGCGCTCTCGACCGTCTCCAGATGGCTGAAGAGGACCGGCCTTGGCAAGCGCAGCCGCCTTGAGCCTCCCGAGCCGGCCAACCGCTACGAGCGAAAGCGCCCCGGCGAGCTGATCCACGTCGACATCAAGAAGCTCGGGCGCATCAACGGCGTCGGGCATCGGATCAGCGGCTCGCGAGTCTCCCAGTCAAAGGGCAGGTACCGCGGCCGGCGCAGCGGAGCGCTCGGCTGGGAGTTCGTCCACGTCTGCGTCGACGACGCCACCCGCCTTGCCTACGTCGAGGTGCTAGGCGACGAGAAAGGCCCGACCGCCTCCGAGTTCCTGCGGCGGGCTGTCGCCTGGTTCAAGGGCATGGGGATAACAGTCGAGCGGGTTCTCTCCGACAATGGCGCCTGCTACCGCTCAAGGGCTCACGCGCAGGCATGCGCGGAGCTCGGCATGCGCCACCTCTTCACCCGCCCCTATCGGCCGCGGACCAACGGTAAGGCCGAGAGATTCATCCAGACGCTCACCAACCGCTGGGCCTATGGAGCCATCTACGGCTCCTCGGCAGAGCGCACCGCGGCGCTGCCCGGCTGGCTCACCCACTACAACTTCACTCGACGACACGGCTCCCTCGGCCATAAGGCGCCTGCGGCTCGGCTCGCCGAGTTGGAACAACGTCCTGAGTAGCTACATCTAGCCCCAGCGGCTCCATCGCCTTGCCGACGTTCTCGTAGCCGCGGTCCATCTCACCGCCAGGCAGCAGCGCCCGGATGCTTCCCCAGAGCGCGAAGGTGACGATCACCGGCGCGCCGATCAGCAGCGGCAGGAAGCTTTCGAGCAGGTACATCGCGGGCACGACGACGAGGATCAGGGCGGTAACGACCATGGCGAGGTTCTGGCTGCGCCGACCCGCCTCCCATCCCGCGGCCCGCGCCTTGACTGCCTCGGCGCCGATCGGCTTCACGGCCATCGCCGCCCAGAGGTCGGCTTCGCCCATCGTCGTCGGGTTCTCGACCTGCCGCCCGCCTTCGGCGGCGGCGCGGGAGCTGCCGCGGGCGTCCGCTCCGGAGACCCGATTGAGGTCTGAGCGCTGCAGGGCGAAAAGGATGAGGCAGAAGACCGCGATCACGCCGAAGACCAACACCAGCGTCGTCTTCTGGTTGGCTTCGCCTTGCCCGGTTGTGGTGGCGATGACGAGGATGATCGCGGCGACGACGAAGACCCCGATCAGCCCGAACCGCGAGGAGCGTTTGAAGCCGCCTGGCATGGCGGCGGCAGCCTACCCGCCGCGCATCTAGTCGATCAAGCGCGCTGCCATCCGGTTGACCGCGATCCGCCACATCACGAGGGCGAAGGCGACGAGGCCGGCGAAGCGGATCAGGTCGACCGCCTCGTAGCCGAAGGCGCCGCCCCGCACCAGTTCGACCAGTTGGTGCAGGGGGTTGAGCTGCGCCACGATCTGCACGCCCTCCGGCAATTCGTCGATCGGGAAGAAGGCGCCGGAGACGAGGAAGAGCGGCGTGACGAAGAGCGCCGTCACGTAGTTGAACTGGTCGATCTTGGCGACGATCGCCGCCATCGCGATGCCAAAGCCGGCGAAGCCGAGGGAGGTGGCGAAGCAGAAGAGCGGCACCAGCAGCATCCCCGGCGCCGGGTCCAGCCCGAAGAGCATCGTGACCAGCAGCGGCACGCAGCCGTAGACGCTGGCGCGGAGGCCGATCCAGAGCATCTCGGCGCTGACCAGCTCCTCGACGTCGACCGGCGCCGCGAGGATCGCTTCGTAGGTGTTCTGGAAGCGGTGCTTGACGAAGGTGCCGAACATCGCCGGCAGGGCGCTGGAGAAGATAACCGCGGTGGCCACCATGCCGGTGCCGACGAACTGGACGTAGGGGACGCCGTGGACTTCGTCGACCAGCGTCGCGCTGAGGCCGAGGCCGAAGGCGAGCAGGTAGACGATCGGTTCGAGGATGCTGGAGAAGGTCGTGCCCTTCCAGTAGGTGCGGAAGTTGGCCAGCTCGCGGCTCATCACGCCGCTGATCGCGGCCGGTTCCAGGCGCCTCACTCGGCTCCCTCCCCGGTCAACATCACGAAGACGTCCTCGAGGGTGGCGGCGCGGACCACCGCGTCGTCGGGGATCGCCCCGTTGTCTGCCCGCTCGGAGCCGACGATGGCGATCGCGGGGCCGGCTGAGCGTACCGACAGACCGCGCGCTTCGGCATCGGACCGCACTGCGGCGAGGCGGTCGGGAGGGCCGTAGACCTCGGCCGTCTCGCGGCCGACGTGCTCGACGATCAGCTCGGCCGGCTTGCCGCGGCTGATCACCTTGCCGTGCGTCATCACCGCGACTTCGTCGGCCAGCCGCTCGGCCTCCTCGATGTAGTGGGTGGACATCAGGATCGTGGTGCCGCTCGAGCGCAGGTTGTCGATCAGGGTCCAGAGCTCGGTGCGGATCTGCGGGTCGAGGCCGACCGTCGGCTCGTCGAGCAGGATCAGTCGCGGTTCGTGAACCAGCCCGCGGGCCAGCAGCAGGCGCCGGCGCATACCGCCGGAGAGCTCGTCGACGGCGTCGCGGCGGCGGTCGCGCAGGCGGGCAAGATCGAGCGCTCGGTCGACCGCGGCGCCGACGTCGGCGACCCGGTAGAGGCGCGCGTATACGGCCAGGTTGTCTTCGACGGTGACGTCGACGTCGAGGTTGTCGAGCTGCGGCACGACCCCCATCTCGGCACGGGCTGCCTTCGAATCGCCGGGCAGCTCGTGGCCGAGCGCCCGCAGTTCGCCGGCGTCGGGCAGCGCCTGCCCGGTGATCAGCCGCATCGTCGTCGACTTGCCGGCGCCGTTGGGCCCGAGCAGGCCGAGGCAGATCCCCTCGGGGACGTCGAGATCGAGACCGTCGACCGCGGTGATCGGGCCGAACCTCTTAACAACTCCGCGTAGTTCAATCGCCGCCATGGCGGCCATGCTTGCATGGAAGACTGCCCGCCATGCTGGACGAGCGCTGGATCAGGGCGCTGCACGTGGAGACGATGCGGGAGGAGGACCTCCACGCCGAGCTGCGGCACCACGTCCTCTTTCAAGCCTCGACGATCGGCGCCCTGCTGGACGGCGCCTATGACGGTGACCTCACCTTCGCCGAGCTGGCCGAGCACGGCGACTTTGGCCTCGGCACCCTGAACGGCCTCGATGGAGAGATGATCGCGCTCGACGGCCGCTTTTACCGCGCCGACGTCGACGGTGGAGTCGGTGAGGTCGAGTTCGCTGCCCGGACTCCCTTTGCCGTCGTGACCCGCTTCGAGCCGAGGATCGAGCGGCGGCTCGGCGGGCCGTTCGACCACGGGGAGCTGCTGGCACAGCTCGACGAGGTGATCCCCGAGGGGGCAGCCTCCTGCGCGATCCGCCTCGACGGCCGCTTCGAGCTGGTCCGCGCCCGCTCGGTGCCGGGGCAGAGCCCGCCTTACCGACCGCTGACCGAGGTCGTCGCCGAGCAGCACGTCTTCGAGCTGACCGATATCGAGGGGACGATGCTCGGCTTCCGCTTTCCCGACTATGTCGAGGGGATCGAGGTCAGCGGCTACCACCTCCATTTCATCTCCGACGACCGCAGCCGTGGCGGCCACGTCCTTGGCTCTTGCTCGAACCGACTACATGCTCAACTGGACCCCTCGAGCGAGCTGCATGTCGAGCTGCCGCCGGCCATCGATCTTGCCAACCCCGATCTTGCCGCAGCCACCCATGCCGCCGTGGAGGCGATTGAGCGTGGGGGCTAGCGCCGTGACTCGCAACCTTCGATCAATGCCCCGAACCTGGTCTGGTCGTAGGTCACGCGAGGCACATTCCTGCTCGGCAGCCTTCGGAGGGCCCTGATGACGCAATCGATGCTGGCGGAATCGAGATCGCTGACGCTGGCAAGGCTTCCCCTGTAATAGTCGAGGAACGCCTCTCTGCCGCAGGCGAGGAGAAGCTCGTTGTAGGCCTGGGCGTCGAGTTGGATGCGGACGAGCTCTGCATCCGTGGCCGCTTTGAGTCGCTGCCTACCGCACTCGATCGCGCTTTTCGGGAAGTCGAGCTGCGGGTCCGAGACCGCCTTGGTCACGTTGCGCTCCACGCCCTCTCGATCGCACCCGACCACGAACCTGGCGAAGATGCTGTCGGCAGGGTGCAAAGCCGCACGCTCGACTTCGGTGTCGGAGAGGACTTGTTCCCTGCCGAGCACGCATTCTGCGGCCACCCTCGGGAAGCCGAGCTCGAGCAGCCGTTTCCGGTAGGCGCGGCGGAACTTCGCCCGGTCGAAGTCGGCGAACTCGACGATGCGGTCCAGCCTCCAGCCGCCGTCCCGGTCGATGAGCCGAACCACTAGCCGTGACCCATCGAAGGACCCACCCTTGTTCGCCACGACCGCCGTCGCGCGGTCGCCGTCGATTGCGATATCGCGCACGTCGACCGAGTCCGCTGCACCTTCTCCGGCCCTGCTTTCACAGGCCTCATCGGCAAACGGCGCTTCTTCGCCCGTGGTCTGCTCGAGATACCCCTCGGTCGCCTTCTCGGTGCAGTGGGAAGGGTCGACGCCGGTTGCCACGCTCTCGATCGCTTGTCTGATCTTGGTTGAGTCCCGTGACGCGGTCAGGCGCTGGAAGGCGAAGAGCGCAACGATCAGGACGACGACGCCGGCCAGCACGCGCCAATTGCGAGAGGCTCGGATCATCGCTTGCTATATCGACTGAAGATCTCGTAGCTGAAGATGGCCCCGACTGGGTCGCTGCACTGCATTAGAAAAGGCGCCTCAGCAGCGGCGGTAGAGGACCCAGGACTCGTTGCGGGCGACGCGATGGAAGTTGGGGGGGACGCTGGTTTCGAGGCGTGCCGGGTCATTTGGGTCGAGGATGAAGTTGTGGATTACGAAGGGGCTGGCCGGATCGAGGAAGTAGCCGCGCCTGGGCTGGCGTTGCTCGGAGGAGCTGACGATGCGCGAAGGCCTCACGTCGAGGTCGAAGGCGAGCCGGGGAACCGCGCGGTGGTTGGGAACCGAGATCGGCAGGCAGGGCGGTTCGAAGGCGCTCGAGCTGGCGAGATCGCTGAGGTCGGACTCGATCTCGCCCTGGTTGGTGAGGTCGGTGTCGACCCGCGAGAGCAGGTCCCACTGGTTCGGAGCCCAGACGACGAACATCAGCACGACCACGGCGGAGAAGGCCTGCCAGGCACGACGCCACGGGTGGCCTTGCTCTAGCAGCCGCCAACCCAGCAGGGCGAGTGCCACGAAAATGGTCAGGATCGCCGCGGCGAGCATCGTATAGCGGGCAATGATCGCCAAGCCCGCGGTGGCCAGCACCGCGAATGCACCGAGCGACAGCACAGCCGCCGCGATGCCAAGCGTCGAGCGCCGGCGCAGGAAGGCAAAGCCGAGCATGACTCCCCCGAGGGCTGCGACTATTCCGGGCCACTGGAGGACTTCGCCGAGCGCGCGCGGCCCGTAGAGAATGAGGTCGACCGGCCCGGTATGCCGCCCCAGAGCTTCGACCGTTTCGCGCGTGCCGGTGAACGAGTAGGTCGGGCTGCCGGTGGTTATCCAGTCGTACAGCGCCCACAGCACCGGGCCAGCCAGGGCGAGGACGACGAGCATGGCGGTGTGAGAGGGCAGGGTGCCCCTCGCCCCAGCAAACGGCGGTCTAATTAGACCGCCGTTTTGAGTATCCGCCGGTTCGAGGGGCACCCCGCCCTCTCCCTCGAGATGCGTTCGTGACTCGCCCGGCCAGAGCAGCAGGTAGGCCAGGTAAGCGAAGCTGAAGAGCCATGCCTCCGGTCGCAGTAGTCCAGCTGCGGCGAGCAGGGCGAGGACTGGCCAGCCGGCGCGGGGGCGCTTCGTCTCTATTACGAGGGCGCCGAGGACGAGGACGATGTAGGGCAGGTCTACGTAGGCGCGCAGGCCGTTGGATAGAAAGGGGGCGCGGGTGAGGACGATCAGCGCTGCGACCGCGCCGATCGGGCGGTCGAACCAGAGCGAGCCCAGCCGGTAGACGAGGTAGCCGACGAGGCCGAGCGAGATATAGGCGACGACCATCGTCAGGTCGATCGCGCCGCCATTCAACGGTGAGGCGAGGAGGCCGAAGAGTTCGGCCAGGGGGTGGGGGGTGGGGGGAAGAGCGGCGCCCCGATCGGGGTCCAGCCCATCGCCCAGTTCCCGTCCCCAGAGGAGCGCGTAGATCGTGTCGTAGTTGGGGAAGCCGAGCGGAAAGATCAGCAGCAGCAGCGCCGCGACTGCGGCGACCCAGGCGGCAGGCGTAAGCCAGTTGCGGGCCCGCGTCGGCACCGGCGCAACCTACCGGTGCCATCCCCGGGGGGCGTGTCCGACTTTATGGGTCCTATGCGACCCGAAAACTCGGACACGCCCCCCGCGGGGGGCGCTTGGGGCGTGGATACACTGGCCAGAGTGCCCTCGACCAGCGACTCGATCTCCCTCTACCGGCGCCACCGCCCCGGCTCCTTCGACGAGGTGGTCGGTCAGCAGCACGTGGTTCGCACCCTGCGCAACGCGGTCGAGCAGGGCAAGGTCCACCACGCCTACCTCTTCGTCGGTTCGCGCGGCACCGGCAAGACCTCGATGGCGAAGATCCTCGCCCGCTCGCTCAACTGCGAGCGGGGCGGGCCGACCGTGACCCCCTGCGGCGAGTGCGAGTCCTGCCTGACGATCGCCGCCGGCACCTCGGTCGACGTGATCGAGATGGACGCCGCCTCCAACCGCTCGGTCGACGACGTTCGCGACCTGCGCGAGCGGGTCGCCTACGCGCCCGCCGGCGGGCGCTGGAAGGTCTACATCCT
>DATIPC010000083.1:0-21586 GCA_035472395.1 Solirubrobacterales bacterium
GGGTTCGCCCAGACGCGGATCACCCGCGAGGAGACCTGGGCCGACAAGCTCGCCCACGACATGGAGTACATCGCCGATCGCTCGGTCCCGCTCTACGTCAGCGTCCTGCTCGCGACCGTAGCCAAGGTCGCCGGCCGCGGCCCCGCCGCCCCCAGCTAACTCGCCCCAGGGGAACGTGCCGCAAGTTAGCGGCCCATATAGGTACTCAACTACCGGCACGTCGGGCTTGGGCTCGGTGCCGGCTGCGAGACTGCGCGCCATGTGTGGGATCTGTGGCATGGCTTCGGCGGGGCGGAGCGCGCGCGTCGACCTCGAGGCCGTCAAGGCGATGAACTCGCGGCTCGTTCATCGCGGGCCCGACAGCGAGGGCCTCTTCCACGAAGGCGGCGTGGCCCTGGCGATGCGCCGCCTCTCGATCATCGACCTCGAGCACGGCGACCAGCCGATCTCCAACGAGGACGGCAGCGTCACCGTGGTCCAGAACGGCGAGATTTACAACTACCGCGAGCTGCGACGTGAGCTGGAGCAACGCGGACACCGTTTCGCCACCGCCTCCGACACCGAGGTGCTCGTCCACCTCTATGAGGAGTACGGCGAGGGCTTCGTCGAGCGCCTGCGGGGGATGTTCGCGCTTGCTCTCTGGGACGCCCACAAGCAGCACCTGCTGCTGGCTCGCGACCGCTTCGGCATCAAGCCGCTCTACTACCGCTCGGTCGGAGGGGTCTTGTCCTTCGCCTCCGAGCTGAAGGCGATGCTGGAGCAGCCCGGCTTCTCACGCGACATAGACCCCAGAGCCGTTGCCGCCTACCTCGCCTTCAACTCGATTCCGGCCCCACTGACGATCTTCGCCGAGGCGCGCAAGCTGCCCCCGGGCACGCTGGCGATCTGGCGAGACGGCGATCTGACCCAGACGCGCTTCGCGCGACCGCTGCCAGCACCCGCCGACCGGGTCAGGCGCGGCCCCGCCGGTGAGCTGGCAGCCGAGCTGCGCGAGACCCTGCGCGACTCGATCCGCGCCCACCTCGTCGCCGACGTGCCGGTCGGGGTGCTGCTCTCCGGCGGCGTCGACTCGGCCGGGATCACCGCGCTGGCCGCCGCCGAGCAGACGGCGCCGGTAAAGACGTTCTCGGTCGGCTTCGAGGAGGTGAGCTTCGACGAGCTCGACCGGGCGCGCCTCGTCGCCGAGCGCTACGGCACCGATCACCACGAGATCGTCCTGCGACCCGACGCGGTCGAGCTCTTCCCGAAGCTGGTCGAGGCCTTCGACGAGCCCTTCGGCGACTCTTCGGCCCTGCCCACCTATCTCGTCTCCGAGCTGGCGGCGGGCGAGGTCAAGGTCGCCCTCTCGGGTGAGGGGGGCGACGAGCTGTTCGGCGGCTACTACACCTACGTCGCCGACCTGCTCGCCGCACGCGCAGGCCGCCTTGCCACGCTTGCCGCGCCACTGGCCGAGATGCTGCCCAGCTCCGACGCGAAGGTCAGCTTCGACTACAAAGCGAAGCGCTTCGCCCGCGGTGCCCGGCTGCCGCCGTTGGAGCGCCACCACGCCTGGAAGGAGATCTTCGGCACCGAGGCGCGGGCCTCGTTGCTGGGCGACCGTGACCCTGGCTGGGACCCGGTCGACGTCTATCGCGAGCGCTACGCGGAGACCGCCGGCGCCGAGCCGCTCGCCCGCCTCCAGGACGTCGACCTCGGCATCTACCTGGTCGACGACCTGCTGGTCAAGACCGACCGCTCCAGCATGGCCCACTCGCTCGAGCTGCGAGTTCCCTTCCTCGACACCGAGGTTGCCGGCATGGCGCTCGGCCTCGCGACCCCGCTCAAGGTGCGCGGCCTGGCCAAGAAGCGGCTGCTGCGCAGGGCTCTGGCGCCGCTGCTGCCGGAGGAGATCCTGCGCGGGCCCAAGCAGGGGTTCTCGATCCCGGTCGCCGCCTGGCTGCGCGGGCCGTTGCAGGGATTTTCGCGCGAAGTGCTCTCGGCGGAGACGCTTTTGGGGCAGGGCTGGCTCGATCCCGTCGCCGTTACCTCGATGCTCGACAGGCACTGCTCCGGGCGCGAGGACTTCAGCCGCCAGCTCTGGGGGCTGATCGCCTTCACCCTGTGGTTTGACCGCTACGCGGCTTAGCCTGGACAGGTGCCCGCCGGCGTCGAAGCCTTTCTCGCCTTCCTCCTCGCAGGGCTCGTCACCCTGCTGCTCACGCCTCTGACGATCCGGCTCGCCCGGCGCACCGGTGCGATCGATCGGCCTGGCCCGCGCTCGCTGCACGAGGTGCCGACGCCGAAACTGGGCGGGCTGGCGATCCTCGCCGGGGTTCTGGTCTCGGCCCTGATCTGGCTTCCCTGGGACGCCGAGACCCGAGCCATCCTCGCCGGCGCCGTGGCGATCACCGCGATCGGCGTCCTCGACGACATCTATGACCTCGGGGCGGCGACGAAGCTGCTCGGGCAGACGGTCGCGGTGGTGATCCCGGTTACGGCAGGGGTCACGGTCGAAAGCTTCACTCTTCCATTCTTCGGCCAGGTCAATCCTGGCTCGGTCGATCTGCTGAGCCTGCCCGGCGGCGGCAGCATCTCGCTCGGCGACGTCGGCACGGTGATCGGGATCGTTGCCGTGATCAACGTGATCAACCTGATCGACGGGGTCGACGGGCTGGCGGCGGGGGTCTGCGTGATCTCCGGCGTCGCCCTTGCCGTGATCGCGCTCTCGCTGGAGCGCAACGCCGCCGGCGTCCTCGCTGCGCTCACCGCCGGCGCCTCGCTCGGCTTCCTCCGCCACGGCTTCCCACCGGCGAAGACCTTCATGGGGGACGCCGGCTCCAACCTGCTCGGCTTCCTGCTCGGCGTGGTCGCGGTCCAGGGCGCCCTGAAGACGAACGCCGTGATCGCCCTCTTCTTACCCTTGATCATCCTCACGGTGCCGATCCTCGACACCGGCTTCGTGGTGGCGAAGCGACTCAAATACAGGCGCCCGATCTACCGCGCCGACCGCTGGCACTTCCACCACCGGATGGCGGACATCGGCTTCTCGCAGCGGCGGACGCTCGCCTACCTGTACGGCTGGACGCTGGTGATGGCGGCGCTCGCCCTGGCCCTCCGCTTCGTTCCCTACAGCGACGACCACGGCCATTTCAACGCCTTCTGGACCGCGGTGATGGCCGCCTTCGGCCTCTTGGCGCTGGCCGCCAGCGTCTATCTGGTCGAGGTGCTCGAGATCCTCAACCTGCGCCGCATGAGGCTGCGTCAGCTCGTCAGCCTCCGCCGGGATGCGGGCCGTCCCGTACCGCCGGCCGCGCAGGTCGACCTCGCGGTTGCGCGCGAGCTGGAGACCGGGAGCTTCCCGGCGGTCGATCCCGAGACGGGCGAGTTCGAAGCGGTCGAGCCGGACCGATAAGAGCCTGCCAAACGCCCCACCGGACTTTGTGCGAGGTTGTAACAAGGGGCACGAACTGGCTCTACAAAGCGGATCGACTGGCCTTTGGGATATAGTCGCCCATCCGCTCACATGCCTGAAAGACAGGCGGGTTTTGCGGATTTATGTCTCCTCCCAAGCATGTCGACCTCCTGGCGCTAGCCGCCGCCCTCGCCGTGTTCGCGCTCGGGGGGTTGCCCCTGCTCGGTTACGCGGTTGCCGCCGCCGCTTGGCTCGCACAGCGAGCGATCCAGGTGCTGGCCGCACGCCGTGTCGCGGCTGAGCTCGCAGCCGGCAACCGCCAGAGGGCGATGGGGATCACCGCCGCGACCTCGCTGGGCCGCGTCTGGCTGATGGTCACCGCGGTGCTGCTCGGCGGTCTCCTCACCGAACGCGAGGCGGGGCTTGCAGCCGCCCTCCTGCTGGTCGCCCTCTTCACGATCTCGTTTGCCGCGCAGGGGATCGCCCTCCTCTTCGAGCCGGAGGGGCAGGCGGGATGAAGACCAAAACCAAAGTCCTGATCGGGATCGGCGCCTACCTCGGTGTCGCGATCCTGATGCTGCTGATCTTCGGCAGCTCGGGCAAGGACGAATCGTTCCAGCCCCAGAACGAGTTCAAGCTCGAACCGTGGGTCTCGATCCACCTCGCGGGAATCGACCTCAGCATCAACAAGGCGGTGCTCTACCTGGTGCTGGCGAGTGCGCTGACGATCTTCGTCATGGTCTGGATCTCGCGCCGGATGGCGCAGAAGCCGAACCGGGTGCAGACGGCGATCGAAGTCTCCTACGACCTGACCAAGGACACGATCACCGGCGGCAACCTCGACCAGAAGATGGCGGCACGCTGGTTCCCCTTCCTCGCCGCGCTCTTCTTCTGGATCTGGTTCTCGAACATGCTCGGCTTCCTGCCGCTGCCGACCAACACCGAGCACCAGATCAGCGTCTTCGGCCTTGAAATTCCCGCCTTCGCGATCTACGCGGCGACCGCCAACCTCTCGATCCCGCTGGTCCTCACCCTGGTCGTCTGGCTCTCCTACCACTTCGAAGGGATCCGCTCCAAGGGCCTCATCCCCTACCTGGCGAGCTGGCTGCCGCCGGGCCTGGAGGAGATGAACCCGATCGGCAAGGCCTTCATCTTCGTGATCGAGGCGATCTCGCACTTCGCTCGTCTGATCTCGCTCTCGGTGCGGCTCTTCGCCAACATCCTCGCCGGCCACTTGCTGTTGCTCTTCATGGGTGGCGGGCTGGCCGTGCTGCTTGGCATTGCGGCCCTCGGGGCGCTCACCTTCCCCCTCGCCTTCTTCTTCTTCATCCTCGAGGTCGGCCTTATCGCGACCCTTCAGGCATTTATCTTCTCCACCCTCACCGCGATTTATCTGGGCGGAGCGACCTCCGCCAGTCACTAGAAAAGGAGCGCTGTTTCAATGGATCTGTCCCCTATAGCCGCCGCGATCTCCGACGAAGGGATCGAATCAGCCGGCAAGGCAATCGCCCTCGGTGTCGGCGCAGGCCTCGGCTCGATCGGCGCCGGCATCGGCATTGGCTTCATCTTCGGCAAGGAGATCGAGTCGGTCGCCCGCCAGCCCGAGATGAAAGACGAGCTTCAGAGCATCCGCTGGCTCGGCTTCGCGCTGACCGAGGCGGTCGCCTTCTACACCTTCATCTTCGGCCTGATCGCCTTCTTCCTCTAGGCCGATCGCGTGGAGCTCTTTGGTCACATAGCGAGCATCGTTCCCTTTGCCGCCGAGGCGGCGGGCGATGAAGGGGGCGGCAGCTTCCTGGTCTCTCCGGGCCTTGGCCTGATGATCTGGACGCTGGTCCTCTTCCTCTTCACGATGTGGGTGTTGAGCAAGGTCGCCTTCCCGAAAATCCAGGAGGCGCTCGACAAGCGGGCGAAGACGATCGCCGAGTCGATCGACGCGGCCGAACGGCAGCGGCGCGAATCCGACGAGCTGCTCGAGGAGTACCGCGGGCGCCTCGCCGAGGCTCGCGAGCAGGCGGACGACATTATGGCCCGCGCCCGCAAGGCGGCGGAAACCGCCGAAACTGAGGCGACCGCGGCAGGCAAGGAGAAGCGCGAGGAGCTGGTCGCGGCTGCCACGCGCGACATCGAAGCCGAGACCCGGCGCTCGCTGGGGCAGATCCGCCAGGAGGTTGCCGACCTGACCGTGCTGGCCACCGAGAAGGTGACCCGCAAGAGCCTCACCGCTGAGGACCAGCGTCGCTTGGTCGAGGAGGCGCTCAGCGAGGTCGACTTCACCTCCCTCTCGGGGGCGGAGAGCTAGAGATGCAGGAAGCCGCCCGCGTATACGCCGAGGCGCTGTTCGAGGTGGCGAAGGAGAAGGGCAAGCTCGACTCGATTCGTGACGAGCTCGCCCAGTTTGCCGACGCCCTCGACTCGAACCACGAGCTGCGGGTCTTCTTCTTCAGCCCCTATTTCTCCTCGGCGGAGAAGGCGGATGGGTTGAAGCGCGCCGTCAGCGGTGCGGATCCTGAGCTCGTCAACTTCCTCGAGCTGCTGATCGAGAAGCACCGGATCGCAGAGGTTGCTCGAGTTCGGCGCCATTTCGAGGATCTGTGGAAGCAGGAGAATCGGCGGATCGACGTGACCGTGACCAGCGCGACCGAGCTGGACCCGGCCGTGGTGGCGAAAATCGGCGAGGAGATCGAGCGCCAGACCGACCAGAAGGTCGAGCTGGTGAGTCGCGTCGACGCGGAGATACTCGGTGGCATCGTCCTGCAGGTCGGCAACATGGTCCTCGATGCGAGCATCAGTAATCGCTTGGAGAAACTTCGAAAGAGCGTCGCCCAGGCGGCGTAAGGAGGCGTAGAGCACCCCTATGGAAATCAAGCCCGACGAGATCGCATCGATCCTGCGCGAGCGGATCGAGGGACTGGACACCGGCAGCGCCGACCTCTCCGAGGTCGGAACGGTGCTCTCCGTCGCCGACGGCATCGCCCGCATCCACGGCCTCGACAACTGCATGGCGCTCGAGATGCTCGAGCTGCCACACGGCGTCACCGGCCTCGCGCTCAACCTCGAGGAGGACAACGTCGGCGCCGTGCTCTTCGGCGAGTGGGACAAGATCGTCGAGGGCGACACGGTGAAGCGCACCGGCCACCTGCTGCGGATCCCCGTCGGCGACCATCTGCTCGGCCGTCTCGTCGACCCGCTCGGCCGCCCGCTTGACGACAAGGGCGAGATCGCGACCGACCAGACTCGGCCGGCCGAGTTCAAAGCACCCGGCGTCGTCGAGCGCCAGCCGGTGACCGAGCCGGTGCAGACCGGGCTGATGTCGATCGACGGGATGATCCCGATCGGGCGTGGCCAGCGAGAGCTGATCATCGGCGACCGCCAGACCGGCAAGACGGCGATCGCGATCGACACGATCATCAACAATCGCGACAAGGACATGATCTGCATCTACGTTGCGATCGGGCAGCGGATGTCGACCGTGGTTCAGCTGAAGGAGGTGCTGGAGGAAAACGGCGCGATGGAGAACACGATCATCGTCGCCGCTCCCGCCGACGAGGCCGCCCCGATCAAGTTCATCGCCCCCTACGCGGGCTGCGCGATGGGCGAGCACTTCCTCTACAACGGCAAAGCGGCCCTCTGCGTCTACGACGACCTCACCAAACATGCCTACGCCTACCGCCAGATGTCGCTGCTGCTGCGGCGCCCGCCTGGTCGCGAGGCTTATCCGGGCGACGTCTTCTATCTGCACTCGCGCCTTCTGGAGCGGGCGGTGAAACTGAGCGACGAGCTCGGTGGCGGCTCGCTCACCGCGCTGCCGATCATCGAGACGCAGGCGAGCGACGTCTCCGCCTACATCCCGACCAACGTGATCTCGATCACCGACGGCCAGATCTTCCTCGAGTCCGACCTCTTCAACTCGGGCGTGCGGCCGGCGATCAACGTCGGCATCTCGGTCTCCCGGGTCGGCGGCAACGCGCAGACCAAGGCGATGAAGAAGGTCGCCGGGAAGCTGCGCCTCGACCTCTCCCAGTACCGCGATCTGGAGGCGTTTGCCCAGTTCGGCTCCGAGCTCGACGCCGAGACGCAGAAAACGCTGAACCGCGGCGAACGACTGGTCGAGCTGCTCAAACAGAAAGAGCGGGAACCGCTCGAGATGGCCGACCAGGTCGCCGCGATCTACTCCGGCACCGGTGGCTTCCTCGACCGGGTCAAGACCGAGCGGGTCGGCGAGTTCCTGCGTGACCTGAAGATCCGCCTGCGCTCCGAGAAGGCCGAGCTGCTCGACCGGATCGCCGAGACCGGCAAGCTCGAGGAGGCCGACGAGGAGGAGCTGGGTGCGGCGATCCGCGACTTCGTCGACGATTTCGGCGCCGACTTCGACGAGCACGGCGATCCGATCGAGGCCGGCGAGTCCGACCGGATCAAGTCCGGGCAGGAGCGGGCAAAGCCGAGCCGCGTCGAAGAGGCCGAGAGCGCAGCCGAGAAGGAGGCCACCCCCGCCTGACGGCGTGGGGTCTCGCTAGACCATGGCTTCCCAGAAGGACGTCAAGAACCGCATTGCGTCGATCAAGAACATCAACAAGATCACGCGGGCGATGGAGATGGTCGCCGCGGCGCGGCTGCGCCGGGCCGAGCAGCGAATCGAGCAGTTGCGCCCCTACGCGCAGGGGATGCGCAAGCTCACCCGCCGCGCCGCCGAGCAGGCGGGGGGGATGCCGCGCGTGCCGGTCATGGTCGAGCGCGAGGAGGTGAAGCGGGTCGGGATCGTGCTGGTCACCGGCGACCGCGGCCTCGCCGGTGCCTTCAACACCAACGTGATCCGCGACGGGCTGCGGTTGCGCGACGAGCTGCGGGGGCAGGGCACCGAGGCCGCCTTCTCCGCCGTCGGGCGCAAGGGGGTCTCCGCTCTCACCTTCCGCAAACAGGAGGTCCGCACCTCATACGTCGGCTTCACCGATCGGCCCGGCTTCGCCAACGCGCGCGAGATCGGCGAGGAGCTGACCGCGCGCTACGTCGACGAGGAGCTCGACCGGGTCGAGCTGGTCTACAACCGCTACGTCTCGCCGCTGACCCAGCATGTCTGGCGGCAGACGCTGCTGCCCCTGCAGCAGGCCGACGTGATCGGCGAGGGCGCCCGCGAGGAGGAAGTCGACGCCGAGGAGACCGAGATCGAGAAGGCCCACAGCCAGGCGTTGTGGGAGTACGAGCCGGAGGCCGAGGAGCTGCTGGCGCAGCTGATCCCGGAGTACGTGAACATCTCGGTTTACCGGGCGCTGCTCGAGTCCGCTGCCTCCGAGCTCGGGGCGCGGATGACCGCGATGCGCAACGCCGCCGAGAACGCGGAGACGATGATGGACGATCTCACCCTGGAGATGAACCGGGCCAGGCAGGCGGAGATCACGCAGGAGATCCTCGAGGTAGTCGCCGGCGCCGAGGCGCTCGGCTAGAAACTTTCGAAGCCCAGAGAAAAGGAACCAATGGCCGAGAGCAACAACGGAACGAACGTAGGGCGAGTCGAGCAGGTGACCGGGGTCGTCGTCGACGCCGTCTTCCCGGACAAGCTGCCGGGGATCTACTCGGCGGTGAAGATCGAGATGGCCGGCGACGAGGATCGCGAGGCGACCGAGCTGGTCTGCGAGGTGCAGCAGCACCTCGGCGACGACCGGGTGCGCACCGTGGCGATGGACGCCACCGACGGCCTGCAGCGCGGCGACAAGGTGATCGACACCGGCGGGCCGATCACGGTCCCGGTCGGCGACGCGACCTTGGGCCGCATCTTCAACCTGCTCGGCGAGCCGATCGACAACGGCGAGGCGATCGAGGCCGGCGAGCGCTGGCCGATCCACCGGCCCGCGCCCAAGGCCTCGGATCTCGCTCCGACCCAGGAGATCCTCGAGACCGGGATCAAGGTGATCGACCTGCTCGCCCCCTACGCCAAGGGCGGCAAGGTCGGGCTGTTCGGCGGCGCCGGGGTCGGCAAGACCGTGCTGATCCAGGAGCTGATCCGCAGCATCGCCGAGGAGCACGAGGGCCTCTCCGCCTTCTGCGGCGTCGGCGAGCGCTCGCGCGAGGGCAACGACCTCTGGCTCGAGATGAAAGAGTCGGGCGTGATCGACAAAACGATGCTCGTCTTCGGCCAGATGAACGAGCCCCCGGGTGCCCGCCTGCGGGTTGCCCTCTCCGGGCTGACGATGGCCGAGTACTACCGCGAGCAGGGCGGTCAGGACGTTCTCCTGTTCATCGACAACATCTTCCGCTTCGTCCAGGCGGGCTCGGAGGTCTCGGCGCTGCTCGGCCGGATGCCCTCCGCGGTCGGCTACCAGCCGACGCTGGAGACTGAGATGGGCGAACTCCAGGAGCGGATCACCTCGACCGAGCGCGGCTCGGTCACCTCGGTGCAGGCGGTCTACGTGCCGGCGGACGACTTCACCGATCCGGCCCCGGCATCGGTGTTCGCCCACCTCAACGCGACCACGGCGCTCTCGCGGGCGATCTCCGAGAAAGGGATCTACCCGGCCGTCGACCCGCTCGACTCGAGCTCGACGATCCTCAAGCCCGACGTCGTCGGCGAGGACCATTACCGCACCGCGACCGAGGTGCAGGAGGTGCTGCAGCGCTACAAGGAGCTGCAGGACATCATCGCGATCCTCGGCATCGACGAGCTCTCCGACGAGGACAAGCAGACGGTCTCGCGGGCGCGCAAGATCGAGCGCTTCCTCTCGCAGCCGTTCTTCGTCGCCGAACAGTTCACCGGTCGCAGCGGCGAGTTCGTCCCCATCGCCGAGACCGTGCGCGGGTTCCGCGAGATCCTCGACGGCGAGCACGACGACCTGCCCGAGGGCGCCTTCTACATGCAGGGCTCGATCGACCAGGTAACTCAGAACGCCGGGTCGGCGGCGGCTGCGTAGAGGGCTGGCTTGGCGGGCGAGAGCAAATTCGAGGTTGAGGTCCTCACCCCCGAGGGGGAGGTCTTCAACGGCGAGGTGAGCCAGGTCTCGACCCGGACCGCGGCTGGCGAGATCGGCATCCTCGCCAACCACGTGCCGCTGCTGGCGGCGCTGCGGCCGGCGGAGCTGCGGCTTTACGAGGGCGGCTCGGAGCCGCGCCGCTACGCCCAGGCGCACGGCTGGCTGCAGGTCTTCGGCAACCACGCCCGCCTTCTGCTCGAGGAGGCGATCGCGCCGGAGGACCTCGACGCTGGCGCGCTCAAAGAGCAACTGGCCGACGCCGAACAGCGATTCGCCGATGCGGAGGACAAGAGTGGCGAGCGGCGGCGGGCGCAAAAAGACCGCGACCGCGCCGAAGCGTTTCTCGCTATTGCGCAGGGATGAGGGAGGGAGCCGGTGCCCCTTCGCGTGAATTTGGGTCGCTCGGCCTTCGGCCTCCGCTCCCGATGATGCGGCGCGGCCTGCGGCCGCGCGATGGACAGATTGCATATCGCCGCTTCGCGACATTCCCACGAAGGGGCGCCGGCTCCCTCTCCCGGCCTTCTCGCGTAGACGCATCGGCGCGTCTCCCCCTCGCATCCGACATTTACCACCCTGGGGTGTGGTCAATGTCGGATGCGTCGAGCTGGACCTTGCGCAGGGGGTGCTGCATATGAGCGAGGAGCTGGTTGCGCTTGCGACGCGGCTGATCGGGTACGACACGTCCGAGCCCGAGGCTGTGCTGGAAGCAGCGGGCTTCGTCAAGGGCTGGTTGGAGGCGCGCGGTATCGAGGCCTCCAGCGAAGAGGTGCGGGGGCTGCCGGTGCTGAAGGCCGAGGTCGGGCCCGAGGATGCGCCGACCGTCGTCCTGCACGGCCACCTCGACGTGGTGCCGGGGAGGGCCGGTCAGTTCGATCCGCAGCTCGACGGCGACCGGCTCTACGGCCGCGGCGCTTATGACATGAAGGGTGCGCTGGCGGCGATGCTGATGACGACCGCCGCGATGCGCGAGCAGGACGAGGTGCGGGTGCGGCTGGGGATCGTCGGCGACGAGGAGTCCGAGGAGGAGGCCGACAGGGGCAGCGATCGCCTGGTCGACAACGGCTTCATCGGCGACTTCGCGATCACCGGCGAGCCCACGGATCTGCAGATCGGGGTCGAGGCAAAGGGGGTGCTGGCGCTGCGGCTGGAGGTGAGCGGTGTCGCCGCGCATGGCGCCACGCCGTGGCTGGGCGACAACGCGGTGCTGAAGGCACACGACGTTTTCCGCAGCATCGAGTCGCTACCGTTTGCCCGGCACAGCTCGGAGCTGTTCGACCGCCCCTCGATCAACCTCGGCCGGATCTTGGGCGGCGACGCTCTCAACAAGGTGCCCGACCGATGCGCGATCGACGTCGATATCCGCTACCTGCCCGACCAGGATCCGGCCACGGTTCTGGAGCAGATTCGCGGCCTTCCCGACGCCGAGGTGTCCTCGCTCTTCACACGGCCGCCGGCGGTCGTCGACCGCAACTCGCCATTCGTGCGCGGACTGCGCGAGGCCGCCTCGGCGCATCACGACGGGGAGCCGATGAGCGTCGGTCGGGACGGCGCCTCCGACGCCGTCTCCTTCCTGCGAGTGGGAGTTCCGGCGGTCGAGTTCGGCCCGGTCGGCGAAGGCCATCACGGTCCGGCCGAGTGGGTCTCGGTCTCCTCGCTGCAGGCCTATCGGCAGACGCTCGAGCAGTTCCTGCGGGCGATCCCGGACCGACTCGAAGCTTGACCAGGTCGCGATGATCGAGCAGCCCTTCAAGAAGCCGCCGCCCTCGGGTGACCACGAGCCGCCGCCGAAGCGGAAGCGCTACTGGTGGCGCTTCACCCTCGCCTCAGTCGTGATCGTCGCCGTCACCGCGGGGGCGACCTCGAGCAGCATCCTCCTCTACATCGGCAGCATCGCCGACGCGCTCTCGCACAACAACAAACTGCAGAACAAGGTGGAGCGGGTTCTCGCCCAGACCCACGGCGGCGAGCCGGAGAACATCCTCATCATCGGCTCCGACAAGCGGGCCAGCGAACCCGAAGACCCCGGGCGCTCCGACACGACGCTCCTGCTGCGCCTCGACCCCAAGAAGAACGCGATCGCGCTGATGTCGATTCCGCGCGACCTCAAGGTCGAAATTCCCGGCTACGGGACCGAAAAGTTCAACGCCGCCTTCAGCTACGGGGGGCCGAAGCTGACCCTGCAGGTGGTGAAGGAACTGACCGGCCTGCCGATCAACCACGTCGTCAACGTCGACTACCTCGGCTTCGTGCGGGCGGTGGACGCGATCAACTGCGTCTACGTCGACATCGACCGCCGCTATTACCACTCCAACGTCGGCGTGCCGCCCTCCGAAGAATATGCCGAAATCAACGTTCAGCCGGGCTACCAGCTGCTCTGCGGCAAAAAAGCCCTGCAGTACGTGCGCTACCGCCATACCGACACCGATCTGGTTCGCGCGGCGCGCCAACAGGACTTCCTCAGTGCCGCGCGCCAGCGGGTTCCGATCGACCAGCTGGTGCTGGGACAGAGCGAACTGATCGACATCTTCACCAAGTACACGACCTCCGACATCAGCGATACCGAGACGATGTTGCAGGTGCTGAAACTGTTCATCGCTTCGCGCAACGCGACGATCAAAGAGGTCCACTTCCCGGCGGAACTTGGCCCGAGCTTCGTCTATGCCTCACCGGAAGCGATCGGGGAAGCGGTCGACAAGTTCCTTGGAATCGAAGCCAGCGGGGGCCCACGCGGCTCGCTCGACGGCGGCGAGCGCCCGAAGTCGAAGAAGAAGCATCAGAAGAGAAAGAAGAGCAAGCCCCATAGGAAGCCGAAGCCGCCGGGGAGCGACGGCCTCGTCGCGGCTGGAGAAGCGGGCGAAGCCGAGGGGAAGTCGGTCGCCCGCAAGGTCGGCGGCGGATTTCCCGTCTTCTATCCGCAGCGCCTCCCCGCCGAAGCCACGTATGTCGAAAGCAACAGCTACTACCACGTGCAGGACCCGCGCGTGTACCACTTCAGGGATACCGACGGCAAGCGTCACGTCGCCTACCGGATGGTTGCCGAGTACGGGCCCGAATACGAAACCCAGTACTTCGGCGTTCAGGGCATCCAGGGCTGGAGCGATCCTCCGATCCTCGACAACCCAACCGAAACCTGGACGATGCACGGTCGCGAGTACGACATCTACATCGACGGCGATCGCGTCAGCATGGTCGCCTGGCACCGAGGCGACAACACCTACTGGATCTCGAACAGCCTGCTTCAATCGCTGACCAATGACCAGATGCTGGGCATGGCGCGGTCGGCACAGGTGATAATCCCGAACAAGAAGCCAAAGCAGGGGAGGGCGCAACGATGACGGAGAGCAGAGAGCCGATCGGCGTGATCGGGGTGGGCTGGGTTGGCCTGGTCACCGCGGCCTGCTTCGCCGAGCTGGGCCACCGGGTGGTGGCGCGCGACATTCTCGCCGAGAAGATCGCCGCTCTCTCGCGCGGAGAGACGACGATTCACGAGCCCGGCCTCGGCGAGCTGCTGGCCCGCAACGCCGAGCGCCTCACTTTCACGACCGATATGGGTGAGCTGCTGGAATCGGCCCGCATCCTTTTCGTCTGCGTCGACACGCCGCCGACCCGCTCCGGCGACGCCGATCTCTCCCGCGTGCGCACCGTGGTCGAGGATCTGCCGGCCGACGGCGGTCACGCGCTGGTGATGAAGAGCACGGTGCCGGCGGGGACGGGAGGGACGATCCGCCGCGACCTGCCCGGCGTCGCCTACGTCTCCTGTCCGGAGTTCCTCAAGGAGGGCTCGGCCGTGGAGGACTTCATGCACCCCGACCGGGTCGTGATCGGCGCCGACGCCAGCGACGAGGAGGCCGGCGCCGCTGTCGCAGCGATCTACGCGCCGCTCGGCGGCGAGATCGTCCGCACCGACGTCGCCAGCGCCGAGATGATCAAGCTCGCCTCCAACGCCTTCCTGGCGACCAAGATCTCCTTCGTCAACGAGATCGCCAACGTCTGCGAGGAGGTTGGCGCCGACGTCGGCGAGGTGGCCCGCGGCATGGGGCTTGACCAGCGCATCGGCCCCTCGTTCCTGCGTCCTGGGATCGGCTACGGCGGATCCTGCTTCCCCAAGGACGTCAGTGCGCTGAAGATGCTGGCGGGGAATACCGGCTACCACTTCCAGTTGCTCAACGCGGTGATCGAGGTCAACGAGCTGCAGAAGCGGCGGGTGGTCCAGAAGCTGCTCAGCCACCTTGGGTCGCTGGTGGGGCGACGGGTGGCGTTGCTCGGCCTCGCCTTCAAGCCTCAGACCGACGACATGCGCGAGGCCTCCAGCTTGGTGCTGGCGGCGCGGCTGCAGGGAGAGGGGGCGGAGGTGGTCGCCTACGATCCCGTCGCCGCCGATGCGGCACGCGATCTGCTGGACGGGGTCGAGCTCAGCGACTCTGCCCTGAACGCGCTCGACGGGGCCGATGCCGCCGTGCTGGTCACCGAGTGGCCGCAGTTCGCCGAGCTCGACTGGGTTGAGGCTGCTGGCCGGATGGCGCGGCCGCTGCTCGTCGACGGCCGCAACTTCCTCGACCCCAAGGTCCTGCGCTCGGCCGGCTTCGAGTATGAGGGGATTGGCAGGGCGACGGCGGACGCACCGTCGGCGGCGACCGCCGACTGACGTATGCAGGCAATCGTTCTCGTCGGCGGGGAGGGCACCCGGTTGCGGCCGCTGACCGAGACGGTGCCGAAGCCGGCGCTGACCCTGGTCGACCGGCCGTTTCTCGCCTACATGATCGAGTGGCTCGCCGGGCACGGGGTGACCGAGGTCGTTCTTGCCTGCGGGTTCCTGCCCGATGTCCTGCAAGAGGCGCTCGTCGGCGAGGACGAGCGGGCCGGCGTGAAGATCCGCTACGTAGCCGAGCCGCTGCCGCTGGGCACCGCCGGAGCGATCCGCTTTGCCGCCGACGAGCTCGGCGATGAGCTCGGCGACCGCTTCTTGGCACTCAACGGCGACGTCCTCACCGACCTCGAGCTGAGCGCATTGCTGGAGGCACACGAGGAGCGGCAGGCGGCGGCGACGATCGGCCTGCACCCGGTCGACGATTCCTCGGCCTTCGGGTTGGTCCACAGCGGCGAAGGGGGAGAGGTCGTCGAGTTCCTGGAGAAGACGGGCGAGCGCCGTCCGGGCGAGGTCAACGCCGGGATGTACGTGCTGGAGCGCTCGGTTCTCGACCTGATCCCGCCCGGGCAGAGCGTCTCGATCGAGCGCGAGGTGTTCCCCCGCCTCGTCGGCGAGGGGCTATACGGCCTCTGTCTCGACGGCTACTGGATGGACATCGGCACCCCGGAGCGCTACTTGCAGGCGAGCTGGGACATCCTCGAGGGGCAGGTGGAGACGCGGGTCGAGCCGACCTCTCCGGGCGTCCTGGTCGACCCCGGCGCTGAGGTGTCGAGTGAGGCGACGGTCGGGCCGCGCGCCGTGATCGGCCCGAACTGCAGAGTGGCGGCGGGAGCAGAGGTGCGTGAGTCGGTCCTCCTCGACGGCTGCACGGTCGGCGAGAACGCCCGCGTTGCCAGCTCGATCCTCGCCCCGGCCGTTGAGGTGGCGCCCGGGGTCATCCTTGAAGGTGTGGTGGCTGCCGGGGGCGAAAGGGTCGTCGCATAGCGATGCTCGACGACGTTCTCGCAATACCCGATCACCTGCGCGACGCGCTCTGGCGGGTCGAGTCGGCCCGCCTGGCGCCGAGCGAGTCAGCCGGCCTGCTGGTCTGCGGGATGGGGGGTTCGGCGATCGGCGGCGACCTCGCCGCCGCGGTCCTTGGCGATCGCCTCTCGCGGCCGCTGCTGACCGTGCGCGCCCCCGCCCTGCCGAGCTGGGTCAGCGCCGAGTGGACGGTGCTTTGCTCGAGCTACTCGGGCGAGACCGAGGAGACGCTCGCCTGTTTCGCCGCTGCCGAGGCGCTGGGTACGAGACGCGTCGTCGCCAGCACCGGTGGCGCCCTCGTCGAGGCGGCGCGTGCGGCGGGTGACCCGGTGATCGGCCTTCCCGGCCTCTTGCCCGCCCCCCGCACCGGAGTCGCCTACATGCTCGTCTGCGCCGCCGAGGTCGCCGCCGTCGCCGGCGTCGCGTTGCGCATCGCCGCTGAGCTCGACCACGCCGCGGGCTTCCTCGAGCAGCGCAGGGAAGATCTCCAGGCCCAGGCCACCGAGATCGCGGCCGGGATCGGCGGCGCGGTGACCGTCGTCTATGGAGCCGGTCTGACCGCGTCCGCCGCGCGCCGCTGGAAGACGCAGCTGAACGAGAACGCGAAGCTCCCGGCCTTCTTCTCGGAGCTGCCGGAGGCCGACCACAACGAGCTCTGCGGTTGGACCCGAGAAGCGACCGGCGACGGCGGCTTCGCCGCGGTGATGATCGAAGACGCCGGGCTGGACTCCCGCGAACGCCGGCGCTTCGAGCTGACCGCCGCGGCGATCGAGGCTGCCGGAGCCGCCGCGATCCGGGTCGTCGCCGCTGGCGAGACGAGGGCCGAGCGCCTGCTCTGGACCGTGATGCTGGGCGACCTCGTCTCCCTCGCCCTGGCCGAGGCTCGCGGTGTCGACCCCCTCCCGATCGAAGCGATCGACCGGCTCAAGGCCTCGCTCGCCCGTCCCTGACGCGCCGGTGCTCCGGTGTCCATATGGACCCCTGTCCACCGGCACGTCCGTGCAGCGGTTTCTCCGTATCCTTCGCCCTGCTCAAATAGACGAAAGGAACTGATGGCAACCGCCACCTCAAACTACAAAGTCGCTGATATCGGCCTCGCCGATTTCGGGCGCAAGGAGATCGCCCTCGCCGAGGTGGAGATGCCTGGCCTGATGCAGACCCGCGAGGAGTTCGCGGCGCAGCAGCCGCTGAATGGGGCGCGGATCACCGGCTCGCTCCACATGACGGTGCAGACCGCCGTGCTGATCGAGACCTTGGTCGCCCTCGGCGCCGAGGTTCGCTGGGCCAGCTGCAACATCTTCTCCACCCAGGACCACGCCGCGGCCGCGATCGCCGCCGCCGGCATCCCGGTCTTCGCCTGGGAAGGCGAGACCCTGGAGGAGTACTGGTGGTGCACCGAGCAGGCCCTGCTCTGGCCCGACGGCGAGGGCCCGAACATGATCCTCGACGACGGTGGCGACGCCACCCTGCTCGTCCACAAGGGCGTCGAGTTCGAGAAGGCGGGCGCCGTTCCCGACCCGGCCTCGGCCGACTCGGAGGAGTTCCGCGTCGTGCTCGAGACCCTGCAGCGCTCGCTCGAATCCGACCCGCAGCGCTGGACTCAGATCGCCGAGGGGATCAAGGGGGTCACCGAGGAGACGACCACCGGCGTGCACCGGCTCTACCAGCTGGCCGAGACCGGCGACCTGCTCTTCCCGGCGATCAACGTCAACGACTCGGTCACCAAGTCGAAGTTCGACAACCTCTACGGCTGCCGTCACTCGCTGATCGACGGGATCAACCGCGCCACCGACGTGATGATCGGCGGCAAGGTCGCTGTCATCTGCGGCTACGGCGACGTCGGCAAGGGCTGCGCCACCTCCCTGCGCGGCCAGGGCGCCCGCGTGATCGTCACCGAGATCGACCCGATCTGCGCTCTGCAGGCGGCGATGGAGGGCTACGAGGTGCGGACGCTCGAGGGCGTCGTCGAGACGGCCGACATCTTCGTCACCGCCACCGGCAACAAGGACATCATCACCGCCGACCAGATGGCGCGGATGAAGCACAACGCGATCGTCGGCAACATCGGCCACTTCGACAACGAGATCGACATCGCCGGGCTCGAATCCTCGCCGGCCGAGAGGGCCAACATCAAGCCGCAGGTCGACGAGTGGCGCTTCCCCGACGGCCACTCGATCATCCTCCTCTCGGAGGGCCGCCTGCTCAACCTCGGCAACGCGACCGGACATCCGAGCTTCGTGATGTCGAACTCGTTCACCAACCAGGTGATCGCGCAGATCGAGCTCTACGGCCAGCCCGACGGGTTCACGGCCAAGGACGTCACCGTGTTGCCAAAGCACCTCGACGAGAAGGTCGCGCGGCTGCACCTCGCGGCGCTCGGCGTCAACCTCACCGAGCTGTCCGAGGAGCAGGCCGCCTACCTCGGCATCCCGGTCGAGGGCCCCTACAAGCCCGATCACTACCGCTACTAGTCGATGAGGGCGATGATTCTCGCTGCCGGGCTCGGCACCCGGCTGCGACCGATCACCTACGGGATGCCGAAGCCGATGGTGCCGGTCCTCAACCGGCCCGTGATGGAGCACGCGGCCCGGCTGCTGGCCCGGCACGGCTTCCGCGAGGCGATCGCCAACCTGCACTGGTTCCCGGATCTGATCGAAAGCCATTTCGGTGACGGCTCAGACGTCGACCTGGGGCTCTCCTACAGCCATGAGGAGCAGCTTCTCGGCACCGCCGGGGGAGTGCGCAACGTCGCCGAGTTCCTCGGCGACTCGTTCCTGGTCGTCGCCGGGGACGCGCTCACCGACATCGACTTCGCCGCGATGCGCGAGTTCCACGAGTCCCACGACGGCTTGGTCACGATGGCGACCAAGCGGGTTGCCGACACCGATCAGTTCGGCGTCGTGATCGCGGACGGGGATGGCCGCATCCAGGGCTTTCAGGAGAAGCCCGATCCGGCCGAGGCTCTCTCCGACCTCGCCAACACGTGCATCTACATGTTCCGCAAAGAGGTCTTCGACTATTTCCCGGAGGCGGGGACGAGCAACGACGCCGGTCCCGGCGACCCGCCCGAGTTTGCCGATTGGGCGAAGGACGTCTTTCCCGCCCTGCTGGAGGCGGACGTGCCCTTTTACTCGCACGAGATCGATGCCTACTGGAACGACATCGGCAACCTCGACGAGCTGCGCCAGGGCAACCTCGATGCCCTGCACGGGGAGGTCGACGTCGAGCCTGGTGCGCCCGAGGTGGCGGAGGGGGTGCGGGCGGCGAGCGCGCTCGACGGCGCCGCGGTGGTGGCGCCCGTCCTGGTCGGGTCCGGGGTGGAGATCGGCACCGATGTGCGGATCGATGGCCCGGCGATCATCGGCGACGGCTGTCGCATCGGTGACGGTGCCCACATCCGCGACTCGATCCTGCTCGAAGGGGCCGAGTTGCCGGCAGGGGCGATCCTGATTGGCGGCATCGCGGCTCGCGCTTCAGAAAATTGACGAAGTCCTGACGTTCGGCGCGCCACGCGTGCGCCGCTGGCCCACAGGGTTGGGCCATGAATCTCCTCAACGCAGTCGTTACCGGGTTGGTCCCGCCGCTCTGCGCCACTTGCGGGCGGGTCTCTCGGTTGGAGGCGACGCTCTGCACGCGCTGCACTAGGCGCCTTGCCGCCGCCGAGCCGCTCGAGGGTGCCGGCGGGCCCGGGCTCGATCGCGCTTGGTCGGCGGCGCCGCACGAGGGTGTCGCCCGCGAGCTGGTCGCAGCGCTCAAGTTCCGTCGCCTGTTGCGGGTCACGGAGCTGATGGCGGATCGCATCCACTGGCTGGCTCCGGGAGCGCTGCTGAGCGGCACGATCGTCCCCGTCCCCACCGCGCCATTGCGTTCCGCCATGCGCGGCTTCGACCCGGCCGCCGAAATCGCGCAAGCTCTGGCGCAGCGAACCGAGCTGCCACTCCAAGCCTGCCTGGTGCGCCGCGGCGGCGGCCGTCAAGTAGGCAAGCGCCGCGCGCAACGCATAGGCCACCCACCGAGAATCCACACGAAGGGCGAGGTCCCCCGCAGCGTTCTGCTGATCGACGACGTCCTGACCACCGGCGCCACCCTCTCCGCTTGCGCTCGAGCCCTGCGCCAAGCTGGCGCAGTCCGGATCGCGGCGATCACCTTCACACGGCGCCTGTGAGGACCCCCTCCAGCACGATCCGCAGAAGTTCCCCTTGCCGCGAACCGGGTACCGGCGTAGCATCGAGACAGCTACCTAAGGAGGCAACATGCGCATAGAGGTGCGGGGTCGCAACGTCGAGGTTGACGACGAGCTTCGAGAGCATGTGCTGAAGAGATTCCGACGGGTGGGAAGACAGGTCTCCGAACTGGCGATGCTCGACGTGACGGTCTGGGAAGAGCGCAACCCGGCGATCCCCGACAGCCAGGTGGCCGAGGCGACGCTGCGTCTCAAGGGCGTCACGCTGCACGCCAAGGAGGCCTCGCCCGAGATGGCCCACACGGTCCACGAGCTGGCCGAGGACATTCGGCGCCAGGTCAAGAAGCACCGCGCCTTGCGACGTAAGCGCCGTCGGACGCGGCGTCTCGTCAACCAGACGCGCGGTCGCACCGCCGAGTCCTGACTACGGACGGTGCCCGCTTCAATGCCAAAAGCAGCAGCCTCGCCGTTGCGGGATCGCCCCGCTGGTTAGGAGACAGTCAATAATAAAAATTTCTTAAATATAAGTAAATTTCTTCCTGTTAGGTCCTCTGGGACCGCGGATTTCCTGGCCTAGAGGACAGATAACTGAAAGGAAGAAAAAATATGATTCACAATCTCAAGACCTTGGGATTCGCCCTGGCCGCACTCTTTGCCATGAGCACGATGGCTGCCTCCGCCGCCTCGGCTCAAGGATTTATCTCATCGGATGGGCCGGTAACACTGGAAATGTTTGAAACAGGCGTGGGCCTGAACGCCACAACAATGTTCGGTCAAAAGGTCGAATGCCCGGGCACGGTCTACACGGGACATCAATACAACGTAACACCGCACCAACTGATTCCAGGCGGCGCAACGACAATCACAGTGACGCCGCACTACAACAACGCGACCTGCAAATCATTCCCGGGCCCCCATAAAGCGACAATCACAATGAATGGCTGTGATTACGTGTTCCATATCGGAGACACAATTGGGGCTGATTTGTATGGCCTTACGGCTGACATAGTCTGTCCGGCGGGCAAAGTGATCGAAAAGCACGTGTATGTGGCCCCCAACAACGAGGAAGCTCTATTTTGCACGTACACAATCAAACCCCAAGCTGGTCTCGTCGGCGCACACGTCACAACCACAACAGGGGTAAATGACATTGACATCACAGGGGCATTCAAAAATATCCACGTAGTTAAACACGGTCCGTGTGGAGCAGGTACAACCAACGCGGGCGAATGGGATATCGACCTTACAGTCAAGGGCAAGAACGCAGCCGGCCAAGAAACAGGTGTCACAGTCATCGACGCGGACTAGCCCTGATTCATCGATAAGCGCCTGAAATAGGCATCCGGGAACGTCCTCCTGGGTCTTGAGAATGCGGATTG
>DATIPC010000084.1:0-23359 GCA_035472395.1 Solirubrobacterales bacterium
GTCGCGCCGCAGCCCCCGGTGGGCGAATCGCCCAGCACGCTGCCAGCTGGCGAATCGAGCCCTCAGCGCCCCCGCCGCCGCGGGCGCCAGCACGGGCAGCGGTCGCCGCGCCGGGAGGCTCACCGGGCGCGGGAGTCCTCCGCTCGCGCCGCCGCACCGGCCGAGTAATCCTGCCGGGGGCGCCCGCCGCCGTGGCTATAGTCGCCGCCGGCTATGCGGAGCATCTCGGCAGTCATCATCGCCAAGGACGAGGCGGATCGACTTGCGCCATGCGTCGAGTCCTGCCGCCCCTTCGCGGACGAGATCGTGGTGGTCGACGGTGGCAGCACCGACGGCACGCCGGAGCTGGCGCGATCGCTCGGCTGCGTCGTCTACGAGAACGAGTGGCCCGGGTTCGGTCCCCAGCGGAACTTCGGCGCCGATCATGCCGCCAGCGACTGGATCTTCTGGATCGACGCGGACGAGGTAGTTGGCACGGAGCTGGCCCGCGCAGTGGGGGAGTGGAAGGACGGCGATCCGAGCGGTGCGCCGCCCGCCCTCGCCGTGGAGCGGGTCGGGGACTTCATGGGACGTTGGCTCGATGCTGCGTCCGAGCGGTTGGTGCGCCTCTATGACCGCCGCGCCTGCCGGGTCTCCGAGGTACCCGTCCACGAGGAGGTCGAGGGTTGCAAGGAGCCAGGCCAGCTGGGCGGGCGTCTCTGGCACTACGGGTTCAGGAGCCTCTCCGATCACGTCGTTCGCTTCGATCGCTACACGACCCTCGAGGCCGAGAAAGCCTGGCAGGCGGGTAGCCGCTTCAGCCTCTGGCGCCTGCTCTGGCGCCCGCCGGCCCGGCTCTTCCAGCGCTTCTTCGTGCAACGGCTGTACAGCAGAGGCGTCGCCGGGATCGCGGTCTGCGCCCTCTGGTTCGAGTATGAGGTGATGCGCGAGTTGAAGCTATGGGAGCTCGCGTGGCGCCAGGGCGGCGGGCGGCACGATGCTTCGGACTAGGCAGATCTCGGGGCCACCGCGGCTGGACTCGGGCCGGCTGCCGCTGCGCGACGTGGCGATCGCGGCCGGCATTGCGGCGATAGCCGTGGTGGGCGGGGCGTTCGCGGTGCGCTCGCTGCAGGCCGCCGTCGCGCTCGCCTTGCTCGTGCTGATCGCGGCGATCTATTCCCGATCCCGGCGCGCCGGCCTGATATCGCTGTGGACCCTCTGGCTGCTCGCCCCGGCGTTGCGCCGCATGCTCGCCCTCGCGGTGGAAACCCCGTCGGCCGATCCTCTCGCCCTGCTGCCGTTCATAGCCACCGCCGGCATCGCGCTGGTCGAGCTGCGGCGGACGAGCATGTCGCGACCGGCGCGCATCGCGATCTCGCTCGCGACCCTCGGCTTCCTGATCGGCGCCCCAGCCGGACTCGCCGCCGACCCGCTGGCGTTCGGCTTCGGGCTCACCGCCTACCTCGCCGGCGTGTCGGCGCTGGTCCTCGGTTGGGGCGATCGCCGCGAAGGCGGCACCCTCAGCCTCGTCAAGGTCCTCGCGATCGGGCTGCCACCGATAGCGGTCTACGGGGTCCTCCAGTACCTCATTCCCCTCACGAGCTGGGATTCGAACTGGGTGGAAACCGTCGATCTGGCCAGCATTGGCGCTCCTCAGGAAGGGCACATCCGCATCTTCGCCACGCTCAACTCACCCGGCACCCTGGGCCTCGTCCTGGCGGTTGCAATCGTCCTCGGGCTTGGCCTGCGCCGTCGCGGCAGCATCACGCTGCTGGCGACCCTGCCGCTGATCGCGGCCCTGGCGCTCACCTTCGTGCGCAGCGCCTGGCTGGCACTGGTGCTCGGCGTGATCGTCTACGCCGCCTCGGTCAGGGGCAGGACGGCGGGGAAACTGGTGGCCGTGATCGCGATCTGCCTCGCCGCCCTGATCGTCGCCGGTGGCAGCAACCCGACGACGCGGGCCTTCACCCAGCGGATCACCTCGTTCGGCGATCTCGGCCAGGACGAATCGGCCCAGGACAGGCTCAAGTTCACCCAGGAACTGCTGCCGACGGCGACGTCGCGGCCGATCGGGGCCGGCGTCGGGCAGGCCGGGCTTGCAGCTCGCCTCGAAGAAGGCAATGGCCAGGACTCGCTGACCACGACCGACAACGGATACCTGGCGCTTCTCTACCAGGTCGGCCCCTTCGGCTTTCTGCTGGTTGCGATCGCGATGGGGATGAGCGCCGTCGCTGCCGTCAGAGCCCTTGGTGACAGCGAGGATGAGGCGAGCCGCATGGAGAACGCTTCGATCCTCGCCGCCCTGGTGGTTCTGCTCGTCGCCCAGGCCGGCGGCGACATGCTCTATGGCATCAGCGGGGCGATCTTCTGGTACCTGGCCGGAGTCGCGTTTGCGAGTCGTCGACGAACGGCGTCACAGCCTGAAGGGGAGGCCCGGCAGAGGTCGAAGATAGCGCCGAAACCGTTGCTACAGTCGAACGCCCTACCGGCCCGAACGGGCCCGTTGCCATAACTGATCGCCTTGCCGCCCCAACGAGAAACCGACGAGTCGGACCTCTCTCTGCTTGCGCAGACGATCCGGCGCAGGATCTGGGTGGTCGTCGCATGCGTCGTCATCGCCACCGTGGCGGCCATCGGGCTGACCGTAACTGCCGAAAAGGAATACTCGGCCACCGCAGCGCTGCTCTTGCGCTCTTCCGCCGCCGTCGACCCGCAACGGGCCGTCGACACGAATCTCCAGCTGCTCTCGCTGCCGCAGGTCGCCGAACGGGCCGCGGAAGAACTGTCCGGGATGAGCGGCGAAGAAGTGAGCGGCGCGGTCGAAACGAAGCAGCAGGGCGAATCGGACATCATCGAGGCGACCGCCGTCAGCTCCGATTCGCAGAAGGCCGCGGACATCGCGAACGGCTTCGCGGAAGCGTTCGTCGCCTTCCGCGGCGAAGGGAATCGGGAAGGGCAGCAGACCGGGCGGGTGGAGCTGGTCGAGCGCGCGACCCCCGACGACACCCCGATCTCACCGAAGCCACTGCGCAACATCATCTTTGGGCTGGCGATAGGCCTGGTGCTGGGGATCGCGCTTGCCCTGCTCCTCGAGCAGCTCGACCGCCGGGTCAAGCGCGAGGACGATCTGACCGAGGCGACCGGGCTCTCGCGGCTTGCCGTGATCCCCAAGCGCAAGTCCTTCGACCGCGACCACCTCGGCCAGGGCGCTCTCTCGCCGGCCGAGACCGAGGTCTTCCGGATGCTGCGCGCGAACCTCCGCTACTTCAACGCCAAAAAAGAGATCAAGTCCGTGCTGGTGACCTCAGCCGAGGCGGGCGAGGGCAAGTCGTTGGTCTCGCTTGGCCTGGCCCTGGCGGCCGTATCGAGCGGCGAGCGGGTCCTGTTGATCGAGGCCGACCTGCGCGATCCCGGGTTGTCGAAGGTTCTCGGCCTGGACGGGGTGGGCGGCCTCAGCGGGTTGCTGTCGAGCGACGCCGGCGGGACCCTGGAGGGCGCGGTGACCACCGTGCAGGCTGGGAAGCTGGCGGATGCGATCGGCGAGATGACCCTCGACGTGATCCCCGCCGGGGCGATCCCGCCGAACCCGACCGAGCTGGTCGAGTCGGATCAGATGAAGAACCTGATCTCCCAAGCGGAAGAGAAATACGAGTTCGTCATAGTCGATACGCCGCCGGTGCTCGTGGTCGCCGATGCGATCCCGTTGCTTTTCGAGGTAAGCGGTGTGCTGGTGGTCAGCGGGCTCGGCGTCGCCACGCGCAGCTCAGCGGCCGACCTGGCCGAACAGCTCGACAGGCTGGGAGCGCCGACGCTTGGCCTCGTGGCCAACTTCGCCGAGCACACTGGACGTTCATATGAGGGTTACGGATACGGGCGTCCCCCCGATGCCGACCTGATGCAGTCCGGCAAGCGGTCCGGCGGCCCGGCGGCGACGCCCGGCAATCAGTAGGCGCCGCGTCCCGACATCACTGCCGGCAGGGTGGCGAGGAGAATCTCGACGTCGCGGGCCAGCGACCAGCCGGCGACGTACTGGTAATCGAAGCGGACCATCTCCTGGAAGGGGCTCTGCGAGCGGCCGTATACCTGCCAGGGACCGGTCAGGCCGGGGCGCAGCTCGAGCCGGCGAAGGTGCCAGTTTTCCTCCAGGGCGGCGGTCTCCGGGAAGATCAGCGGCCGTGGACCGACCAGGCTCATCTCGCCCCTCAGCACGTTGAACAGTTGCGGCAGCTCGTCGAGCGAGAAGCGCCGGATGAAGCGACCGACGCGGGTGACGCGCGGGTCCTCGCGGATCTTGAACATGACGCCGTCGTCAGCCTCGTTGAGCGCGGCGAGCTCGGCCTTGCGCTGCTCGGCGTCGACGTACATCGAGCGGAACTTGATCAGCTGGAAGCTCGAGTTGCGGCGCCCGGCGCGCGGCTGGCGGAAGAAGACAGGTCCACGTGACTCGAGCTTGATCGCGATCGCGGTTGCAATCATCACCGGTGAGAAGAGGACGATCAGCGTCAGCGAGCCGGCCGCGTCGAGCACGCGCTTGGCCGCGATCGAGGCCGAGGTGAGCATCGGCGTCCCGATCGAGAGCAGCGGCAGACCGCCAACCTGATCGAGCGCGCGCACGCCGTCGAGGAACTCGAAGAGGCGGGGGACGACGTCGACGGTGACCCCGGCGTCGCGGCAGGCGCGGATCGACTCCAA
This sequence comes from Solirubrobacterales bacterium, assembly GCA_035472395.1. Classification (GTDB taxonomy): domain Bacteria; phylum Actinomycetota; class Thermoleophilia; order Solirubrobacterales; family 70-9; genus VRUE01. Next base: position 4,672 of record DATIPC010000084.1, read on the forward strand.
CAGCTGTTCGTGGCTGGCCCGCGAGAAGGCGATGATCACCCGGTCGATCGCCTGGGCCTCGATGATCTTGTCGAGATCGGCGAAGCGACCGAGCCAGGGGAGGTCCGGAGTGCCGATGTCGTGCACGTCGTCATCGACGATGCCGACCGGAACCAGGCCGAACTGGATGTTGTTGTGGAGCTTTTCGACGAGCTGCCCGGCGACGACGCCGGAACCGAGGATCAGGGTGCGCTGGCGCAGCTCCGGGGAGCGGTGCAGGCCGGCGCGCACGACGGTCCTGGCAATTCCGGTGAACGCAGCGAGCCCGCCTACGGTGAGAAAGGTGAGGGTCACCACCTGCTCCAGCTGCAGGGCGGAGGCGACGCCGAACAGCGGCCAGGTGATCAGCATGATGGCGACGAAGCCACGCGGGATCTCGGTTACCGCGGAGGCCCAGGCGGCAAGTTGATCGCTGCGGTAGAGGCCGATGCTGAAAGCGGCCAGCGGCCAGAGCAGCGTCGTGCAGATCGCGAAGGCAAGCCCCTGCCAGGAGGCCAGGCCGAGAACCGCGACCGCAATTGCCGCCGCGCCACAGGCGGCCAGCGAGTCGCCGAAGTAGAGCATCCGCGCCAGCACCGCGCCGCGCCGCCGCGCCGCGCTGATTTCCGCGGCTTTGCCGATTCGCTCGGCTTTCGCCGTCGAGCCAGGTTCTGAGTGGGTTGCGGTCGAGCTCTCCATCGCTGGTTATCGGGACGCTCGGTTGAGGAGCGGAAGGGGGGGGACGAGACTCTTCATATGTGTAGACCCATCGACAGCCGTCATGTTTCGGTTATCTCGGCATGCGAGATTGCACGGGTGTGCTCGGCCAGCGGTGGTGGACATATGTTCGAGGGGCCCTGGAGGGCCTAGTGAGCCTCGCCCGAGGCGTGCGCCGGAGGCCGTGACTCCTCGGCGAGCGAGGTGATCTCGAGTGGGCCATGGGCGGCCGCTTCGAGGACTTCGGTCGCCTCCTCGGCGGAGCGAGCGTAGAGCTCGACCAACATATGGACGACGACCCGCTCCTCGTCGTGCTTGTGGAAGCGGACGTGGGCGAAGAACTCGCGCACCCCGGCCTCGCCGAGGGCACCGTATGCAAGCAGCTCAGCCGCTTCGGGCCCGGCGCAGCTCTCGACCCTGTCCTGGTCGACGGTGACCGTGCAGGAGGCGACCCACGGGGTGCCGGCGACCATCCGTTCCCAACGGTCCTCGATCGGCACCACACGGTCATCCTGGAAGGTGAGGTGGGGTTGGTCGTGCATGCAGTCGAGGCACTGCACGACCGATTCCTGCACTTCGTCGATCCCTTCGGTGGGGATTCCGGTTTCGGGGTCGACGCGGCGGATCGCGTCGTAGTGGATCTGAATCTCCAGGTTTTGGGACCAGCAGCGGTAGCAGCGCAGCCAGGCCGAGCGATCTCCGTTCAGCTCACTCATCGTTCCATTGTGGCGTGGCTTGGGTTCCGGCGCGGTGCAGCGGCGCTCAGGCCGTGGCGCCGGTGGCTGCGCGCTGCTCGACCAGCGCGACGATCTCGCCCATGATCCGGTTGATGTCGAAGTCCTTTGGGGTGTAGACGCCGGCGACGCCGGCCGCCCGCAGCCGCTCCGCATCGGCGACCGGGATGATCCCGCCGACCACCACGGGAACGTCCACCTCCTCGTCGCGCAGCCGCCGCACGACGTCGGGGACCAGCTCCAGGTGAGATCCCGAGAGAATCGAGAGCCCGACCACGTCGACGTCCTCCTGCAGGGCCGACTCCGCGATCTCCTCGGGCGTCAGGCGGATCCCCTGGTAGATCACCTCCATGCCGGCGTCGCGGGCGCGCAGCGCGATCTGCTCGGAGCCGTTGGAGTGACCGTCGAGGCCCGGCTTGCCAACCAGGATCTTGATCCGGTGCCCGATCCGCTTGGAGACCTCGTCGACTCGCTCCCGGATCGCCACCAGCTCCTCGCGGTTGCCGGGCGGCGCCGCGCCGTCGACCCCGGTCGGCGCGCGGTAGGCGCCGAACGCCTCGCGCAGAACCTCGGACCACTCGCCGGTGGTGGCACCGGCCTTGGCGGCCTCGATCGTCGCCGGCATCACGTTGGCGCTCTCGTCGGCGGCGACCTCCGCCAGCCGCTCCAACGACGCCCGCACTGCGCTCTCGTCGCGCTCGGCCTTCCACTGCTCCAGCGCCTCGATCCGTTCCCGCTCCACTTCTGGGTCGGGGGTGAGGATGCCACCGTCGGCGCCGGCCGTCAGGGGCGAATCCTCGCTCTCGGTGAAGCTGTTCTGGCCGATCACCTTCTGCTCGCCGCTCTCGATCCGCGCCACCCGCTCGCGGTGGGACTCGACCAGGCGCGCCTTCATGTAGGGGACGGCGGCGACCGCACCGCCGTGCTCCTCGACCACTGTCATCTCGGCGCGGGCGCCCTCGGTCAGCTCCTCGACCAAGCCGTCCATCACCTTCGAGCCCTCGAAGATGTCGGGGTACTCGAGCAGGTCGGTCTCGTTGGCCAGCACCTGCTGGATGCGCAGGCTCCACTGCTGGTCCCAGGGGCGGGGGAGGCCCATCGCCTCATTCCAGGCGGGAAGCTGGATCGCGCGGGCGCGGGCGTCGCGGCTGAGCGTCACCGCCAGCGCCTCCAGCACGATCCGCTGGATGTTGTTCTCGGGCTGGGCCTCGGTCAGGCCGAGCGAGTTGACCTGCACGCCGTAGCGGAAGCGCAGCATCTTCTCGTCGGTCACCCCGTAGCGCTGGCGGCCGATCTCGTTCCAGAGGCGGCCCATCGCGCGCAGCTTGGCGATCTCCTCGATCAGCCGGATGCCGGCGTTGACGAAGAAGGAGATGCGGCCGAAGACCTTGGGGAAATCGGCCTCGGCGACCTGGCCGCGCGCCTTCACCTCGTCGAGCACCGCGATCCCGGTCGAGAGCGCGTAGGCGATCTCCTGCACCGGCGTCGCGCCAGCCTCCTGCAGGTGGTAGCTGCAGATGTTGGTCGGGTTCCAGCTCGGCACCTCGTTGACGGTGAAGGCGACCATGTCGGCGATCAGCCGCATCGAGGGCTCCGGCGGGAAGGCGTAGGTGCCGCGCGAGAGGTACTCCTTGATGATGTCGTTCTGGGTCGTACCCGTCAGCTTGGCCCGCTCGACGCCGTTTTCCTCGGCGACGGTGACGTAGAGGCCGAGCAGCCAGGCGGCGGTGGCGTTGATCGTCATCGAGGTGTTCATCTCGTCGAGCGGGATCCCGTCGAGGAGCTGGTGCATGTCGCCCTTGTTGACGACCGAGACGCCGACCTTGCCGACCTCGCCCCGGGCGAGGACGTGGTCGGGGTCGTAGCCGGTCTGGGTGGGGAGGTCGAAGGCGATCGAGAGGCCGGTCTGGCCCTTGGCGAGGTTGCCCCTGTAGAGCTCGTTGGAGCGGCGCGCGTCGGAGTGCCCCGCGTAGGTGCGCATCACCCAGGGGCGGTCGCGATCGGGAAGTCGGTGCTCGGCCATCCAGTCAATGATATTGCCGCCAAGGGCGTGTCCGAGTTTTTGGGGTCATATGGACCCATAAGGTCAGACACGCCCCGAGAATGAGGGCGTTCATCGGCCGTGGGGCGCATCTTTTCGCCGAGCCCGTGTTTAGGCTCCGGACGATGAAAGTGGGGATCCCAGCCTTTTCCTTCGCCGCTATCGCGGCATTCGCCATCGCGGCGAGCGCCGGGGCGGCGGCGATCGGCGTCTACCGCAACAGCATGGAGTCCGAAGCGCAGCGCGCTCAGATCGTCAAGCTGTCCGGCGAGCGCTGCGGGCGCGGGGGCTCCGATCACGCCCTGCGGCTCCTGGTGGGCAAGCGCACCAAGGAGTGCGCCTACCGGACTCCGGTGGTCGGCCGCGACCTCGAGATCGCGGCGATCGGGCGCTTGCTCAGCAACACTCCGCCGCCGGTCCAGCACAAGGCTTTCCTGGCGGTGAACCTGCGGACCGGCGGCGCTGGCGCCGGCTACCAGCTCGCGGTCTTCCCGATGCAGGGCAAGGCGCAGCTGCGCAAGGTGCTGCCCGACGGTCAGATCAGGTACCTGCACATCGAGCAGGGGGTCAGAACGAAGGGCTTGAACAAGGCGAACGAACTGCGGCTGAGCGCCTTCAACGTGACCAGCGGCCCGGAAAAGGGCAGTTGTCACATCCTCGCCTCGGTTGGTGGCCAACTCGTCGCCGACGTGACCGACTCGGCGGCTGGCGAACTGGAAGGCCGCGCCTCGGGCGTCTCGCTCGGCGCGGTCGGCAACGCCAAGGGTGCAGCTGGCAGCTTCGATGACGTCGTGATTCGTGTTCCAAGCCCGTTCTAGCTCGCTTTTGCCAGAGGGGTTGGCGTGAGTCGCCGGGTCAGCCTTTCTGCACATAATGCGGTCGATGGAGACGACGATCGAGAAGCCACGCGAGGCGGGGCCCGATTCGGGGTTTGGCGGCGAGTGGCGGGTGATCGTCTGCAACGACAACCACAACACGTTCGATCACGTGGCGGAGACCTTGGCCCGAGTCCTGCCGGGAGTCACGATCGCCCAGGGTCACGAGATCGCGGAGGCGATTCACACCACCGGTCAGGCGATCGTCTGGTCGGGGGCGCGAGAGCCGGCCGAGCACTACTGGGAGCAGCTCAACTCCGCCGGCTTGACGATGGCCCCGCTCGAGCGGGCGTAGGGCTGGCGAGGCGCCTGGCGCGCACTGTCGCCTGTTTCCTCGCGGTGGGCTGCGGCCTCGCGGCGGTCGCATCTCCGGCGGCCACCGCCTCCAGCTTGCCCAGCGGCTTTCAGGACACGGTCGTCTTCAGCGGTCTCGAAGAACCGACCACGGTCCGTTTCTCGCCCGACGGCCGCGTATTCGTCGCTGAGAAGACGGGCAAGATCCTCGTCTTCGATGGCCTCGGAGATACGACGCCGACCGTCTTCGCCGACTTCCGCACCGACGTCTACGACTCCGAGGACCGCGGCCTGCTCGGCATGGTGCTCGACCCCGATTTCCCCAGTCACCCCTACGTCTACGCGCTCTACACCTACGACCACGTTCTCGGCGACCCGAGCAGTCCGCCGAAATGGGGGGAACCGGACCACACCGGAGACGCCTGCCCCCACCCAGAAGGCGCCTGCGAAGTGAGCGGTCGACTCGTGCGCCTGACGGCAAAGGACGGCGGCGCAAGCGACGAAGCCGTCGATGACGGCGGCGGCCACCCGTTGCAGCAGGTCCTGGTCGAAGGCTGGTGTCAGCAGTTCTCCTCACACTCGATCGGGGATCTCGAGTTCGACTCCAGCGGTGCTCTCTACGCCAGCGGTGGCGACGGGGCCAGCTTCAATGCCACCGACTGGGGCCAGTACGGCTTCCCCGACAAGAATCCCTGCGGTGACCCACCGACTGGGTTCGGCGGCAATCAGACTCTGCCCGACGCCGAAGGCGGCGCCCTGCGCTCGCAGGACGTCTTCACCCCGAGCAACCCGCTGGACCCAACCAGGGATCCGACCGGGCTCAACGGCTCGGTGATCCGCATCGATCCAAACACCGGCGAAGGCCTGCCCGGCAACCCGATGTCCGACAGCTTCGACCCGAACGAGCGCCGCATCATTGCCTACGGCTTCCGCAACCCGTTCCGCTTCGCGATCGACCCCGCGAGCGATGAAATCTACGTCGGCAACGTCGGCTGGGTCTCCGTCGAGGAGATCGATCGCTTCCCCACGATCCCCGGCCGGGCCTACAACTCGGGCTGGCCTTGTTATGAGGGCCTGGTGCCCAACGACGGCTACCAGGGAGCCGGGCTCAGCCTCTGCGAACGCCTTTATGAAGACCCGGGTGCCGTCACCCCGCCCTTCTTCCACTACGACCACGCGGAAACGATCATCCCCGGAGACGCCTGTCCGGATGAAAGTGGCTGGGCGGTCGCCGGCCTCGACGTCTACCACGGTGCGGCGTTCCCGCCCGCATACGACGGCGCACTCTTCTTCTCCGACGCGGTACGCGGCTGCATCTACGTGATGATGCCGGGGGCCGACGGCCGCCCCGATCCCCTCACCACGACCACCTTCGTGTCGGAAGCGGGGTCCTACTCCGCTGTCAACGTCGAAACCGGGCCCGAAGGCAACCTCTACTACGTCAAGCTCTTCGGTGACCCGGAAAAAGGCTCGATCCACAAAATCTCCTACGACCCCGGCGCGCCGACCGCTCGTCTGACCGCCACCCCCGAGTTTGGAGCGGCGCCGCTTGAAGTGCATCTCGATGCGAGCGGCTCAACCGATCCCGATGGGGAACCGCTCAAATACGATTGGGACTTCGACGGAGACGGGAATTTCGAGGTCGAAGACGCCAGCTCCAAACAGACCCGGACCTTCAGCAACGGCACCCAGAACCGCACGATCTCGGTCCTCGTCAAAGACGGAACCGGCAAAAGCAGCGTTGCCAAAGTCACCGTCTATCCCGGCGATACGCCACCCAAACCTGAAATCGCGAAGCCCGAAGCGTCGCTGACCTGGGGAGTGGGGCAGGAAATCGAGTTTGCCGGCTCGGCCGCCGACAAAGAGGAGCCGGGAGAAGAGGTGCCGGAAGCCGACCTCTACTGGAAGACCCGCCTTTTCCACTGCCCGGCCGCCGGCTGTCACGCGCACCCCCTGCAGGTCTTCCCTGGGGTTGCCGAAGGGAGCCTCCTCGCCCCCGACCACGAGTACCCGTCGCACATCGAATTCATCCTCACGGCGACCGATTCCCGCGGACTCTCCGCGACCAAAGCGGTCTCGATCGACGCCCGCGGGGTCAACCTCCAGATCGAGTCCGACCCGCCCGGGGTCAGGCTGGGCGCCGGGCTCTTCTCGCAGCCGACCCCGTTCACCGCGCCGGTCATCGAAGGGTCGGAGGTGACGCTCGCGGCGCCGGCCACCGCGCTGCTCGGCGACCGCGAATACGAGTGGAGCGGCTGGTCGGACGGCGGCGAGCGGACGCACACCCTCACTGCCGACAAGCCGGCGACCTACACCGCGACCTACGTCCCGGTCCAGGCCTCCGCGGCGTCGGACGGGACGCCTGAAGCGCCGCCCGCACCGCCTCCCGGCGCGAAGTCCCGCGTTGCCCTCTCCGGCCACCCACCGAAGCGGACGCACGGCCGCGTGGCGAGGTTCGCTTTCTCCTCCGACCCCCCGGGCGGGCGCTTCACCTGCAAGCTCGACGGGGGCCGGTTCATCCCCTGCCGCTCACCCCGTGTCTACAAGCACCTGAAGCCGGGCAAGCACGTCTTTCAGGTCGTTGCTCTCGATTCCGGCGGGGGCGCAGGCGCGACGCCGGTCGTCTTCCGCTGGAGGGTGCTCGCCGGTCAGCCCCGGCGCCACCCCTCCGCTCGCTAAGAGCCGCTCTCGCTCAGCGTCGCTGAAGAGGGCGAGAAGCGGTGCAGCGCAAGCAGTACCCGCCTCCCTTACCCTCGCTGCACTATGCACCCAGATCATGCCTGGCCTTTCCTGGCAGCGCCGAGCCACCCGGTGCTATCCGCACTCTGGGAGGTGTTCGCGCATGGCTCCCTTGGCGTATTCGTCGTGCTCCCGCTTATCTGGCACCGCCCGGATCGGGTCCGCTTGGCGTTGCTCGCCTTCATCGGTGGCGTCGCCATCGACATCGACCATGTTGTCGTGGCTGGAAGTCTCGATCCGCGCCACCTGGAGCAGCTGGGCAGTCGTCCCGATGCCCACAGCTTGCTGTTCGTCAGCATGCTCGCGCTTGTTGCACTTGCCGTCACGCGGCGCAAGCCGATCGCGTGGGCGGTCTTCGCCGTCCTGGTCGCCCACCTGCTCTTCGACGCGCCCGGAGGTGGCGTTCGGTGGCTGTTTCCGCTCCAGCACCCGGATGCGATCCCTTGGCTTGCGTGCCCGGTTGGGATTGTTCTACTGACCGGGATCAGCGCGATGATGGCTCGTGCTGCGGGATCTAACGCTGATGCCCAGGGGTGCCGATCACTGCCAGACGCGAACCCAGTCGACGACCATGCGCGCCGGGAACTTGGTGAAGGCATTCGGTGACCCGGGCCAATCGCCACCAACGGCCAGGTCCAGCAAGAGAAAGTTCGGATGCTGAAAGGGCCATGCATGACCGACGGGGAGGTCTTCCCGGGAGATAGTCTCGTATGTCAATCCGTCGAGCAGGAAGCTGATCTGGTTTGGCGCCCACCTCACTCCATAGGTGTGAAAGTCGGCCGATAGCGGCGCAGCCGATTCAACCTTGCCGCCTATCCCATGGGGGGCTGACGGCCAAGGTCCATGTAGCGTCCCATAGAGGACGTTGGGTTTCGAGCCCAAGATCTCCATCGCGTCAATCTCTCCACAGCCCGGCCATCTGTTCTCATCGGTATAAGCGTCGTTCCCAAGGCTCCAGAAAGCGGGGAGGAGACCCTTCCCTTCCGGTACTTGAACCCGAGCCTCCATGAAGCCGTAGGTAAACTGAAAACTTTCCAGCGTCTCAAGCCTTGCCGACGTATAAGCCCGTGTAACGTCATCAGATCCTACGTATTGCTCTGTTCTGGCAGCAATAACCAGATCACCTTCGCCGTCGAGGCTTGCATTACTCGGCTGGGCCGTGTAGTACTGCAGCTCGCCGTTACCCCAGCCGTTGCCGCCGATGTCGAAGCTCCACTTGGCTGGGTCGGGGCGAGCCCCAGCCGGACCATCGAACTCATCCGACCAAACAGGGTGGTCCGAGCCCGCGGGTTGATCTGAGTTGGTGTTTGTGGCGCTGGGCGCCAGGGCAATCGGGTGGTTGAGCCGGGGTGTGGCGGGGCCGTTGTGCAAGGGGGAGCGCGCTTTGGGGTGCTTGTGCTTGCGGGATCCATGGTGTCGCAGGCCCGGATAGTGGTGAGACTTTCCGTGCATCTGAGTCGAACCCATACTTGAGCCGGGCATGGTTGAAGCCGCCAGCAATAGCGCGGCGGGCAGGGCTATGCATAGAGGCAGGCGCTTCGACACGTGCGAGGTATCGGTGCGGCCGCGGCAACACTTGAGTCGTCTGGGGGCGTTCGACGGCTGTTCTAGCCTGGGTCAGACGACGTCTGTGAGCTTGGCTCTGGCTCGAGCGCGTCCTGTCGGGATACGGACTGCAATTCTCCGACGCTCGCATCCGACGCTCGCAAGAACCGCACGAGCCAGGGGAAGACGGCGAGGGCAATGAGCATATTTGCTCCTAGCCATGCGACAGCAACCCCATTGATCCCATTGGAGTGGGCGAAGGGAACCGCAAGACCGAGAGCAAGGGTAAGCAGGGCAAACTCAACCGCACCGAGGCGCAGGCCATGTCCTTGCACTCTCGAGATTGCGGAAAAGAGAGCGATTCCAGGGCGTAATAGGCTGGCGCCTAGCAGCAGCCGCAAAACGGCCGTGCCGTGCTCCGTATAGGCATGCCCAAAGGGCAATAACACCAACGGCGCGGCCACAATCAACAGCAGTCCTATGGGCAGCAAGAGAATCAACACCCGGCGAATAAACAGCCGCACGAGCACGCGAAGGTGCTCGTTGGCCAACGTCGCCTCGACTACAAGTGATGTGCAGGCGCCGTAGGCAAGGGTGTCGAACGCCATGGCAATCATGAACGGAATTGCGAAGTAGGCGCTGGCCGTCGAACCTAAGATAGCGATCACCAGGAGTGGAAGCAGAGTTAGCGTCGCTTGCGTGAAAACCGAAGCGAGATAGTCTTGGGCGAGAAATCGGATTACCCGCCTCGCCCCAAGGCGGCTGACCGAAGATTCACGCTCTTTGCCCCCCACATGCTTCGGGATTGCTCGGCGGAAAATTAGAACATTGACCGGAATCACCAGTAGCGCCATGGGTAGTATCCAGGCAGCAAATACTCCGTTACTGACTCCCGCCACCAGCAAGATCGGCAACGCTGCGATCTTCAGGACCCCGAAAAAACCATTCTCTATAGGGACCCAAGAGGCCCGCCGCGTCGCCGTCAGAGCCGCATCCTGAAGGGCGAACACTCCCCAGAGAACGAGCGCCGTGACGAAGCTCACTTTCAGCGTCAGGTCGTTTCCGAGGAAGGCCAGCTGGTGCGATGCGCGAGGAGCCGCAAACACGAATGCAGATCCCCCCAGGAGGGCAAGCGCGCCCGTCAGTCCATACACCGCACCCAGCGCCCGAGCGCTCTTTCGTCCGAGATCGGGTAGAAAACGAACGATGCCGTTGTTGAGGTTCAACTGGCAAAGCGTCGACAGCTCAATCATGACTGAGATGAGAGCGGCGTCACGGCCAACCTCGGCGTGGGTGTACAGCCGGGCAGCGACAAGCCAAAACCCCATGCCAAGAAGGGACGTGACGCCGGTGTTAGCAGCCAGGCTGTAGGCGCCGAGAAGAAGCTGGCGGGAAGCGCTTGGTGCTTCGATGGCGTCTGGGGTGGCGGATACTGGTGCTATTACGGCCATGATCGCTTGGTGCGGCGGCCGTCCCATCCCAGGATGAGATCAGAGTCGCTCTAGGCGAGCGCCCAATAGCCCGGCCCCTCGACGCCAAGCCTTGGCTTCTAGCCAGCTTGCATAGACGTCGTGCTCACGATTGATCGCAACTCGACTCTCAGAGACGATCCGCCAACCACTAAAGCGTTCTAGGAACTCCCACTCTAAAGTCTGGGGCTCCGTGGGTCGCGGTCTGTGGTTGACCTCCACGATCACTAAGCCAATGCCGCCGCTTTTCGTAATGCGGGATATCTCGTGCACCGCCGCATCGGCATCATCAACATGGTCAAGGGCATTGAATGCTGCAACAACATCAAAATGCTCATCTGGAAAGGGAATCTGCTCGGCACCAGCCTCTACGTATTTCATGCCGTGACTGTCAATCCCCAGCTTGCGATACTGGCCAACGAGAGGGTCAAGCCCCACTCGCTCTAAGGCACCCTCTGCCCACTCCAAGCTTCCGCGTGGACCGCATCCGATATCCAGGACACGTTTATTCTCATAGTCAGATCGCGAAAGGCCAAACTGCTCGGTGTAGAACTGTTCATAGTGAGCATTGCCAAGCGTTCCCTCGGTTTGGTATCGATCTTGCCAATAGAACATCTCCGCCTGCTCCTTCGTCATGCGGTGGGTGGCAAGATATGTACGTATCTGACGAATTGTTCTGCGCATAAATACAGTGTATATTGTAGGTTCGGTTAGGCGTGAGTGGATTTGACTATATCTGCGTACAAATTCTCAAACCTTGGAATAATCTGCTTTGCGGCAAAGCGATCGGCAAGGACATACCCTCTGGCCCCCATACGCGTGCGCAGTCCGTCGTTGTCTATCAACGTCTGCATTGCCTCAGCCAGAGCGCCGATATCGCCTGAGGGCACGAGAAATCCGTTCTCGCCCTCGATGATCATCTCACCATGTCCTCCTGGCCGTGTGCCAATCACGGCTTTGCCGCGACTCATCGCCTCGTGGATTACATTTCCGAGCGGCTCGGGCCAGAGCGAGCTGAAGACTCCAAACAACGATTGATCCCATGTAGCCATTACGGTTGGGTGCGGAACGTTTTTCAAGACGGTCACGCCACGCGGGATCTCTGGTGTGTCGGGGGTTCGACCACCGATCAGAACAAGTGGTGGGGGGTCTCTGAGTAACTTGTATGCCTCGCACAGCGGCCGTATGCCCTTAACGTGGCTAAGCGCGCCAACGAAGAGGATGAACGGCTCGCTTGGAAGCCGTGCCAAAATCGCCTCATCCGGTATTGCGTCTGGATCATAAGGATCACGCCAGTCTGGGAGCACTGCGTCGGGCATGTTGATGATGTTCGAGTTGAGCATATTTTTGTGGACACTCTTTTGGACAAAGCCACTGCAGCTATGCAGGCCTCGAAGCTTGTGACGCAATAATGAACGTCCGCTTAAAACGCCGACGGTTGCAACGGTGCCCTTGATATGCCCATAGTGCGAGCTCGCACACTCAAGGCACTTTCCAAGCGCTGGACCGGAGCAGACCTCATTCTTTCTGAAGAGGGTGCGCAATGCACAGAAATTACCGTAGTCGCGCGCAGAAAGTAGCACCGGGATCGAGGTGCCGAGTAATGCCACGGAGAGCGAATAGGTGAGCCAACCGTAGGCGTGGACGATGTCTGGCTGGAAGCTCTTGACCACGCGACGGATTCTCCAGGCCAGCTCGGGATCTGGATATGGAGGAGGTCCCAGCCGGAATGGGTCGGCAGAGAGGCCGGGTATCCGATGTGTCAAGCCGCGTAGCCGGTGCACCGTAACCGGTCCGTCCTGTTCACGCGTTGGAAGCGTCGGTTGCCAGACGGTAATCACCTCAACCTGATGACCCCGTTCGCGCATGGCCAGCGCGATCTGCTGGGCCGCACGAGTTGCGCCACCGATCAATGGTGGATAGGAATCGCTGGTTAGGAGAATCCGCACACTCTGCCGCTTTATTCTTGTCTCGCTGCGGGAACTTCTTGACCCTGGCCACTGACGAATTCTACAGTAGATAATCTGCTCGCGATGTGCGAGTCCTTTCCAGAAGTGGATGTGCTCCTCGTCTGTTCGTCGTCCACCCATGGCCACCGACGAAGAGAGGGCGAGATGATAGCCGCCCTCAGGGGCCTTGGTCTCTCCGTTGCGGAAACAAATCCTGACTACAGGTCGGTTAGTTGGCTGCAGTTCACGATGCCGCTCATCGACTTGTCTCAAGCACTTGTAATGAGAAGGGCGACGACGCGGGCGTGTCGAGAGCTACGTCCCAGAGCTTTGATTTATGCGACAAGTGTTGCCGCGATTCTCGAACCACAGTCTCGATTGCGCAAGGGGGCTATTTGCTACGACGCTTTGATACGCGAGAACCGCCTGGGCTGGCGCGGGCTTATCCAGCGGCTGCTGGAGGTTCGTAGCCTTCGCTCCTCTCGGATGCTCATGCCATTGGCACTCACTGGCGTGCCGGGGCGCGAGGATCTGGTCGAGTATCCCCTGCTCATGCCGATCGCCCCTTCCGGCCCTCCGGCTGATGGGCATGGAACAGACGTGGTCTGCTATGCCGGGGACCCAGGCAAGAAGGGGCTCGACACGATGATTGACGCCTGGGCGCTGCTTGAGGCGGAAGGTCGACTCCTGTGGGTAGCAGGCATCGACGAGGAAGTGGCGAAGCGATTTCTGGCTCGCCGCGGCGTCAGCGTGCCTGGCTCTGTCAGATGGCTCGGCTCCGTACCACCGACGGAGTTTCGCGCAATTGTCCGTGGGGCCGCAGCGTATCTCGCTGCGTCGAGGTACGAGGACTACGGTATAGCTCAGCTTGAGGCTCTAGCAGACGGTACGCCTCTGGTCACAACGCCCTCGCGGGGCCCGTTCGAGGCGTTGGGCATCCTCCGCGAGTTGGCGCCCGAGCTGGTGGCTGAAGCAAATACCGCACAGGCCCTGTCCACGTCGCTTCAAAACGTGTTGGATTGGGACGGCGACACGCGGAGTAGATTCAGATCAAGCATCGCTACACGGATGGTTGACTACTCACTTGAGGCGATGCGCCGGCGTCTGGGCGAGATCCTCCCCGTCCTGCTCTCGGAATCCCGGGGCCATCCAAGCTGAAAGGTCACGATCGATCAGCATAGATAGGCGGTAAATATCCGGCGACGCCTCCGCTCGAAGCATGGAATCAAGGGTGGGCTCTGTTGGCGGTCGTTGAGAAACCTTCGTATTGAAGTGTGTCAGGAAAGGAATCACTCTCCCATGCAGTCGACGCGGCGCAATTCGGGTAAACGCTCTTAAGAATCTCGGTGGGGGGTTCATTGTCAACCGCTGAAGCCATTCGAGACGAACTGACTTATTAGGATTCTCGATACTCAAGTCAGGAACAAAACTTGGATCTACGTGTAGGAATTCATAAGTGGCTCGCACTACTTTTGCCGCATCTCTCTTAAGGTCATCAAATAACAGAATCAAAACCCGATCAGGGCCGAAGCATTCTAAAAACCGCTGAACTTGATCGTGATATGCGAAGACGTCACGGTAGAGCAGGGCGTCCACCAGGCGAACACCGGGCGGCACCCGCAGTCCGCTGGCACGATCAGCCTCGGCCTCTAATGCTTCGCCAAAGTCCTCGATGTCCTCCTCATGCAAATAACGCAGATGACTGTGCATCGAGTGCATCGCTGCAACTGGGTCCCGAAGCATAATCACTATCCGTGCATTCGATTGGTACGCCTTGATCTCTTCTGCCGCTCGACGTGACTGAAGATAAGAGACACACGCATCTCCCGTCAGTTGCTCTGGTTGGCTCACACTGAAGAGGGCCAAATACTCTGTGCTGCTTGGCCGCGCAGGCAGATAGCTTAGGTCCGTGCCAAAGAACGGCACATCCTTCAAATCCGGCAAAAAAAGCTGCGGGTGCTGTCGCAAATAGGAGGCCATTGAGCTGGTGCCTGCCTTGGGGGCTCCAACGATGAAGAACTGGGGACGGCTCATACGGCCTCTTTCATAGGCGACGGTCTGGGCACCGGCATTTTCGCCGGGGATGCAGACCTGACGGCCATTTGCAGGGTGGTAAACAGCGATTCAATATCGCGTCGTCGAAGTGCGAAAAGTATGAGCAGGTAGAGACACTCCGAGGCGATAAGGGATGTGACCAGTCCTAATATTGAGGGGTTGACTTGCGATGCGATCATCCAGCCGATCACCGCCGCAATCGCCGCGGCAGTGATCGGGGGCCAGACCACGGAAAGAAAGTCCATTGGGACGTATTTTTGCGTAGTGCGCCTGATCGTGATGACAAGCGCAATGGCCGCTACGAACATCGCCATACCCACTCCCTCGGCACCGAAGATCGGAATTAGAAAACTTCCAAGCGCCAGCCAAACCGCAGTCTGCACCAGATAGGAATGAATCATCCCGCGACTGTCGCCTTTGGCTTGGATGAAGCTGAGCCCGGCGGTGACGACTGGTCCAGTCAGCAGAAGAGCCGCTGCCCCCCAAGGCAGCACTGGGATTGCCGCATCGAAGTGTGGGCCAAAAAGAGTGGGAATTAAAGCAGGGGCGGTTCCGGCCACCGCTACCGCGGGAAAACCAAAGGCAGTTCCATTCAACCTGAGAACGCGATCAACCATGTGCCGCGCGTCTTGCCCTGCCTCGAGCATGCGGGTCATCGCTGGGAACGAGACTTGCCAGAGTGCTTCAAGCACCACCATGATTGAGAGGAAGATTCGATAGGCAACGGACCAGACTCCTAGTAGAGCGAGCCCCCCAATGGCGGCGGTGAGGATATTCACGGCTTGATCACGCCCACGATCAATAAGCACCATCGTTTGATACGCGAGGCCGAATCGAAGGAGCGGTCGAATTGTCGAAAATGAGAATTGAGGCAACGGAAGTCCGACTGGGCCGATGGCAACGAGAAGCCCAACTACGATCATCGCTTGAATGATGGTGGCTATGGCCACGCCCCAGATGCTGGCTCCTAAAATGACCAGGCCAACAGCGACTACATTGAAACCAAGCGTGCCTGCGACTTCCGAATATGCGATCAGATCCCAGTTGAGCGAGCGCGAAAGGACGATCCTGCAAGGCGTATCTAGCACAGCGATTGGGACTGAAAAAGTAAAGAGGGCGATGAAGCCCGCCTGCCCCCCGATTACCACGGCTGGTATGGAGGCTAGGCCCGCGATGGCAAAGGCCGCGAGCAGCTGGTAGCCGAGAACACACCTGAGCTCAGTATGGGTCGGAGGTTTCTCTCGTCGGATTAGCTCCGCCCCTAAGCCTCCCGATGATATTACGTTCCCAAGTAACTGGATCGACAAGCCTAAGGCCACCAACCCGAAATCAGCTGGCTTGAGAAGGCGAGCGAGTACCACGGTGCCGACCAGGCCAACACCTCGAACTAGCACATTTCGCACACCAAGTTTCAAGGCCCCGGCCATGGCACGACTGCGAATGTCTTCGAGGCTTGAATCACCTCCGATTTGCTCACCTGGCGAAATGCTACTCATCGGACGACAGGGGAGAGGTCAAAACGTTGTATAGCCTAAGTCGCTTGGCCCAGCGAACGCTACGCCAGTAGAACAACGGACCGAGACAGTACCCTCGAACCTGAAGACCGAGCGTGTTTCGGCGCCGATTCATTTGAAGCTGCGTGCCTAGCCGCGTTAGCTCATGAGGCATCTTTCGAGAGGCTTCGGCGATCGAGAGACGGGAGACAATAACTCGGATGAAGTGCATAACTATGGCTATGGCCAGACGAGGGTCTCGTAGTAACCATTTCGTGAGAATCGCGGTTAAGCCAACGCCGTAGTTGAACATCTGCTTGTCGATTGCTGCTGCGTCCGAGCGGTGATCATGCCAGCACACCGCACGTGGTTCGTACGCCAGTCGGCTGCCGAAAATAATCGCATGAGTGAATGACTCGATGTCCGCGCCCGCAAGCGCTCGACTCCCGGCGCCTAGTGCGGGGTCGAAACCGCTAATCGCTTTTAGTAGCGACGGACGAAACGCCATGTTGTTGCCTGAGCCGAAGACTCCGCCCCAGTACGGGTAGAAGAGGTGCTCGTCGGCGCGATTTTCATCCAGATCGAAGACCTTATGCTTAAAGCCCTTGCCGAACCCACTGAACTCCTCGAACCACCGTTGATCAGGGGTGTCAAATCTCGCTGGTAGGACGAGTCCTGTCACGACATCTATCCGGGGGTCTTTGAGAAATGGCTCGACTATCGATTTCAGCCATTTCGCATCAACTAGCACGTCGTCATCTGTGAAGGCGAGAATATCGCCATCTGCCTCTCGGACACCACGATTACGTGCCACCGAGCTTCCCGGCAGCGGCTCCGCGACGTAGTGGACTCTTGGATCGTCCTGTGCATGCGCCTCGACTACGGCTCGAGTTCGCCGATCGTCCGGTGCATTGTCGACGATGAGGATCTCGAAGTGAGGGTATTGCAGCTTACGCAGGCCTTCCAGACACGTTTGAATCCTCTCGGGGCGTTTTGATGTCGGCACGATCACGCTGACAAAGGGAAGGTCGATCTCATCGTTGAGGGGAGATGGACAGCCGCTCTCCGCCGGAAAACCGCCTGTCAGAGCGTCTCGTGTAACGACCGCGGGTTTGATGCAGCCATGCATGCGGACATGCCGATCCAGATCTTCGTGCGCCGATGCCCAGATGGCATCGGCGAGTGCGTCGGCTGAAACGCGCCCCTCTGCTGCAGGTATTTCAACCATGGCGAGCGGATCGCCGTGCAGACGCACGAGCGCGCACAGACTTCCGTAGTCGCAGTTCTCAGAACTGCGACCTAACTTGACCTCGACGAGTTCGTGGTCTAACTCGATCGTGCTCATCGTCGCCGGCAAAAACGGCATGTCACTGGAGTCTGGGTCCGGTGGAGCCGCCTTAGCTCGACGTGCACTAAACGCAAAAGCGAGTGGGCCGGCAAGCATTCCGAGTCGCTCGAACACGGTAAGCATCCGAGGGTAATCTCTATCTCTAGAAGCGTTCTTTCGAGAGCGAGAGTCGAGCAGATACCTAACTCCTGCCGGAGTCGCACGCAATAATGGAATTCGGGGTCCAGTGACCATCTGCTTAGTTAGCATCGCGGTCAGTCCGACGCCGTAGTTGAAAACGCGCCTGCGTAGGCCCCTGTCATCCGAGGGGTGCTCATGGAAAAGAACGGCAGATGGTGAGTAGACGATCTCCTCACCAGCGAGGAGCAGGCGAATGTATATATCGAGCTCCTCACCACCGCAGGCTGGGGTGCCGGCTCCTAGTCGTCCGTCGAATCCACCGAGTTTGAGGGCCACAGATTTCCGCAGGGCCGTATTGGCGCCTGAGCCAAAGGTTCCCGCTGCGTATGGAAACAGCGGATCATTGTGGTTGTCATCGAGTAGAAAAGACCGGTCTTCAAGCCCCTTCCCAAATCCGGCGAACTGCTCGAAAAGGGCTTGCTCGGGGGTATCGATTGTGAGTGGAAGGATCAGTCCCGTTACGCAGCTCACCTCTGGGGTGAAGGCAACTGCGATCGCATGCAACCATCCGCTGTCGACGACAGTATCGTCATCGGCAAAGGCCACGATCTCGCCTTCGGCCAGGGACAGCCCTTTATTTCGTGCATAAGAGGACCCTGGGCGAGCTTCGTCGGCATATTTCACACGCGCGTCATCAGCAAAGTGCGTAGTGAGAGCTGCTCTAGTGGCCGTCGACTTAGGCCGATTGTCCACAACGATCACCTCGAAGTTCTCGTAATCGGAGCTGAGTACCGAGCGAATACAACGCACAAGCGTGGAGTCGCTGTCACAGGTCGGAATCACTACGCTGATTAGTGGGGTATGCGTTAAATCCTGGCGATAGCGAGGCTTGGCATTTGAGTCAGCGTCGCTGACCACGGACGCAATTGCCGCTCGAATTTCCGATGCTGAAATGCACCCGGACTTATCTAGCGGCAGTATCTGGATTGCCAGCGGATGCCGTTCACGGCGAACGAGAAGCATGACCGTTCGATAGGGGCCTATGACGCATATTGGCTCCACGGGCTGCTCAATGTCAAGTATGCCTACTACCGTAAGCGCGCTCAATTCATAGCTGGCCTGGAGCGACGACCGCCTTCTAGGGGACACTATCTGTCAACCAACTTGTAGATGCGAGCACCACCAGTAGAAAACCACAGGCGAAAACGATTGGAGGCTACAACCGCACGCTCAAGGCTTCTCAGGGCTCCCGGCGGTGAGAGTGCATACAGAGTCTCCTCGCGATACGCAG
>DATIPC010000085.1:0-40494 GCA_035472395.1 Solirubrobacterales bacterium
GCTCCTGCATGCCGGCCCAGATCGTCGGCTGACCCGCCAGGTAGGTCGTTACGCCGCCCTCGGCCGTACCCGGGTCGAGCTCGGCGCGCAGGGTCGTGGCGGAGTCGATCAGGAGGTCGGACGATTGGTTGCTGCGTAGGGGAACTAGCACGACCCCGGTCCGCTGCAGTTGAGCCTCGGCGTGGCGCGCGACCGCCGGCGAGAGGGTCACCCGCTCGAGCCCGGCGACCGCACGCTGTACACGGTCGATAGCGGCGGCGCGCTGGGCCGGCGTCGAGCCGGGTTCGGCCTTCAGCAAGACCGCGATGCCGTCGGCGTCCTCGCCGAAATTCCGTTCCAGCGAGTCGCTGACCGCCTTCGACTGGCTGCCCGGCACGTCAAACCCGCCACCGGTGAGGTGATCGGTCTGGTGCGAGGCGATCGGCAGGGCAATCGCGAGGGTGGCGATCCAGGCGACCAATACGAGACGTCGCCTGCGTCCCAGGAACCCAGCGAGCTTGGTCATCGACTCACGCATTGGCTGGTTAGCCAGCTTTTCGTAACGGGACCTAGTGATCTGTGAGGAGGATCACTCGCCGGCCAGGAGGAAACGTGCCGATGCGGCGCCGGCGGCCAGCGCGTCATCGATGTCGCGGTCCGGATCGGAGAGGGCCTGCAGGGCAAAACCGTCGCCGACGGCGAACAGGTAGGCGACGATTGCCTCGGCTCCGTAACGCAGGCTGAGCACACCCTCGCGCTCCTTCGCCTCGAGAATCTCGGCGACGTGGGAGCGGGTGCGATCGAACAGCTGGCCCACCTCGTGCTGGATGTCGGGATTGCGGCGCCCAGCGCTGAAAAGCTCGTAGAGGAGCAGGAAGAAGGCGGGTTCGTTCTCGATCAGGTCGGTGAGGTTGGCGACCAGCACCTCGATCACGTCATCGGCGGTCTCCGCTTTGCCCAGCGGCTCGTCGAGGCGGGCGACGCGGATCTCGGCGTCACGGCGGACGACCTCGACCAGCAACCGCTCCTTGGTGCCGAAGTAGTAGTGAAGGAGGCCGCGGCTGACGCCCGCCTCGCGGGCGACGTGCTCGAAGGTGGACCCGGCCGCGCCGCGCTTGGCGACGCTGTCGCGCATCGCGTTGACGATGCGCTGTGCCTTTTCTCCGCTCAGCTCACGCTCTTTGGTTGCTGCCTCCATAGGTCGAGTCTAGGGGGCAAGCCGGGCGCGGCGCCCGGCGGACCGGGAAAGCTAGGCGCCGTTGATGCTGGTCGTGCTCGTGTACTCGAACTCCTCCTCGGCGCCGAAGAGGGTGTCCAAAACGGTCTTGCGGGCATCCTCGCTGAGCACCAGCGCGATCGCGGCGGCGACCAGCCCGAAGAGGATGAAGCGCCCGAGGCGGCTCTTCTTGCGCTTCTTCGGCGCCCGCAGCTGCTCGGAGGCGTCGCGCAGGTTCTCGGCGGCGGAGCGCAGGTCCCTCTGCACCTTCTTGTCGCTGGTCACGGCCTTGACGGCGCCCTTGCCGTTACCGGTCGCACGACCGTAGGCGCCCTTCGCGGCTTCGAACGCGTTGCGGAGGCTGTCGCGCAGCTCATCATCCTCGATCAGGCGCTGCACGTACGGGTTTTCACGGGCGGTGGAATAGATATCCGCGGCCTGGGTCGCCTTCGTCTTGGTCATGCCATCTCCTCGCTGGATTCTCCTGGGGACGCTCAGGATAACTCCATTCGGTTTCCGGTTCTCAGCCAGCTCCAATCCCGTCCAGCAGGATGCCGTTGGAGCGAAAGTTGAGCTGGGCGTCGCCCACCCGGCGCAGGCGCAGATCGGCGAGGTCGGAACCCGGCAATGCGTACCGCCTCAGGTAGAGGCGCCCGACCTGCTCATAGCCGATCTGACGGAAACGCGGGCCAAGCATGGGGGTGGGAACCGGCGGCACAGGTCCGTCGGAGACGAAGTCGATCTCGTGCACGCTCCAGGAAAAGCCGTCGGCGGGCTGAACCTGGAAGGAACCGGTCGATAGGTAGTAGCGCAGCGAGGCCGCCCCCAGCTTCCAGGTGACGATTGCCCGCGGTGCTTCGGGCTGCCCCAATCGGGCCGCGATCGCATCCCAGTCGGGCCGCTGCAGCGCCGGCGAGAAGCTCGCCCAAGCACAGAAGCCGAGCGAGTAGACGACCAGCAGCGAGGCGACGACCGCGCCTCGGCGCCGGGCCCCACGCAGCGTCGTGCCGATCGCCACCGCGACCAGCAGCGGCACCAGCGCCGGCAACAGGTTGCGAGCGATCACGTAGTCCTTGCCGGGAGCGACCAGCGCCAGCGCCAACGGCGCGGTGACGGTCACCGTCGCGATCGCCAACATGCGCCCGCCTGCCCTGTGCTCGGTACGGTCGCCGCGAGCGGCGAGCAGGAGCAACGCCGCAAGGCTCGCCAGCGCCGGCAGCAGGGCGGGCAGCACCGTCTCCGGCCGAGAGATGATGTCACCGGTCTCGCCGACCAAAAAGGCGACCCCGCTCTCCCAGAGCCGGTGCCCGAGGCTGCGTTCGCCGATCCACTCGGCGTGTCCGAGCGACATCTGGTGGATCGCCAACGGCGCCAATGCCAGGCCCGCGACGAGGACGATCCCCAACCCGGAAAAAGCCTCACGGCGGCGGCGTCGCAGCAGCCAGATCGCCTCCAGAGCGATCGGGAAGATCGCGAAGTAGTGGGTGGCGAGGGCGAGGGCCGAGGCGATGCCCCAGGCATTGAAGTCGTGACGGCGGCCCGCGTCGAGCGCCCGCACGAAGTAGAGGGCGGCGACGGCGGTGAAAAAGGCCAGCAGCGCGTAGCCGCGCGCCTCCTGCGAGTACCAGAGCAGCATCGGGTTGACGGCGACCAGAGCCGCGGCAACGATCCCGGCCCGCCGGCCGCGCAGCTCGGCGCCGAGCAGGTAGGCAACCGGCACGGTGGCTACTCCAGCCAGCGCCGAAAGCGAGCGCAGTCCAAACTCGCCCGTCCCGGTCAGCTGTGTCCAGAGCCAGGCCAGGGCGTAGTAGAGCGGCGGCGCCGACTCGCTGAAGCCGACCGCTTCCATCGCGTGCACGAAGCCGTCGCGCAGAACGCGGCTGGCGGTGACGATCTCGTCGTGGTGGTAGGCCTGGGCCCCGAGGGTGGAGAAGCGCAGGGTGGCGGCGAGGACCGTCAACCCGGCGACAATCCGGAAGGCTCGCGAGCGTGCTCGCGCGGCCGCGCGGATCGCCTCGTAGTACGTCGAGAGGGCGCTCCGGCCCAGCGCCTCGGCTGCCTCCATGCCGACTAGGCTAGAGCCGCGACGGTCGCCTTGGAGACCTCGTCCACGTAGACGAACTCCAGCTCGCTGCGCTCGTGCTCGGGTATCTCGGCCACGTCGCCCTCGTTGCGCGCCGGCACGATCACCCGCTTGATGCCCGCCCGCTGCGCCGCCAGCGACTTCTCCTTGAGACCGCCGATCGGCAGGACCTGGCCGGTCAGGGTCACCTCGCCGGTCATCGCGACGTCGTTGCGGACCGGCCGGCCGGAGATCAGCGAGGCCAGCGCGACCGTCATCGCCACGCCCGCCGAGGGCCCGTCCTTGGGCACCGCCCCGGCCGGGACGTGGATGTGGATGTCGCGCTCGGCGAACCAATCCTCGCCGAGGTCCGGAGCCAGCTCGCGCCAGTGCCCACGCACGTAAGAAAGGGCTGCCTGCGCCGACTCCTTCATCACGTCGCCGAGCTGACCGGTGATCGTCAGCTTGCCCGAGCCCGGCATCGCGGTCGCCTCGATGAAGAGCACGTCGCCGCCGGTGGGCGTCCAGGCGAGTCCGGTCGCCACACCGGGGTCCTTGGTGCGCCGGCGCTGCTCGGCGAAGTAGCGGCGGCGGCCCAGCAGCTCGCGCGCCCGTTTGGCCGAGATCTTCACCTTGCCGTTGGCCTTTTTGCCGTTGCCCCTTTTGCCCATGCCCTCGGCGACGCCGCGCGCCACTTTGCGGCAGATCGTGCCGATCTGCCGCTCCAGGTTGCGGACACCCGCCTCACGCGTGTACTCCTCGATGATCGCGGTCAGCGCCGGGTCGGCGAACTCGATCTGCGAAGGCTTCAGCCCGTTTGCCTCGATCTGGCGCGGAACCAGGTAGCGGCGGGCGATATGGCGCTTCTCGTCCAACGTGTAGCCGGCCAGCTCGATCGTCTCCATCCGGTCCTGCAGCGGGCCGGGAACGGTGTCGAGGATGTTCGCGGTGGCGATGAACAGCACCTCGGAGAGGTCGAACTCGAGGTCGAGGTAATGATCGCGGAAGCTGTCGTTCTGGGCGGGGTCGAGAACCTCCAGCATCGCCGAGGAGGGGTCGCCGCGGAAATCGGCGCCCATCTTGTCGATCTCGTCGATCATGAAGACGGGGTTGCGCGAGCCGCCGTCGCGCAGGGCGCGCACGATCGTCCCTGGCAGAGCGCCGATGTAGGTGCGGCGGTGGCCGCGGATCTCGGCCTCGTCGCGCACCCCGCCGACCGAGATGCGCTCGAACTCGCGCCCCAGCGCCTTCGCTATCGAGCGCCCGAGGCTGGTCTTGCCGACGCCCGGCGGGCCGACGAAGCAGAGGATCGGGCCGGGCGAGTCGGGCTTCAGCTTGCGCACCGCCAGGTACTCGAGGATGCGGTCCTTGACCTTCTCCAGGTCGTAGTGGTCGGCGTCGAGCACCTCGCGAGCGTGGGCGATGTCGAGGTTGTCCTCGGTCCATTTCGACCAGGGCAGCTCGACCAGCCACTCGAGATAGGTGCGGATGACCCCGTGCTCGGCCGCCGCCGGCGGCAGTTTCTCCAGCCGCGAGAGCTCGCGCTCGGCGGCTTTGAGGGCGTGCTCGGGCAGCTCCGCCTCCTCGACCCGCTGCCGCAGCTCGTTCACCTCGGCCTGCTGCTCGTCGCCCTCCCCCAGCTCGTCCTGAATCGCTTTCAGCTGCTGGCGCAGGAAGAACTCGCGCTGGCCTTTGTCGACTTCCGACTGCACCTGCGACTGGATCTGACTGCCGAGCTGAACCACCTCCAGCTCGCGGGCGAGGATCTGCGAGAGCCTGCGCAGGCGGGCCGCCACGTCGACCTCCTCCAGCAGCCCCTGCTTCTCCTCGGTGGAGATCCGCAAGGCGCCGGCGATCAGGTGGCCGAGGGCGGCCGGGTCGTCGATGTTGGCGACCGCCATCTGCAGCTCCTCGGGCAGATAGGGAATGTGCTCGACGATCTCCGAGAAGGTGCGCTGCACGTTGCGGGTCAACGCCTCCAGCTCGGGCCCGTCCTCAACCAAATCGGGCAGCTCCGCGATCCGCGCCACCAGGTAGGGCTCCTCGGCGACGTAGGGGCCGAGGCGCACGCGCTGAGTTCCCTGGACGAGGATGCGCAGCGTCCCGTCGGGGACTTTCAGCATCCTGGCGACGATGCCGACGACGCCGACGTCATACAGCCCGTCTGGGCCGGGCTCCTCGTCCTCGGGGTCGCGGGCGGCGACCATCGCCAGCATGCGACTGGCGCCGAGCACGTCGTCGACCAGCTGGATCGAGCGCTCCTGGCCGACCGCGAGCGGGGTCAGCGTCTCGGGGAAGGTGACGGTCTCGCGCAGGGGCAGGACCGGCAGCGCGTCGGGCAGTGGCTGACTGGCCCGGATCGCATCCTCGGCGTCAAGCGGCGACTCGACCACTTCGAGGGCCGGGGAGCCCTCCATCATTCGCGGCCGATCGGCACACGGCGAGACGTCTCCGCGGGATCGCGCAGCGGCAGGTCGACCCGCAGCACGCCATCCTCATAGGTCGCCTTGGCCCGATCGGGGTCGACGTCGACCTGCAGCTCGACCACGCGGCGGAAGGGGCCCGAGGGGATCTCGACCTGCTGGTAGACCCTGCCCTCGGTCTCCTGCACCGGCCGCTCGCCGACGATCGCGAGCTGCCGCCCGCTGACCTCGATCCCGACCTGATCCAGATCGACCCCGGCCAGGTCCACCTTGACCACTGCCCGCTGCGGATCGCCGCAGTAGTAGACGTCGACATTGGGCGAGAACCCCGTGCTGCGCCTGCTCACGTACGTCGTCCGGCCCCAAGCACCGCCGAGCATCTGGTCCATCTCCCTGCGCATGCGGGCAAAGTTGGCGAAGACGTCACGCTCCGGCATGGCTGAAAACCATAGCCCGAGAGCGAGCTATGCGGTGCTCGACTGGGTCGCCCAGCGGGCAGGCCTCATCAGCAAGACCGGCTGCCTGGGCGGGACCAGGCCCTCCGGGCGATTGGGGCGGAAGGTCGTGCAGGGCTCCTCCAGCTCGAGCGCGCAGAGCATATTCCTGCGGAAGTAGCAGTCGTCGCAGCTGGGGGGCTTTGGCTTGCGGGGCACGGCGCGCATCTTGGCACTGCTGTGACACTTTCGTGACGCCTGTTCCCGCAAATAGAGAGCGTCTTCGACACAGCTCGTTCACAACTTCCCCGCGTCTTGCGCGTGGAGCCGCGCCGCCCGTCGCTACCATTGCCTGGACGAATGGAGGCTCACGACCGCACCGAGAAGCTCTCGGCCTCGCCCCAACTCTTCGAGAGCGGCTTCCTCAACTTCTTCTCCCGGGTGCACCCTGCGATCCCGGCGCTGATCTTCGTGCCCGTGGTCGTCGCGATGGAGTGGCTCGGGGTCGATCGCGGACTCGCCATCTGGAAGCTCACCCTGCTCACTTTCGGCGGAGTCGGCATCTGGACCCTGACCGAGTACTGGCTGCACCGGCTCGTCTTCCACTGGGAGCCAGACAACGCCTTCGGCCGCAGGATGCACTTCATCATCCACGGCATCCACCACGACCACCCCAACGACAAGCTGCGCCTGGTGATGCCGCCGGCGGTGGCGATCCCGCTGGCCGCGCTCTTCTTCTTCGCCTTCGTGCTGATCTTCGGAACCCCGGCGGCCTTCCCGCTCTTCGGCGGCTTCATCGCCGGCTACCTGGCCTACGACTACACGCACTACTACGTGCACCACTTCGTGCCCAAGTCCGACCTCGGCAAGCAGCTGCGCGAGCAGCACATGCGCCACCACTTCCAGGATCACCGCTATGGATACGGCGTCTCCTCGCCCGTCTGGGACGTTGTCTTCCGCACGCTGCCGCGCAAGCGCCGCAGCTAGAGAAGCCCGGTGAATCACCGGGCGAATTGATGTCGCTGCCTTCGGCCACATTCGCCCGCCGACCCACCGGGCTTCTCATCCCAGCGCTTTCCCTCCGCCACGGACGAGGTCATCCCTGGCGAACGGTGCGGCATGCACCTCAGGCTCTGCTGACGGGCATCGCCTTCGTAGCTGTTCGACCCAAAAAGCGTTGTCGGCCGTATAGGTCCAGGAGGGCCAGGGCCAGGGTGCTTATCCACATTCCTGCCGATACCAGGGCGAAGCGTTGGGCCAGGCCATAGTGGTCTTCAAAGCCCTTGCCGGTGAAGAAGAAGAGGCCGCCGAAGATCACGATGGCGATGATTCCTCCTGCGAAGGCGAGCAGGTCCGACCTTCCCCAACGGGGGTCGCCGCGAAAGCGCCAAGCCATTGCGAAAACCGAGAGCAACAGCGCCAGACCGCCGAAGAAGTAGGTCCAGCCGTGAGCGTAGTGCTGCCAGGAGAGTTCGCCGGCAACTTCGCGGGCATGACAACCGGCATCAATCGTCCGGCGGCAGTCGGCGGGAAAGGGAAAGCCGTCGAGAATCTGAGCCAGCCCGGTGAACGCGATCAGCGCCGGTCCGAGCCGGCCGCGTAGCCCGCGCGGGCCATCGAACGTCAGCGCGGCGGCGAGCGCGATGAGCGAGAGACCCGAGATCGCCACCAGCGTGTCGAAGACCCAAGGGCTGGCCGAATCGCGGGCACCGAGGAAACTGACCGCATCGCGGACCTCGCTGTAGCCGGGCTCCCACAGCCCACCGAACAAGACGAAGGCAAGCCAGAGCACCTGGCCGACGATCGAGGCGATCGCCAGAAGCCGGATCGTCTCGGCGCGGTTACCAAGCGACATTGCCTATCTATATCGGGGATTGCTGGCAGCTACATGTGAGGACGGTGGGATGTGCGCACGATCAGCCGTCAGTTCGTGCCACTGGGCATCGCAAACCTGGCCCTACCCGGCGCTTGCCGGCTACATGGTCAGCGGTACTGTTGCCGGCGCCGCGACCGGGTTACTCTGGGTGGGCTGGTTCGCATCTTGGTCATCTCCGCAATGGAGCAACTGGGCCTCGCCGCAATGTGGTCCCCTCTCGCCCGAGCGGCAGGCAGAACGGGCCGCCTCAGCCACTTAGGCATTCTGAGAGGTGTCCAAATAGTCAGGTTGGGGTAGGCCAATATGGCCAGAGTCCTTGTTCACAGTCACAGTGACTGTGCAACACTGCGGTTTCTTATACTTGTCGTTGGAACTCCGGTAGACAGCAACCCCCACCGGTCGAAAGGAACGAGATGCCAAGCACCACTCACGTACTCGACGAGGCCCGCGATTTGGTCACGAAGCGCCTTGCCGAGCTGGACGACGAGCGCAAGCGCCTCGAGCGCGCACTCGCCGAGCTGGGCGGGAAAGTGACCGGGACGACCGGCCGACCGGGACGACCGGGTCGCCGTCCGGGCCGTCCGCGCGGCTCAGGCACGAAAAAAGCAGGCGCGCCGCGGCGGCGCCGCAAAGGTACCCGTGCCGACCAGGCGGTGGCCCTGGTGGAAGACAACCCCGGCATCAGCGCCTCTGACATCGCCAAAACGATGAAAATCAAGCCCAACTACCTCTACCGGGTCCTCGGGGACATGGAGAAAGAGGGAAGGGTCTCGAAGAAAGGGCGCCAGTACTTCCCCTCGAAATAGCGCTCGAGGAACGCTTGAAGAGGCCGGCCCTTGAGGGCCGGCCTCTTTGCGTTTGCGGCTAGATCAAGCCGAGCTGACCCACTGCGTCGCGCTCCTCGCGCAGCTCGGCGATGCTCGCATCGATGCGCGCGCGTGAGAACTCCGGCACGTCGAGCCCCTCAACGACCTTCCACTCGCCGCCGGAGCAACTGCAGGGATGGCCGGCGACGACGCCCTCCTCGATCCCGTAGGAGCCGTCGGAGGGAACGCCCATCGACACCCAGTCGCCTTCGGCGGTGCCGAGCACCCAGTCGTGGACGTGGTCGATTGCGGCGTTGGCGGCGGAGGCGGCGCTGGAAGCCCCGCGCGCCTCGATGATCTCGGCCCCGCGCTTGGCCACCCGCGGGATGAACTCCTCGCCGATCCAAGCCTCGTCGTCGACTGAATCCCAGGCACTCGCACCCTCGACCTTGGCGTTGACCAGGTCCGGGTACTGAGTGGTCGAGTGATTGCCCCAGACGGTCATGTTGCTGACATTGGAGACGAGCTTGCCAAGCTTGTTGGCGAGTTGCGCAACGGCCCGGTTGTGATCGAGGCGCATCATCGCGGTGAAACGCTCGCGCGGCACCCCGTCGGCGTTCGACATCGCGATCAGGCAATTGGTGTTGGCCGGATTGCCGACAACCAGCACCCTGACGTCGCTCGCCGCGCCGGCCGCGATCGCTTCGCCCTGTGGCTTGAAGATGCCACCGTTTGCCTCCAGCAGATCGGCCCGCTCCATGCCCGGCCCGCGCGGCCGGGCGCCGACCAGGAGACCGACGTTGCAGCCGTCGAATGCCCCCTTGGGGTCATCGAAGATGTCAATGCGGCTCAACAGTGGAAAGGCGCAGTCGTCGAGCTCCATCGCGGTGCCCTCGGCGGCCGTGATCGCGTCGGGAATCTCCAGCAGGCTCAACTCGATCGGGGTGTCGGGCCCAAGCATCTGTCCGCTGGCAATCCGGAACAACAACGCATAGCCGATCTGGCCGGCAGCGCCGGTAACGGTGACTTTGACGGGGGTGCTCACGTATTCGTCTCCTGAAGTCGTGGTTTGGGGGGTGAATCTAGGACGCCATCGCGCGCTGCAGGCGCTCGTCGATTGCGGCGAGGAACTTCTGCGTGGTCAGGAACTGTTGGTCGGGCCCGACGAGAAGCGCCAGGTCTTTGGTCATCTTGCCGCTCTCCACCGTCTCGATGCATACCTGCTCGAGTGTGGCGGCAAACCCCGACACCTCGGGGGCATCGTCGATACGGCCGCGGGCGGCGAGACCGCGCGTCCAGGCGAAAATCGAGGCAATTGGGTTGGTCGACGTCGGCTTGCCTTCCTGGTGCTGGCGGAAGTGGCGGGTGACGGTGCCGTGCGCTGCCTCGGCCTCGACCGTCTTGCCATCGGGACTCATCAGCACGCTGGTCATCAGCCCCAGCGAGCCGAAGCCCTGGGCGACGGTGTCGGACTGCACGTCGCCATCGTAGTTCTTGCAAGCCCAGACGTAACCGCCTTCCCACTTCATCGCGGCGGCGACCATGTCGTCGATCAGTCGGTGTTCGTATGAGATCCCCTTCGCCTCGAACTCAGCCCTGAACTCGTCCTCGTACACCTCGGCGAAGAGATCCTTGAAGCGGCCGTCGTAGCGCTTCAGGATCGTGTTCTTGGTCGAGAGGTAGACGGGGTAGCCGCGGTCGAGTCCGTAGCGCATCGAGGCGCGGGCGAAGTCGCGGATCGAGTCGTCCAAGTTGTACATCGCCATCGCGATGCCGCCCCCGGGGAAGTCGTAGACATCGAGCTCGACCGGCTGCGAACCGTCCCTTGGCGTGTAGGTCAAGGTCAGCGTCCCCTCGCCGGGGACGACCATGTCGGTGGCCCGGTACTGGTCGCCGAAGGCATGGCGGCCGATCACGATCGGCTTCGTCCAACCCGGCACCAACCGCGGCACGTTCGAGATCACGATCGGCTCGCGGAAGATGACGCCACCGAGGATGTTGCGGATCGTGCCGTTCGGCGAGCGGTACATCTCCTTCAGGCCGAACTCCTCGACCCGCGCCTCGTCGGGGGTGATGGTCGCGCACTTGACGCCAACTCCATGCCGCTTGATCGCTTCCGCCGCTTCGACCGTGATCCGGTCCTCGCTCGCATCGCGGCTCTCGATCCCGAGGTCGAAATAGACCAGCTCGAGGTCGAGGTAGGGAAGGATCAGCTGCTCTTTGATGAACGACCAGATGATTCGAGTCATCTCGTCGCCGTCGAGCTCGACGACCGGGTTCGCGACTTGGATCTTCTCCGTCATCGGCGCGGCGATGCTATCGATGCGACAATTCGGGCATGGCCACGGTCGCGCGCCAGTCGAGCAGCACCCACGAGGTCTTCAACCAGCCGCAGCCGCTGGAGGACTACAACTCCTTCGACGCCGACCGCCCCCTGAGGGAGGCTTTGCAGCGCGAGGGGGCCGGCTGGGCGGAGGAGAAGGCGCGCGAACTGGGGGCGATCTGCGGCTCCTCGCAGACGATCCGCTGGGGCTTCGAGGCAAACGAGAAGAAACCCCAGCTGCGCACCCACGACCGCTACGGCCACCGCATCGACGAGGTCGAGTTCGACAGCTCCTGGCACGAACTGATGCGGATCGGGGTCGACTACGGACTGCACGCCTCTCCCTGGCGCGAGCCGGGCCCCGGCGCCCACGTCGCCCGCGCCGCGATGTTCACCCTGCTGATGCAGGCCGAGAGCGGCGTCGGCTGCCCGATCTCGATGACCTACTCGGCGATCCCCGCCCTGCGCAAACAGCCCGAGCTGGCCGAGGAGTGGGAATCGCGCTTCCTCTCGCTCGACTACGACGGTCGCTCGCTGCCGGCCGACCACAAGCGCGGCGCCCTCTGCGGGATGGCGATGACCGAGAAGCAGGGCGGCTCCGACGTGCGCGCCAACACCACCACGGCGAGCGCGCTGAACGGCGGCGGACCGGGGGCCGAGTACGAGATCGTCGGCCACAAGTGGTTCTGCTCGGCGCCGATGTGCGACGCCTTCCTCGTCCTCGCCCAGACCGACTCCGGCATCTCCTGCTTCCTGATGCCGCGCTGGACGCCGGACGGTGAACGCAACGCCTTTCACATCCAGCGCCTCAAGGACAAGCTCGGCAACCGCTCCAACGCCTCCAGCGAGGTCGAGTTCCGCGGTGCCTGGGCACGGATGGTCGGTGAGGAGGGACGGGGTGTGCCGACGATCATCGAGATGGTCAACCACACCCGGCTCGACTGCGTGATCGGCGCCGCCACCGGCTACCGGGCCGGGGTCGTGCAGGCGCTCAACCACACCGCCCACCGGGCCGCGTTCGGCAAGGAGCTGATCGAGCAGCCGCTGATGCGCAACGTGCTCGCCGACCTTTGCGTCGAGTCCGAAGCGGCGACGGTCGCCGCGATGCGCCTCGCCCGCGCCTACGACGAGGTCGCCGCTGGAGACGAGGCGGCGATGGAGTTCCGCCGCCTCGCCAACGCCGTGCTCAAGTACTGGCTCTGCAAGCGCGCGCCCTGGCACGCGGTCGAGTGCCTCGAGTGCCTGGGCGGCAACGGCTACGTCGAGGAGTCGGGCATGCCGCGCCTCTACCGCGAGGCGCCGCTCGCCTCGATCTGGGAGGGCTCCGGCAACGTGCAGTGCCTCGACGTGCTGCGAGCGATGGTCAAGAACCCGACCTCGGTCGAGGCGTTCTTCGCCGAGGTGCTGGAGGGGGCCGGAGCCGAACCCAAGCTCGACGCCTACGTCTCCTCCCTGCGCGCCGAGATCCCCGGCGAGATCGAGACGATCGAGTCGCGCGCCCGCCGCATCGTCGAAAGGATGGCGTTGGCCCTGCAGGCCTCGCTGCTCGTCCGCTACGGCGATCCGGCCGTCGCCGACGCCTTCTGCGCCTCACGCCTCAGCGGCGACTGGGGAAACGCCTTCGGCACCCTCCCAGCCGGAACGGACTTCAGCTCCATCATCGAGCGCCACCGCCCCCAGGCCTGAACCTTCAGCTCGATCGTCGGGCGCTGCCCGCTGGCCTGAGGCGCCCGGGGTTCCTCTTCAGGAACTCCCGCGAAGCGGCCTGAAGAGGAACCCCGGGCGCCTCACGACCCGTCGCGCAGCGCCCGACCCACCTGCTCGGCGGTGATAACCCCGGTCAGCTTGCCTTCCGCGTCAACCGCGAAGAGAGCCCCGAAGCGGCGCAGGGAGGTGTTGGCGAGCAGGGTGTCGAGCGGGGCATCAGCGCGGACCTGGAAGGTGCCGTCGTCGCGCTCCAAAACGTCGGCGACGAGCGATGTCGTGCGGGAGGTCTCCGGCACCTCATCGGCTTTGTCACGGACGACGAGGCCAAGAAAACGGTGGGCGGCGTCGACGACGGGAAACCAGGGCCAGCGGTAGCGGAGGAAGTACTCGTCGAGCGCCTGCTCCACGCTGAGCTGGTCGGAGATCACCACCGGTTCGCGGTCCATCACGTCGGAGACGACGAGCTGGCTGATCCGGCCCGTGATCGCCGTTTGCGCGGTCGCCGCTTTGGCCGAGCCGTTGATCACGAACCCGATCAGGGCAAGCCAGACGCCGCTGAAGGCGTAGCCGGCAAAGATCAACAGCAGGCCACCGCCGATGAAGATGTAGGCGAAGACGCGGCCGAGGCCGGCGGCAAAGCGAGTCGCCGAGGTACGGTCCTCCGTCCGCCACCAGGCGATTGCCCGGACTACCCGCCCGCCGTCCATCGGGAAGGCGGGCAGCAGGTTGAAGACGAGGACGAGGGCGTTGATCGAGGCGAGCCAGCCAATCGTCGCCAGCGCGCCGGAAACCCCGGAGTTGCTCTCGATCAGGACCGCCTTGCGAAATTCCTCGGCGCCGGCAACGGCGACACCAACCGCGGTCAGCACGACGATGATCGCCAGCGTCACCAGCGGGCCGGCGATCGCCACCTTGAACTCGGTCGCGGGCCCGTCGGACTCGCGGTCCATCCGTGCCATCCCGCCGAAGATCCAGAGCTGGATGCTGGAGATGCCGATCCCGTTGCGCAGCGCAACCATCGCGTGGCCCAGCTCGTGCAGGACGATCGAGCCGAAGAAGCCAAAGGCGCTGATGATCGCCAGCACGAAGGGAGTGGAGGACGAGCTGCTCTCGCCCAGCACGTCGCCGTAGAACTGCGAGAGCCAGAAGATGACGAGGAAGAGGACGAGGAACCAGGACCAGTCGACGGCGATGCGGATCCCGCGCACGTGGAAGAGCGTTATCGGTTTGCCGCCGAACATAGCCTCCATGGTACGGGGCCATCCGGGTGGGGGTTTCACTTAACTTTTTCGGTGGATCGCCCTATGGCTGTCGCCCAAAGGCTTCGACGAAAAAGTACAAGACGTTTCACCCCCACCCGGATGGCCCCGTATAAGTTCAGGCCGATGCTGGCGGACAAAGACCGACTGAGGAGCTGATTGGAGGAACTGGAGCGGATCGAGCGGCCTTCTGCTTCTGAGGGTGAGCGGCGGGCTGCCGAGTGGTTGGTTGGGCGCT
This sequence comes from Solirubrobacterales bacterium, assembly GCA_035472395.1. GTDB lineage: Bacteria > Actinomycetota > Thermoleophilia > Solirubrobacterales > 70-9 > VRUE01. Next base: position 14,324 of record DATIPC010000085.1, read on the forward strand.
TCGCCGAGCTCGGTGCCGAGGCGCGGATCGAGGCCGAGCCCGCCCACGGGACCTACTGGTGGCCGTTGGGCATCGGCGCCACCCTGGGGGCGATCGGGGGGATTCTCAGCCTGCGTGGACGGCGAGTGCTCGGCGGTGCCCTGGCCGGCGCGGCGGCGGCCGGGATGGCCTCCGACTATCCGCCCGGCAAGAGGCTGCTGCGGCGCGCGCTGCCTCGCCGCACCACCTACAACGTCGTCTGCGAGCTCGGACCCGCCACAGCCGAGCGAACCGTCGTCGCCATTGCCCATCACGACGCCGCCCACTCGGGCCTCGTCTTCCATCCGAAGCTGCCGGAGATCGCCGACAGGCTGGGGATGATCGAGCGCACCGACACCAGCCCGCCGCTGATGGCGCCCGTCGTGGGCGGCCCGGTACTGGCCGCGCTCGGCGCGTTCACGGGCAGGCGCCTACTCACCAAGCTCGGCGTCGTGCTCGGGATCGGCTCAGCTGCCGCAATGGCAGAGATCGGCATGCGCGAGGTCGTTCCCGGCGCCAACGACAACGGCACCGCGGTCGTCTCCCTGCTTGCGCTGGCCGAGCAGCTGATCGAGCAGCCGCCTGAGAGCCTGCGGGTGATCCTGCTCTCGGTCGGCTCAGAGGAGTCGTTCAGCGAGGGGATGAAGGCCTTCGGCGAGCGTCACTTCCCCACCCTGACACGGGAGAGCACCTTCTTCCTCTGCCTCGAGTCGACCGGCTCGCCACACCTGCTGGTGCTGCGTGGCGAGGGGTTCCTGAAGATGCGCGAGTATCCGGCGCGGGCGCTGGCGCTGATGGACGGCCTCGCCGAGGAGCTCGACGTCTGGCTCTACCCCAACCTGCGCACCCGCAGCGGCACCGACGGCCTCGAGTCGATGGCGGCGGGCTACGAGACGGCGGTGATCGCCAGCTGCACCGACCTCAAGCAGCCGGCCAACTACCACTGGTGGCACGACCTCGCCGAGAACGTCGACTTCGGCACGGTCGCCGACGGCATCCGCCTCTCCGAGGCCACCATCCGCCGCCTGGACGAACGCTGGCTGTAGGCGCCGAAATCCGACCGCGGGGTCGGATTTCGCCTCTATAGAGTGCGCGCCCGTGCCTACACATGACGTACTGGTGATCGGCGCCGGGCTTGCCGGACAGAGGGCCGCCCTGGCCGCCGCCGAGCAAGGGGTCTCGGTCGGGATCCTGAGCAAGGTCCATCCGGTCCGCTCGCACTCCAACGCCGCCCAAGGTGGAATCAACGCGGCGCTCAACCCCGGCGACTCCTGGGAGTCGCATGCCTACGACACGGTCAAGGGCTCCGACTACCTCGGCGATCAGGACGCGATCTCGATCATGTGCGAAGAGGCCCCCGAGGAGATCCTCCACCTCGAGCACCTCGGCGTCACCTTCCACCGCAACGAGGAAGGCAAGCTCGGCACCCGGGCCTTCGGCGGCGCCTCTGCCGCCCGCACCTACTACGTCGCCGACATCACCGGCCAGGCGATCATGCACGTGCTCTACGAGCAGCTGATGAAGTACTCCGACGCGGTCGCCCGCTACGAGGAGTGGTTCTGCACGGCGCTGGCGCTGGACGAGAACGGCGAGTGCTGCGGGGTCGTCACCCGCAACATCGCCGACGGCTCGATGCAGCTGTTCACGGCGAAAGCGGTGATCCTCGCCTGCGGCGGCAACGGGCAGGCCTGGAAGCCGACCACCAACGCGCTGATCTGCACCGGCGACGGGATCGCGATGGCCTACCGGGCCGGCGCCAAGCTGATGGACATGGAGATGATCCAGTACCACCCGACGACGCTGGCGGGCAAGGGCTTCCTGATCACCGAGGGCGCCCGCGGCGAGGGCGCCCACCTGCTCAACGCCAAGGGCGAACGCTTCATGGAGCGCTACGCGCCGAACAAGATGGAACTTGCCTCGCGCGACGTCGTCTCCCGCGCCGAGCAGACCGAGATCGACGAGGGCCGCGGCTTCCCCGACGGCACCGTCGCGCTCGACATCACCGTCGTGCCGAAGAAGCGAATCCACGAGGCACTGCGCGAGATCGTCCTCGTCGGCCGCGACTTCGCCGGCGTCGACATCACCCGCGAACCGATCCACATCAAGCCCGGCAACCACTACACGATGGGCGGCGTCAAGACCGACGTCAACGGGCGCACCGAGGTCCCCGGCCTCTACGCCGCGGGCGAGACCGCCTGCGTCTCGGTCCACGGCGGCAACCGGCTGGGTGCCAACTCATTGCTCGACACGCTGATCTTCGGCCGCCGCTCCGGCGTCGACGCCGCCGACCGCGCCAAGCGGATCGAGGGCTCGCGGCCCACGTCGGGGGTCCTCGAGGGCGAGCAGGGGGAGATCGAGGCGATCGCCGCGCGCGAGAAGGGCTCGGGCCGGCGCGTCTCGGAGATCAAGCAGGAGCTGGGCGAGACGATGGACAAAAAGGTCGCCGTCTTCCGCGACGAGGCCGGAATCCAAGAGGCTCTGGAGATCGTCCGGCGGCTCAAGGAGGAGTCCCGGAGCGCCTACATCGACGACAAGGGCAGCGTCTTCAACCAGGACGTGCTGGGGGCGATCGAGCTCGGCTACATGCTCGACAACGCCGAGTGCACCTGCGTCGCCGCGCTGGAGCGCAAGGAGAGCCGCGGCGCCCAGTACAGGACCGACTTCCCCGAGCGCAACGACGAGGAGTGGCTCAAACACATCGACCTTCAACAGGGGGACGACGGGCCCGATATCTCATACTCAGAGGTGACGATCACCCAGTGGGAACCCGAAGAGAGGAAGTACTAGGACGATGGCCGAGTACACGCTGAAAGTCCGCCGCTACCAGCCCGAGAGTGGCGAGGGGGCATTCTGGGAGGAGTTCAAGGTCGACCTCGATCCCACCCTCTCGGTGCTCGACGGGATCCTCCAGGCGAAGGACCGCGACGACGGCTCGCTCTCGGTCCGCTGCTCATGCAAGGCGGCGATCTGCGGCTCCTGTGGGATGAAGATCAACGGCCAGTCCGGCCTCGGCTGCAAGACGCAGATCGGCGAGGCCCAAGAAAGAGCCGAGAAGGTGGCGAGCATCGGCAACGGCACCGCCGAGGGCACGCCGCCGATCGTGGTCGAGCCGATGGGCAACATGCCCGTGATCAAGGACCTGATCACCGACATGGAGTCGACCCACTGGGAGAAGATCCGCCGCGTCACCCCCTGGCTCCTCCCCCACGGCGATCCCCCCGAGCGCGAGTACGTGGTCGAGCCGGAGTCGATGATCGACATCACCCAGTCGATGGCCTGTATCCAGTGCGGCGCCTGCGTCTCCTCCTGCCTCTCGATGGAAGCCGACCCGGACTTCATCGGCCCGGCGGCCCTGGCGAAGGCCTACCGCTTCGTCGGCGACCCGCGCGACGCCGAGACCAAAGAGCGCCTCCACGACCTGACCGAGGACCCGCACGGGATCTACGACTGCACCCACTGCTTCAGCTGCATCGACGCCTGCCCCAAGGGAGTCGCGCCGATGGACCAGATCATGCGCCTGCGCCGCAAAGCCGGCGAGGAGGGGATCGTCGACCCCAACAACGGCCATAACCACGTCCACGCCTTCGTCAACATGATCGAGAAGAAGGGCACCAACGACGAGGCCCTGCTGGTCCAGGAGTCCTACGCGCCCGGCGTCAAAGGCAAGCTGAAACCGAGCAAAGCCGCGATCAAGGGCTTGGTCGAGTCGCTGCCGACGGTGTTGCGGGCGATCAAGACCGGCAAGGCGCGCTCGCCGTCGAAGGTGATCCCCGGCATCCACCCGAAGCTCCCTGGTGGCGCCCAGGAGGACGTGAAGGCGATCTACAAGCACGCCGAGGAGCACCGCGAGGAATTCAACATCTACATCAAGGGCGAGGACGAGGTCGAACCCGAGCCCGACGAGCCGACCCCCGAGATCTTGACGGACGAGGCGAAAGCCGCGGCGGATACCGAAGGAGAGTCGTGATGAGCAACGGTCCGATGAAGCTCGCCTACTGGCCTGGGTGCGTTTCGCGCGGCTTCACCCCCGAGCTGCACGGCTCGATGGCCTTCACCGCCGAGAAGCTCGGCATCGAGCTGGTCGAACTCGATCGCGCCAACTGCTGCGGCGCCGGGATCATCGCCGAGCACAACCAGGAGCTCGCCGACACGCTCAACGCCCGCACCTTCGCCCTCGCCCAGCAGACCGGGCTGGCGATGATGAACATCTGCTCGACCTGCCAGGGCGCGCAGTCGGAGTGCCAGCAGCGACTCGACGCCGACTCCTCCTACCGCGCCCACATCAACGAGGTGCTGAGCGGCCAGGGCCTCTCCTACGAGAAGGGCAAGGACGGCTTCACCAACAAAAACTTCCTCTGGCTTCTGGTCGAGGACTACGGGCTCGACAAGCTGGCCGAGAAGGTCGTTCGACCGCTCTCCGGCCTGCGAGTCGGCCCCTTCTACGGCTGCTACGTCGTGCGCCCCAAGGAGCGGCTCGGCTACGACGAGTTCCCCGACCGCGACATCTACCTCGAGAAGGTGATCGACGCGCTCGGCGGCGAGGTGGTCGAGTACGACGGCGCCCGCAAGTGCTGTGGCTTTCCGGTGATCACGACGAGCCGCGAGACCTCGCTGCGCCAGGCCGGCACCCACGTCGGCGATGCGCTCGACGCCGGCGCCGACTGCCTGGTCACCCCCTGCCCCCTCTGCCACCTCAACCTCGACATGCAGCAGCCCGAGGCGGCCAAGGTCGTCAACCGCGACCTCGGCCTCGCCGTCCTGCACCTTCCCCAGCTAGTCGGCCTGGCGCTCGGCGCCGAGCCCAAGCAACTCGGAATGAGCAAGCACATCGCCTCGACCAAGTGGGTCGAGGAGCGGCTGGCCGCCCCCGCCGCAACGGCCTAGCGATCGTCGAGGCCCACTCGCCGCGCCATCCAGCGCGCGCCGACCGTGTCGGTGAGGCCGTGGGCGACGATCGAGCAGATGATCGCTATCGCGGCGATGTCGAAGATCAGCTCGCTGTTGCCGACCTGCGACTTCAGCACGAAGAGGGCGAAGAGCATCGAGGCGACGCCCTTCGGCCCGAACCAGGCCATGAACAGCTTCTGCGGCCGCGGCAGTCCGGTGCGCAGGAAGGAGAGCATCACCGCGACTGGGCGTGCGATCAGCAGGGCAAAGGCGACGAAGACAACCAGCGGCGGGATGTCGTGGTGGAAGCCGGTGGCGACGATCAGGGCGCCGAAGACGAAAAAGGTCAGCACCTGCAGGATCGCACTGGAGTTCTCGGCGAACTCGACAAAACCCTCCGGCACGTCGCGCTCGGTCGCACCCATCGCGATCCCGCAGACGAAGGCGGCGATCAGCCCGTTGCCGAAGGTGACGTCGGCGAGACCGAAGGCCGCCAGGGCAAAGCCGACCGCGTAGATCCCCTCGTAACGGGCGGTCAGCCCACCGCCCGGCAACCGATGGTGGAGGCGACCGGCGAGCATTCCCAACCCAAGGCCGATTGCCGCGCCGACAATCGCCTCGCCGGCCAGCTTTGCCGCTTCAACCCCCGCGTCCCCGCCCGGCGAGGCGAGGACGAGGAAGAAGAGGACGAAGGGAAGGGCGAGGCCGTCGTTGAGCCCCGACTCGAGGTTGAGCGTGTGGCGGACGGCGCTCGGCACCAGCTTCGAGGTGACCACGGCCGAGGTGACGACGGGATCGGTGGGCGAGAGCACGGCCGCCAGCAGGAACGCCTCAGCCCAACTCAGGCTCGGGAAGAGCGCCTTCGCCGCCAGCGCCAACAGGGCCATCGTGATCGGCATCGCGATCACCAGCGCCCGCGCAACCGGGCTCCAGTGGCGGCGCAGCAGCTCACGCTCGACGAACATCCCGTCGGAGAAGAGGGTGAGGATCAGCGCCAGCTCGATCAGCTCGACTATCGACTGGTCGGTCGCGTCGACTTCGACCACGTCGGTGGCGGCAAGCACGATTCCGAGCGCTACCGACAGCACCGACGCCGAGAGCACCGTCCCCCGCATCAGTCCGGAAAGGGCCGCGACAACCGCCAGCAGCCCGCCGAACAGCAGAACAGCTTCGCCGAAGCCGATGTCCATCCACGGCTTATATGCATTCGACCGGCCGAGTGTCGAATCAGGGGGGAGAATTCCAGCCGTCATCGACTTTTCCCTTGTGATGACACGGGAAAAGTCGAACGCGAGTCGGCGGGCTTGGGAGCTTGCGGCGCGACAGCATGGGATCGTCGCCAGACGGCAGTTGCTGGAGCTGGGTTACGGCGAAGAAGCGATCGAACATCGGCTGGCCAGGGGTCGCCTGCACGCGGTCATGCGCGGCGTCTATGCAGTCGGCTGGCCGGGGATGAGCGCCGAGCGCCGCTGGATGGCGGCGGTTCTCGCCTGTGGCGACGGGGCCGCGCTAAGCCACCGCAGCGCTGCGGCACTCTGGGGAATCGGCAGGGAGCCCGAGAGTCCAATGGAAATCAGCGTGCGGCGACGATGCGAGCATCGACGCAAGGGCGTCCGGGTGAGAAGCCGCCCTTCGCTTCGAGAGAAGGACCTGGTTCGGCACCGGTGCATCCCGGTGACGGCTCCCGCGCGCACGCTCGTCGATCTGGCGACTGTGCTTCACCCCACCGCACTCGAGCGAGCGGTCAACGAGGCCGACAAGCGGGACCTCATCGACCCTGAGGCTCTGCGCGCATCCCTCGACGAGCTCGCAGGCGAGCCCGGCGTGCGTGCGTTGAGGACTCTGCTCGACCGCCACACGTTCCGCCTCTCCGATTCCGCCCTCGAGCTTCTCTTCCGACCGATCGCGGCCGCCGCCGGCCTGCGGCCTCCCGAGACCAAAGCCCGGGTCGCCGGCTTCGAGGTCGACTTCTTCTGGCCCGGCCTCGGTCTGGTCGTGGAGACCGACGGCCTGCGTTACCACCGCACTCCCGCCGCGCAGGCACGCGACCGGGTGCGTGACCAGGCCCATACCGCCGCCGGCCTCACGACCCTGCGCTTCACCCACCGGCAAGTGCAGCGCGAGCGCAAACACGTGCAACGCGTCCTAGCGAAGACAGCACAGCGCCTCCATGACTCCGCTTCCGGAGTTTCCCGGGCAGGAACCCGGGAAAAGTCGACAGCGGCGGAAGGGCCGTGAGCTACGCGGCAGGTCCGAGCAGGTTGCGCTCTATGAGCAGCTCGGCGACCTGGACCGCGTTGGTCGCGGCGCCCTTGCGCAGATTGTCCCCCGCCACCCAGAGGTTGAGGCAGCGCTCGTGGCTCGGGTCGCGGCGAATGCGGCCGACGAGGACCTCGTCGCGGCCGGCGGCGTCGATCGCCAGCGGGTAGCGACCGTTGCCGGGATCGTCGACGATGGCGACGCCGGGAGCGCCGGCGAGCAGTTCCCGGCACTCCTCGGGTGAGAGGTCCTCGCGGGTCTGCACGTTGACCGACTCCGAGTGGCCGGTGAAGACGGGCACGCGGGCGCAGGTGGCCGAGATCCCGACCTCCTCGCCGAGGCCGAGGATCTTGCGCGTCTCGGCCATCACCTTGCGCTCCTCGGTGGTGTAGTCGTCGCCGTCCTCGAAGACCTCGACCTGGGGCAGGACGTTAAAGGCGATCCGGTGCGGGTAGACCGCGGCGGGCGGGTCCTCGTCACCCTCCAGCACCAGCTCCGACTGCGAGCGCAGCTCTTCGATCGCCTTCTGGCCGGTGCCGGAGACCGCCTGGTAGCTGGAGACGACAAGGCGCTCGAGGCCGGCCGCGCGATGAATCGGGCCCAGCGCCATCATCGCGACCATCGTCGTGCAGTTGGGGTTGGCGATGATCCCTTTGTGGTCGTCGGCGGCCTCAGGGTTGATCCCGGCGACGACCAGGGGCACGTCGTCGTGCATGCGCCAGTAGCTGGTGTTGTCGACGACGACGGCGCCGGCCTCGACCAGCCTCGGCGCCCACTCGGCGCTGACCGCACCTCCGGCCGAGGAGAGGACGAGGTCAAGGCCCTGAATCGTCTCCGGGCTCAGGGCGCGAACCTCCAGCTCCCCTTGCCCCCACTCGATCGAGCGTCCAGCAGAGCGCTCGGAGGCAAACGGGATCACCTCGGCAGCGGGGAAATTACGCTCGGCAAGCACACCGAGGATGGTCGAGCCGACCGCCCCGGTCGCTCCCAACACGCCGACTCTGTACCCGTCGCCCGTCATCTCATCCAAGTATGAGCGGCTGGATCAGCCGCTGACCGTCGGCCGGTGCTCGGCGCCCATCGGGTCCTCGGGGCGAACCGCGTCGGCGCCCAGCTCGAATGCCTCGTGCAGGGCCCGCACCGCGTCGGGGACGCGGTCGGCCGAGATGACGCATGAGATCTTGATCGGCGAGGTGGAGATCATCTCGATGTTGATCCCCTTCCCACCGAGAACCTCGAAGACCTTGGCGGCGACGCCGGGGTGGGAGCGCATACCGGCACCGACGATCGAGACCTTGCCGATCCGTTCTTCGGTGCGAACTCCCTGGCTGAGGTCGAGCGCCCCAACCGTGTCGGTTGCGGCGGTCAGATCGGAGCGGTCGACGGTGAAGGAGAGATCGGCCAGGGCGTCGTCGCCGACCGGCTCGTTCTGGATGATCACGTCGACATTGATGCCTGCCTCGGCCAGCGCGGTGAAGATCCTGCCGGCCACCCCCGGTTCGTCGCGGACGCCGGTCAGCGTCACCCGGGCCTCGCCGTCTGAGTGGGTCACTGCGGTTACGAAAGGTTGCTCCACGGTCTCCTGCTCGCTCTCCTCTTCGCTGACCACGAGGGTACCGGGGCCATCGTCGAAGCTGCTGCGGCAGTGGATGCGCACGCCGTTGTTGCGCGCGTACTCGACCGAGCGCAGCTGCAGGACCTTGGCCCCGGAGGCCGACATCTCGAGCATCTCCTCATAGGATGCGACCGCCAGCTTGCGGGCATCAGGGACGATCCGCGGGTCGGCGCTGAAGATCCCGGCGACGTCGGTGTAGATCTCGCAGACGCTCGCCTCGAGGGCGGCGGCGAGGGCGACCGCGGTGGTGTCGGAACCCCCCCGCCCCAGCGTGGTCACGTCCTGGCTGTCGGTCGAGACCCCCTGGAAGCCCGCCACGAGGACGATCCGGTCCCCCTCGAGGGTCTCACGGATGCGGTCGGCACGGACGTCGATGATCTTTGCCCGCGTGTGGGAGGAGTCGGTGACGATGCCCGCCTGGGACCCGGTCAGCGAGATCGCGCTGTGGCCCATGTCATGGATCGCCATCGCGCAGAGCGCGCAGGAGATCCGCTCCCCGGTGGAGAGCAGCATGTCCATCTCGCGGGCAACGGGCCGGTCGGAGATCTCCAGCGCCTGCGCAACCAGCTCGTCGGTCGTCTTGCCACGCGCCGAGAGCACCGCGACGACGCGGCTGCCGGCCTCGCGGGCAGCGACGATGCGGCGCGCGGCACGCTTGATCTCCTCGGCGCCGGCGACGGAGGTGCCGCCGAACTTCATTACGACGATGTCGGACTCTGACCCATTCATGGAGAACGTCTGAGGATAGTCACGGCCGCATCGCGTGGGAGACGAGGCAGGGCTCGAGCCATCTCCGCTGGAGTCGCTGTTATCCAAATCTTCTCAATTTCGAAACAGAGAATTCACCGGTCGTGGCCGAAGTTGGGCAAAAGTGCCGACCATGCTGGTCGAACCCCCCGCTCCGAGATCGCCCGAGACGGCATACCGAATCGCGAACCTCGAGGTTCGCCCCGGTGAGCTGCAGGTCCTGGTTGACAATCGCCGGGCCGGGTTCACGGTGCGCGAGTTCGAGCTCTTCTTCCTGCTGTCCAAACGAATCGACAGCGTCATCCAGCGACCCGAGATCTACACCCTGATGTGGGGAGGCGAGATGCCGCGCCGCAACCGCTCCGTCGACGTGCTGGTGCGCAAGGTGCGCGCCAAGCTCGAGTTGGCCGCACCCGACTGGCGCTACGTCCACACCCACTTCGGGATCGGCTACCGGTTCGCGCCGGAGCAGATTCGCTAGGGCGCCACTCCCGGGCTCGCGGCCGGGAGCGTCGCACCGGCTTACTGGGACCCTGATCCCGCTGGACTAGGGGCGACGGTCGATTCTTCGGGCGAGGCGTCGAACACGGAGCTGTCGAACGCGGTGAGGACGGGGTCGGCCGCGTAGCCGAGCGGTTCCTGGCCGAGCAGTTCCTCGACGCTGCGCAGGAATGAGAAGTGGTTGTAGTAGGCGGTCTCGTCGATGCTGCCTGGGGTCACGTAGGGGGAGAGCAGCAGCATCCCGACCCGGCCCCCGCCACCGCTCGGTTTTACCGGCCCCGGAGCGGTCGGTTCCGCGCCGGGAGGCAGTGGCGCGGGGGGAGGCAAGTTGGGGTATTCGGGGGTGCCGCAACAGGAGCTGGAATCGAGGGCCGGGCCGGTCTGGGGCGCCTGGTCGAAGGTGATCGCGAGCAGGCCGCCGTCTTCTTTGTAGGCAGGCGAGGCGGTGATCTCCGGCACGACGGTTTCGAGGAAGCCGTCGACGGTGGCCAGCCCCGCCGGCTGTTCGGGAGCGCACGGCGTTTCGCCGCCATCGTGGCAGGCGCTGGGAACGATGTAGGAGAAGGACGGAGTCTCTTCTGCTTTCTTCAGATCGGGGACCAGGCGGTCGAGGCCGACGTCCTTTTCGGCGCATTCCGGGCTTTCCGTGAGACCGGCGAAGTAGACGAACGGATTGCGCCAGGTCTGGAAGGCATCGCCCGGGATGGCGGCGGCACTGGGATCGGCGCTGCCGAGCATGGGATGGCGGCAGGTGATCGGCTGGCCCGCCGCCGCGCCGTTGGCGATGTCCTCGACGTACGCCTTCCAGCTCAGCTTGGCCGCGGCCAGCTGCTTCGGCAGCGTTTCCGTGGTGGACGGGTAGACGCAGCCGCTGCCTTCGACCTGTCCTTCGGGGCTCAGCGTCCCCGGTGCGATCGCCGTGTATTCGGGGCAGTTGACGGCGGTCTGCGGCGTCGGGCCCTGGCCGCTGAGGAGGGCGATCTCGTTGGCGAGCCCGCCCTGGGCGACCGCGTAGTAGCTGGAGAGCAGCTTGCCTTCGCCGGCCAGGGTTTTGGCGAGGTACGGCGCGCTCGAGGTTTCGCCGAAGGCTTCTTCGTAGCCATGGCCGTCGAGGACGATCAGGAAGACGTGTTTGATTTCCGGCAGCAGTTCTTCTTCCGGCAGTTCCGGCGGTAGGACGGGGGCGGGTTCCGGTTCCGCCACCGGCGCTTCGAGCGGCGGCGCGATCGGGGCTTCGGCGGTAGAGGCGAAGGCCGGCGTTTCCGCAGCTACGCTCGGCGTGCTCGTCGCCGTGGTTTCCGGTGGGCCTTCCGAAGGGCCCGAACCCATGTCCAGGATGATCGACGCCACCCCGGCACTCTGTGCAAGCGGGCTGGTGACCGAGCCGAGGACGACGCCGGCTGCGAGCAGCGCCATCACGGCGACGGCGGCCACCTGCGGCGACGGCATGAAGTCCCAGCGCCCATCTTTCGCAGGCGCCTTCCTCTCGCTTCCCGTGGCGACCGGATCCGCGGCCGCGACCGGGGTGCCCTTTGCCTCCGAGCCGGTGGGACGCCCGCCCGCTCTCAGCGCATCGACGCGGCTGGCAACAACCGCGGGCAGCGGTCCATGCCGGGCCCCACACTCCAGGCAGTAGCGCTGACTGACCGAAAGTCCCGTGCCACAGCCTGCGCAGCGCCGGGCCTGTCCCTTTTCGGAACCATCGTCCTCTTTGGAGATCTTCACGCTGACTCGCAAGTCTTTCTGCGCGTCACGCCCTCGATGTGAAGATTTGGAGTACGGGTTTTAACACTCTGGTTACCAGCCGTTCACAGGTCGACAACACCTGGATTTCGAGGGTCACGACAATCAATTTTGACTTGTCTGACGTCTCCACTCCTCCCGCGTCCCAGCCTGAGATCGGCCTTTCCCGGCCCGGGATTGCGACCGCGCCACCCGAGCCCCAGCTGCCGATGACCCAGATTCAGTCTGCGACGATCCAGAGCGGCGACCAGTGCGCCTCCTGCGGAGCCCTGATGGCCGTCGATCAGCGCTACTGCCTCGAATGCGGACAGCGCCGCGGCGATCCGCGCCTTCCCTTCATGGACGCCGTCGTCCTGATGGACGCGGTGAAGCGCCCACCCCAAGCTCCCCCTCCGCCCCCCAAGAAGAAGAGGACGGGCATCTCGCCGAACGCCGCCTTGATCACGGGCATCGCCACGCTGCTGCTCGCCCTCGGCATCGGGGTTCTGATCGGGCGCTCGGGCAACCACGAAGTTGCCCAGACTGCCGCTGCCCCTCAAATCATCAAGGTTGGCGGTGGCACGGGCGAAGAAACCGCGACCGCGTCGAAAGGCGCCACCACCGGCGGCGGTGGCGCGGCAAATGCGAAAACCAAGAAGCAGAAAGATGCGGCGCTGAAGGCGGCGGAAAAGCACCCGGCGGCGGAAGAAGTTCTCAAACCGGCTGGCGACGTGAAGCTCGCGCCGCCGACCGTGAAGCCCGGCGACAAGTGCGAAGCCGGTGCCGCCGGTTGCGAAGGCGGCGAATTCACCGGCAACTTCTTCGGCGAATGAGCATGGTCTCGATACCGAAAGCACTGCAGAATCCGCGACGCTCCGCCAAGGCGGCGTCCAACGGCGGTCCCCCGCCACCCATGCCAAATCAGACTTCACCGGCGTCCGCGACTCTGCCAAGCCCCGCCCTCGGCCAGGACGAGCTGCTCGTCGACCTCGAACGGAGGCGGGACCAGCTGATCGCGCGCGTGGCCGAGCTCCAGTGGGACCTCGGCGGCCTCGTCTACGAGATGGCGATCCGCAACCGGGTCCAGGTCGAGGTTTTGGTCAAGCGAGCGGTGGTGCTGCAGGACGCCGACGCCGAACTGAGCGAGGTCGAACGCATCGTCCGCAGCGAGGAGACCGGCACGGCCGGCTCGTGCTCCAAATGCAGTGCGCCGCACAGCAGCGGCGCGACCTACTGCTGGCAGTGCGGGCAGCCGCTGCTCGAGCAGGTCTCGAGCGACGCGATCCTGCGCCGCTAGCCGAAGCGTCCGCTGACGTAGTCCCGCGTGCGCGGGTCCGTCGGGTTGGTGAACATCGTCCCCGTGTCGGTGAACTCGATCAGCGTCCCCGAGGGCTCGCCGGTGCTTGCGTCGAGGCTGAAGAAGGCCGTCTGGTCGGCGACGCGGCCGGCCTGCTGCATGTTGTGAGTGACGATCACGATCGTAAAGCGGCCTTTGAGGGTGTGCATCAGCTCCTCGATCGAGGCGGTCGCGATCGGGTCCAGCGCCGAGGCCGGCTCGTCGAGGAGCAGAACGTCGGGCTCGATCGCGATCGCGCGGGCGATGCAGAGACGCTGCTGCTGGCCGCCGGAGAGGCCGAGGGCACTGTCCTTGAGCCGGTCCTTGACCTCGTCCCAGAGCGCGGCTCCGCGCAGCGCCTGCTCGACCCGCTCGTCGAGGTCGCGCCTCAGCCCGAGGTTGCGCGGCGCCCAGGCGATTTTGTCGTAGATCGACTTGGGGAAGGGGTTCGGTTTCTGGAAGACCATCCCGATCCGGCGCCGCACCTCGACCAGGTCGACGTTGCTGGCGTACATGTCGTGCCCGTGGTAGAGCACCTGCCCCTCGATCCTGAATCCTGGAACGGAGTCGTTCATCCGGTTGAGGCTGCGCAGGAAGGTCGTCTTGCCGCATCCCGAGGGACCGATCAGAGCGGTGATCTGACCGCGGCGAATGCGCAGCGAAACGCCGGCGAGCGCTTTTTTCCTGCCGTAGAAGACAGAGAGATCCTGGGCTTCGAAGACCGCCTCGGGGGCAACCGGCCTCTGCCCGTTGGAGCTCGTGGCGCCAGCCTGGGGCAACGGCCCGCTCTGGATTCGAACCCGCGACGGCAAGGCAGGATCGGGGCGCCAGGTCGAGTCGTGGCTGCTCATGAGGTCATCTTCCTTTTACTGCGGGCGAGCAGGGCCCGCGCGCCGAGGCTGGCAAAAAGGATCGCCGATACCAGCAGCAGGGACAGCCCCCAAGCCTGGGTGAACCCTTCCGGGTTTCCTTCTTCCGAGAGTTCGTAGATCCTCACCGGAATGTTCGGCAGCACTTCGAAGGGGTTGAAGGAGAACAAGCCAGGATCGAACACCGAGGTGGCGAAAATCAGCGGCGCGGTCTCCCCCGCCGCACGGGCCACCGCAAGAACGGTCGAGGTGACTATCCCACCGAGAGCGCTGGGCAGGATGACGCCGAGCACCGAGCGCCAGCGGGCCACCCCGAGCGCGTCGGCGGCTTCGCGCATTCCGTTGGGGACGAGGAGGAGGATCTCCTGGCTGCCGCGCGCGATCAGCGGCAACTCGATGATCGCCAGCGCGACCGCGGCGGCAAAGCCCGACTGCTTCTTGTGGTTGACGAGCAAGCCGAAGATGAAGAGGCCGATGATGATCGAGGGCAGGCCGTTCATCAGGTCCAGCGTGAGCCGGATCGGGCCCGCGGCGCGGTTGCCTGCGTACTCGGTCAGGAAGAGGGCGATCAGGACGCCGAGCGGCGCCGCGATCGCGGTCGCGATCAGGACGATGATCCCGGTTCCGACCAGCTCTGGCCCGATTCCGGTCGGTGCGGCGGTGAAGATGAAGTCGAGGCTGAGCGCCGCGGCGCCGCGTGAGACGACCGTGTAGACGACGATTCCGAGCACGGCTATCGCCAGAACCGCGGCGGCGGTAGCGCCGTATTCGGTGACCTTGCTGAAGATCTGCCTGCGGTGCAGGTTGCCGGTCGGGGTAAGCGGGGCAGCCGGATCCGGGATGCCGCCACTCATCGTGCCGCCGCCCCTCGGTAGCTGAACCGCCGGCCGATCCACTGCGCGACCAGGTTCGAGAACAAGCCGATCACGAGCAGGATCACCCCGAGGTAGAAAAGGGACGATTTGTGCAGTTCGGTGAGCGCCCCCGGGAACTGGTTGGCGATCCTCGCCGCAAGCGTGTCGCCCGTTTTGAACAGCGACGCGTGGATTTCCGAGCCGGCTCCGACCACCTGCGAGACCGCGATCGCCTCACCGAGGGCCCGGCCGAGGCCGAGCAGCGACGCGGCGACCACGCCGGAGGAGGTCGAGGGCAGAACCACGCCCCGCACGACCTCCCAGCGGGTGGCGCCGAGCGCGCTGGCGCCGTCCTGAACGTCGCGCGGGACGGCGAGGAAGAGGTCGCGCGAGATCGAGGCGATGATCGGCAACACCATGATCGTCAGGATCAGGCTCGCCGTGAAGATGCTCGCGCCGGTCGTTTCCGGTGATCCGAAGATGGGGATGAACCCGAGGGTGCTGTGGAGGAAGGGCTCGATGTGTTCGTGGACGAACGGAGCCAGGATCAGGACGCCCCAGAAGCCGAGGATGACGCTGGGGATGGCCGCCAGCATCTCGACCAGGGGTGAGACGACCCCGCGCACTCCAGCCGGTGCCAGCAAGCTCAGGTAGAGGCCGATCGCGATCGCGATCGGCGCGCCGAGCAATAGGGCGAAAAAGGAGCTGACGATGGTGCCGAAGAGCAGCGAGCCGGCGCCGAAGACACCGAAATTCGGCTGCCAGGTCGTGTTGAAGAGAAAGCCCAGGCCAAATTTCGAGATCGCCGGGCTGGCGCCGTGCACAACTTCGTAGCCGATCAGACCGATCACGGCGATCGCGGTGAGGGCGGCGAGAAAACAGATGCAATAGAGCAGCGCGTCGCCGATCCGATCGATCCGTCGATGCCTCCTGACCGCGCGAGCGCTTCGCGCCTTGGCCACGCCCGCAGGGCGCGCCGGATTCACCATGGTGCCGCTCATCGGCGCGCAGCGTAGAGGAGATCGAGAGGTCAAACCATTACTTATCTTGATTTTCACAAGTGCGAAACAAGTCAGTAACAAGTCTCATTACGCCGTTACAACTTCGTAACGATCTCTTTCACGAGATTGAAACATGTGTGCAATTTCGGGGCCGCATGCTATGGCGCGCCCGGGCTGCACCCTTGCGCCCGCCAGTGACATCGAAACGAATCGAAAGGAAATTCTCTTGAATCGCATCAGGTTGCTTGGGGTGGCCTTCACGGCCGTCTTGGTCATGGCGACGGGAGTGGCAAGCGCTTCCGCCGCAGGCCTTACCGGAGCCGGGTCCACGCTGGTCGCACCTCTAATGGCCAACTGGATCAACGGCTTCGAAATCAAAGAAGGCATTCCGGTCAAATACGGGGCGGTCGGCTCCGGAGCCGGGATCTCCCAGATCACCGCGCGGACCGTCGACTTCGGCGCCTCCGACGCTCCCCTGACGCCCGAACAGGCCGCCAAATGCAACGGATGCGTGCAGATCCCCTGGGCGCTTACCGCGACCGGCCTCGGGTTCCACATTCCTGGTGTCAAGAAACTGAACCTCAACGGCAAGCTTCTCTCTGCCATCTACTTCGGCAAGGTCACCAACTGGAACGACGCGAAGATCAAGAAGCTCAACCCGAAAGCCAAGCTGCCGAACCTGACGATCACGCCGGTTTTCCGCAGCGACGGCTCCGGTGACACCTACGCCTTCACCAACTACCTCTCCAAAGTCAGCCCGGCTTGGCGAAGCGGCGTCGGCTACGCGACCAGCGTCCAGTTCCCGTTCGGGGTCGGCGCCAAAGGCAACGCCGGCATCACCTCGACCGTCAACTCGACCAACGGCGCGATCGGCTACATCTCAGCCTCCTACCTGATCGCGGCGGGCCTCGGTGCCGTTGCACTCGAAAACAAGGCCGGCAACTTCGAGCTGCCGAACCTGAAAAACATCGAATCGGCGGCGTCCGTGGTTTCGAGCGTGCCGTCGAGCAACGAACTCAACATCACCAACCCGCCGAAGAAGGCCACGATCGCCTACCCGCTGTCGACGTTCACCTACGCGATCGTGCCCCACTCCGCCCCGCAGAAGGGGTTCCTGCAGCAGTTCCTCAACTACGCGATCACGAAAGGGCAGGTATACGGAGCGGCCCTTGACTTCGCGCCGCTGCCGAAAGTCGTCCTCACGGCGGCTAAAAGCTCGATCGGAGCTCTCTAGCAGCTCACGCCCGCGCCAGTCAGGCGAAAGCCTGGCTGGCGCGCCGGCGCAGGTCCGCGTTGAGCATCCCCGTGACCTCACTGGGGCGCTCGCCGGCGGCGGGGATAGCGTCGCCGATCAGACCGCTGGCGCGGAATCCGTAGAGCGGCGCGTCAAAGCCCGCCTCGCGGATCTTCCGCACCAGCTGAACCGCGGAAGGCGTATCGGCGCCCGGACCGCAAAGGACCATCGCAGTCGGGTCGAGAGCGCTCAGAGCGCGCTGCATCCGCTCCTCGCCAAGCTCGTCGGAGAGCATCAGCACGCGGAAGCCGGCCCGGCGCAGGGCGAGGTCCAGAGCCTGAGCGTGGACCGCCTCGGCATCCGAGCCACGGCTGGAGTCGAGCAACAGGATGCCGGCCGGGCGAGACGCGGCGGAGGCGAGGCGGCGGGCGCCATGCAGCCAGCCCATCGCCCAACGGGTGGCGAACTCGAGCTCGGCCTCACGGTCGAGGTCGGCGGCCAGCCCATCGACCGCGGGCAGCAGCATCTCCTCCACGGTCCGCTCCAGAGGCCGGATCGCGAGGCTCTCCTCGATCGCCCGGTCGGCGGCCTCCTCATCGAAGCTCTCAAAGGCAGCGAGCAGGCTGTCACCACTTGCCGGCGCTTCCTGGCGCTGGCGCGCCAGCTCGATCGCCGAGGAGATGTTGCCGGTCACGGCGAGCGCGTCGCGCAGCGTCTGCAACTCGACCAGCTCGTAGTTGCGGTGGTTGCCGGGGGTGCGCTTCGGCACTGGGAAGCCGTAGCGCCGCTCCCAGCTACGCAAAGTGTTGGGGCTGACGCCGAGAACTTCTGCGGCGGCATTGGTCCTGATCCCGGGCATGCGCAGCATTCTGGCACCGGATTCCCGGGTTTACACCGGTTATGGACGGATTTCGCGAATCTGTCAGCGATCTTGCAACGACTCGAGGACGCCGACGCCGACGGGTTGGCTCACCGCGCGGGCCCGCCACATCGCCTCATCGGCCTTGTGCAGGAGCTTCTCGGCGTCGTTGCCATGCTCGGGACAGGCGACGACTCCGGCGGAGATTCCGATCCGCAGGCCACCCGCGCGCTCGAGGTCGTCGAGTTGACCCAGCAGGCGCTCTGCCATCTGCACCCCGCCGACCGTGTCCTGACCCGGGGCAAGCACGCAGAGCGCATCCTCGTCGAGGCGAAAGGTCTCATCGACCAGACGAACGCTCTCGCCCAACGCCGCCCCGACCACGGCGAGCGCTGTCTGCCGGCCACCGGCTGGGTCGTCGTCGCGAGTCCCCGGCCCCTCGACGTCGAAGACGACCAGGGCGAAGGGCTGCGCGTAGCGGCGCTGGGACTCGAGCAGCTGGTCGAGCCGGCGGCGCATCTGACCGGGGCGGTAGAGGCTCGGGTGCTCCGTCGCCTCGACGGAGCCGTCGTCACGCTCCCAGAGCGTGCCGACGGCGGTGGCCGTGACCGAGCCGAACTCTTCGGCGAGCTTCTGCGCGGCGGCGGCGAACAGCGCTGCGTCCCCGCCCACCATCTCCTCGTGCAGCTTGCCCAGCAGCGACGCCTGCAAGGTGGACACCTCGCGGGCCATCTGCCCCGCACTCGAACCCTCCCGCGAGCCGTTCCGGGTGGAGGTGTCCGTCGCCACGCCGAGACATTGGCGAAGCGCGCGGACGCCAGAACATCAGAAACCCGCAATTTGCGGCTTGACACCCGTCTAGTCGAAATGGCCAGTGGGACGGCAAGCCGTAGCTAGGGACCGGTGAAGCCCCCGGCGTAGCAGGGCCCGCCGCCGCAATCGTCCCCCACCTGGATCGCCCCGGCAAAGAAGTCCGAGACCAGTTGCTGCTCCGCCGCCGCAGCGCGCGGAGCGCCGTGCGGGTCTTCGCCGCTGCGGTTGGGGAGGTTCTCGTAAGGAGGCGGTTCGACCCCGATCTGCGTCCCCGGGTTGAGCGGGTCTTCGCGAACAGGGCCGATGTCCCAGTAGTAGATCGCCGAGCCCGTGTACGGATAGTTGCGGATCGCGGGCACGTGCCAGAGCACGTCGGTGTCCGGCCAGCGGCCCGGGAAGAGCACCGGCCGGTGGGCCGAAGCGCCAATCGTCCGCGCCTCGCCATCGGCCTGGTAGTCGGTCACCTGATGATCGCCGAAGGCGACGTCCATCAGCACCTGGTGGGGTGGCGTGCCGGGCAGCGGGTCGCCGGTCATCCGGTGCGCGTAGCCGTTGGGCTCGCCGCGGTCCCAGAGCATCTGGATCAGGTCGAGCACGAGCGGGCGTGCCGTTTCATCGGGATAGGACGGGTAGAGGATCTGAGCGAACTGGTCGAAGTCGACCGAGCGAGGCAGCAGCACCGAGTAGTTCATCGCCGGCACGCCGAGCGATGCCCGGGTGAAGTCGGGTGCAACCGCGGTCAGGGCACCGCCCATGATTCCGCCCTGGCTGTTGCCGTTGTAATAGAGGTGGCTGGTGTCGAGCACGGGGCCGCTGCCCAGCGTGCCGTCCTGGTGGAAGGCGGGGCTGGTCGTGAGCCCGGAGGGGCTGATCATCGCCCGCCCCAGGTAGAGCTCGTCGAGCAGGCCCTGCTGGAGGCGGTCCGGAATCGCCGGGAAGCGAGAGAGGTCCTGGAGGGCGAGCACGGTGACGCCGAGATCGGATTCGGACATCCCGATCTCATCGGTGGCGCAGATGACGATCCCGTGCGCCTGCGCAAGGCTCCGCTGCGGGCTCGACGCCACCTCGCCCGCGTCGCCGAAGAGGCCGTGCCCGTACAGCGAGGGCCGCCCCGCCCCGGCCGGGCCACTGGCGACCGAGGCTGGGACGATGCAGTCGAAGTTGGCCGTCCAGGTGCCGTTCTGAAGCGGCGCTCCGCCGGCGTCGAGCTGGAACGTCCCGCCCGGGCCGCAGTCGGGGAACAGGTAGCAGGGCACCTCGAACGTCCCTTTCACGCGGCGGGCTATTTCGCCGGGGTTCGGTTCGCTTTCGACGCTGGTCACCTGGAAGCTCGGCGAGCTGCCCTGCGGAATCCCATCGCCCAGATCGGTGTCGCCGAGCTGGGCGAAGGCGTCGTTGCGCATCGCCAGCTCGCGGCCGGCGTTGTTCTGGTCGCTGGCGACGGTGAAGTCCCAGGCCAGGTAAAGATCGCGGCGGCCGATGCCTGACTTCTGCAGCCGCTTGAAGATATCCTCGAAGTGGCCGCGGCGGGCATTGATCTCGTCCTGCTTGGACGGCACCCGGTCGCGGTAGTAACGAAACGCCGCCGGCGCTTCGATCCGCTCTCCCGCGGCGTTCCTCAGATCGCGCAGGGCAACGATGTAGCGGTGCCCGGACTTGAAGTTGACGGCAGGGTGGATCTCGAGCGCTGCCTTCGAGGGGTCGGAGGCGGTGGAGTCGATCTCGACCCAGATCGGCCAGCGCCTGCCGCTCTGGGCGTCAATGACCACAACTGGGGCGTTCCACTGCCGGTACCTGCCGATGTGGTTGACCGGGGTTGCCCCGCTGGCGCTGACGTCTGCCGCCGTGTCGATTCCCGGCACCTCGAGCAGGATCGTGGCCCCCTGGCTGAACCCGTCGGAGGCGTTGTAGGGATCGGCGGCGATGTGGGAGCCGAGAGCGTTGGCCGGCATCCCGGCGGTATGGAAGTCGACCCGGCGCCCCGTGGGGCTGCTCGGATCGGCCACCGTGTAGTAGTCGTCGGGGAAGGGCAGCATGCAGAGCGCATTGCCCGGTTCGGCGATGAAATCGCAGTTTTCGGCATTCGTCATGTCGATCGGGGGCAGCCTGCTCGGCTTCCCGTGCGAGTGCCAGGACGAGTGCGATGGCGACTCGGCAGTGGCCGCACCGCTGGCGATGACGGTTGCGAGGGCCATGACCAGTGCAGCCACGGCGACCAACAAGCGAGTCCTCATCGACTTCCTCCGAACCTTGGAGGTCCGCCCCCCGGCCGGCCCCGTCCGAGTTGCGAGACGCGCCAGACCTTTTCCTTGGACTACAGCTCCTTACCCCGGTCACCCCAGGTCAAACTCAGCCAATGCTCCCGCCAGAGCGGCGAAGGTAGTTCCTGGTCCCGGGTGGCCCTCGCCTCTAGGATGAGCGCGACCGTGACCAAGGAGAGCAAGCAAGCCAACTGGCGCGGCTGGGTCCTCGGTGTCCTGATCGCGATCGTCGTCATCGTGGCCCTGCAGAACTCCCAGCAGGTGAGGGTCGACGTCCTTTTCGTGACCGTCAACGCTCCGCTCATCGTCACCCTGCTGGCGGCCGTCGCCATCGGCGCGCTGATCGGCTACGTCGCCCCGGTGATACGCCGCCATCGCCGCGACGAGCGCCGTCGGGACAAGGCTTGACGCCACTCGCGGGGTCGCTGGGTGAGTCCGCCCAAATGGACAAGGGCGAGTTGAAACTCGCTCCGCTCCAGATGTCTTCAGGTGGCAGGGCGGGAAGCGCGACCTCCCGAAATGGATGCGCATGCCAAACAAACCCCGTCTCACCTACGCAAACGTCGTCTCGACCCTCGCCCTCTTCCTCGCCCTCGGTGGCAGCGCCGCCTACGCGGCGGGCAAGATCCAATCCGGCGACCTCGCTGCCGGAGCGGTTCACACCTCCAACGTCTTCAAGCGGGCGGTCACCAGCGGCAAGCTCGCGCTGGGCGCGGTGCGCAGCAACCAGATCGCCAACGGCGCGGTCGGCTCTCAGCAGATTGGGGATGGCGCGGTGAGCTCCAAGCAGATCGAGGACGGGGCGGTCGGCTCCAAGCAGATCGAGGATCGTGCGGTGAGCTCCAAGCAGATCGAGGACGGCACGATCGGCTCTCAGCAGATCGGCGACAGCGCGGTCGCACCCTCCAACCTCGAGTTCCCGGTCTTCTACGCCGCCAGCCCCAGCGGTGGCTCGGTCCCGGTAACCGAAGGACCCGACTCCTACCCGCTGGACGACGACACCTGGACCCAGAATCCGGGTGAGATCGAGGTCGTCTTCGGCGGTGCCGCGGCAACGGTTGCCTACGACGGCTCGGGCTCGGGCTCCTGTCGTGTCTTCTTCGAAGTGAACCTCAACGGCCAGCAGGTCGGCGGCGGTGAAATCTCGAATGGATCGACCAACCCCGAACAGATCGAACAGACCATCGGCGCCCAGCCCCAGATCGACCCGACCGACCCGGTCACGAATCACCTGAGCGTCCAGACCAGCTCCAACGGAGATTGCACGCCGGACTCCACCATCGACTCAACCCGCTTCCGCGTGCTCGACTTCGGATAGCTGTCAGACCCGCCGCCTGCCGGGCGGCGGGGTAGCGCCAGGGGCTAGCGGCGTTAGCGCGGAACGCGAGGAAGAGCCAGCGAAGCGAAGCGCGCCGCCTCGGCGCAGGGACCCGTCGCGTGCAGCACCCTTCCGCCAGCAAGCGGCACCGCGATCGAGCTCGATTCGTAGTGCAGGCACCAGCCGGTGTGGCCCGCGACGCTAACGCGGCTGGTCCTGCGGGCATGCCTGCGCAGGCTCGCGAGACGGGTGCTTTCGACGACGAGCGTCACCTGCTTGGCCGACCCTCGCATCGCGTAGACGCAGGTTGGTCCCTGGGGCTCCTGGCTGACCCGAACGGATCCGCCGAGGATCGCGGCGGCGCTGCGGTGCGAAACGAGGCTGCACGGCTCGACCGGTCCCGCTCCCGTCTCGCTGACCTCGTCGTTGTCCATGCCGGTCGGGTAGCTGACGACGCTCGGGCCTTTCTTCGGGTAGATCGGGTCCGACGACTTGACGATGTAGTGCTGGGACGTCTGCGATCCGCCCTCCGCCTCGGCAAGGGGGTTCTGGACGGCCGAGGCAGCGCCACCCTGCCCACCGCCGGAGCTGCCGGCCAGCGAACCGCAGCCGGTGAACGCAGCGGCGGCAATCGCCGCGAGGGCGAGCATGCAGACATAGGACAGGACTGATTTCTTGGTCATGGCCGATCGATTCATGGAGTGAAGAGGATGTCGATCCAGTAGTTCGTCGCGTTGTATGAGAAGTTCGGGAAGACGGTGGTGGAGCCGTAGGTGTACAGCCCGTTTTCGCTCGTGGCGTTGGCGGGAGCATGCAACGGCGGGGTGTTCGTCGCGGTTGCGAAGCCCTGGCCGGTGGCTGAGTAGTGGCCGTTCGGTGCCAGGTACCCGGCGACGTAGGTCGTTTCTGGCGTGATCGGCACCGGGTTCGCGAACACGACTTCCTGCCAGCCCGACGCACTCTCGCCGGTGGCAGTGGTCTGTGCGAGCAGGGTTCCCCCGCTAGTCCAGAGGCTCACCACGTGAGTGCCCGTGTTGGCGGCCGATTTGTAGAACCGGATTCCCCTGATCTGGCCCGGGCTGTCGCTCGTGAACTTGACGCCGAGCTCGACCGAGCTCGAGTCTTCAACGTCAGGAATGGCAGGCACCCCTTGCTCGAAGAGCGTCGAGCGCGGAACCACGGCGCCGGAGACGGCCGATGCCACCCCGGGTCCGATTTTGTTGATCGCGGTGGCCGTGAAGGTGTAGCTGGTGCCGTTCGTCAGCGTGCTCACGGTCGCCGAGGTGGCCGATCCGGGCACCGTCGTCGGCGTTTGCGCCGAGGTTCCGATGAACGGCGTGATTTGGTAGTTCGTGATTGAGCTGCCGCCGTCGCTCAGCGGCCCCGTCCAGCTCACCAGGGCGCTCTGGTCGCGCGCGGATGCCGTCACGCCGGTCGGTTCGCCCGGTACCACCGCTCCCGCGGGGGTCACGGCATTGGAGGCAGATGAGGTCGGCCCCGACCCAACCGCGTTGACTGCCCGGACGGTGAAGGTGTAGCTGGTTCCCGGCGTAAGTTCGCTGACCGTGGTCGTCGTCGCCGGCGGAGAGCCGGTGACGGTCTTGGGGGTCTGTGCGGTGCTCCCGATGAAAGGGGTGACGACGTAGCTCGTCGGCGCGCCACCGCTCGACGGTGCCGTCCACGACACGGTGGCCGAGCCGAGACCCGCGGTCGCCGTGACACCGGTGACCGGGCCAGGGGCTGCAGGGGGTGGCGCCGGAGCGAAGAGGACGTCGACCCAGTAGTTCGACGACTGGTACGAGTTGGTCGGGTAACTCGCCGCAGAGCCGTAGGAGTAAACCCCGTTGGCACTCGTGCTGTTGGCCAGTGCGTGCATCGGCGGGTTGTCGACGGCGGTTGCAAAGGTCGGGCCGTTGACCGAGTAGTGCCCTTTCGGCGCGAAGTAGCCCGCGACGTAGGTCGTGTTGGCCTGGATGGAGACCGGGGACGAGAATTTCACCTGCTGCCAACCTGAGCCCGTCTCACCGGCGAAGGTGGCCTGAGCGAGCAGCGCTCCCGTACTGCTCCAGAGGCTGCCCACGTGCGTGCCGATGTTGGCTGCCGCTTTGTAGAAGCGGACGCCGTTGATCGTGCCGGCGACATCGCTGCGGAACTTCACCCCGAGCTCGACCGAGCCTCCATCGCCGGAGTCGACGGTCGACGGCGTGGAGAGATCGAAGATCGTGCCATAGGGCGTGACCGAGCTGGAAGGCGTCGACTCGGCTCCCGTGCCGATGGCGTTGGTCGCGGCGACCGTGAAGGTGTATGCCGTGCCGTTGGTGAGGCCGGTGATGTTCGCCGTGGTCGCGGTCGACGCCACCGTGGTCGCGGTCTGGGCGCTGGTTCCGACATAGGGAGTGATCCGGTAGCCGGTGATCGCGCTGCCACCGTTGCTGCTCGGCGCCGCCCAGGCGATCTGAGCGCCCGCGCTTTTGGCGGTCGCGCTGACCCCGGTGGGGGCACCCGGCGCGCTCAGCAACGTCGGGGTGACGGCGTTCGAAGCCGCGGAGTCCGGACCAGAGCCGATCGCGTTGATCGCGGTGACCTTGAAGGTGTAGCTGACGCCGGCGAGGAGCCCGGTGACGGTTGCCGAGGTCGCCGTGGCGGCCGCGGTGGCGGTCGTCTGAGCGCTCCCACCGATGTAGGGGGTGATCCGGTAGCCGGTGATCGGGCTGCCGCCGTCGCTGCTCGGAGCGGCCCAGTTGACCGTGGCCGAGAGGGCGCCGGCGGTGGCGCTGACCGCCGTCGGCGCACCCGGTGCGCTCGCCGACGTCGGCGTGACCGGGTTCGAGGCTGCCGATTCCTGCCCGGCCCCGGCCCCGTTGATCGCCGCCACTTTGAAGGTGTAGGTGGTCCCGCCCGTCAGGCCGGTGATCGTTTTCGACGTCGCCGGGGCGGTCAGGGTGATCGGCGTCTGGGCGTTCGCGCCTATGAAGGGGGTGATTCGGTAGCTCGTCGGCGTGCCGCCGCCCGAGGGGGCCGTCCAGTTGACGGTCGCCTGCCCGAGCCCGGCGGTGGCGCTCACGCCAGTCACCTGGCCGGGTGGCTGTTCGGGTGCCGTAGGCGAGAACAACACGTCCACCCAGTAGTTCTCGGCCTGGTAGGAGTTCGTCGGGAAGACGCTGCTGGAGTCGTACTGGTAGACCCCGTTTCCGTTGCCGGTGTCCGGGAGGACATGCAGGGGCGGGCTGTCGAGGTTGTAGGTGCCGAGGGCAGGGGGACGGTTCAGCGCCCACTCCGCGGCGGAGTAGTGGCCTTTCGGCGCGAAGTAGCCCGCGACGTAGGTGGTGTTGGCCTGGATCACGACGGGTTTCGCGAAGGTCACCTGCTGCCAGCCGGTCGCGCTCTCGCCGGTGAAGGTCGCTTCGCCGAGCAGCGTGCCGTCCGCCGCCCAGAGGCTGCCGACGTGGGTGCCCGTGTTCGCGGCCGATTTGTAGAAGCGGATCCCGCTCACGGTGCCCGCGACGTCGCTGCGGAATTTCACCCCAAGCTCCAGGGAGCCGTTGTCGCCGGCGTCGATCGTCGGCGGAACGCTGCTGCCGAAGAGCGAGCAGGGGCATGAAACCGAAACGGTCCTGTCCGCGCTCGCCGTGCCGATGTTGCCCGAGTCGTCGACGGCGCGGGCCTTGATCGTCGCCGAGGGGCTGCCGTGGACGATCCAGGAGTAGGTCCATGAGGTCGTCCCGCTCACCGTGTGCCAGGTGGTGCCGCCATCGGTCGAGACTTCGACCGCGGCTACGACGCCGCCGGTATCCGCCGCGGCACCCGAGATCGTCACCGTGCTGCCGGCGGCAAGCGCGGCTCCGGCGGCCGGTGAGCTGACCGTCGCGGTTGGCGC
>DATIPC010000086.1:0-40910 GCA_035472395.1 Solirubrobacterales bacterium
CTCGCCGCGCTGATCGCCGAGGTCGAAGGCGTCGAAGTGACGATGGCCGAGAAGGGTTTTGGCACCCGGGTCGAGCTTCGAGCCAAGGACGGCTCGGGCCTCGCGGAGGCGGACCTGGAACGGTTGCTCGACCGTCTCGCCGAACCGCAGAAGCAGCCTTTCGGCAGCGCCTGAGACATCGTGGCTTTCAGCGGCGCGGGTAAATAGACTTCCGCGCCCGATGCGCGAGAAGAACCCGGTCACCCACGAGGAGAAGCTGGCGGCGATCCGCGACGTCGCCCGCGGCGAGGGCAACCTGCTGCGCCCGATCCGCGCGGCGCTGGCGGCCAACGCCTCGATCGGCGAGGTCTGCGGCTCGATGCGCGACGTCTTCGGCGAATACAAGGGCGGCGCCTTCTTCTAGTGAAGGCTGAGTTCCCTCGCGCGCATCCGATATTGACCCACTTCAGGTGTGGTCAATATCGGATGCGCGCTTGCGCAGGAGCGCTGCGGCACGGATGAGGTCGGCCCGGACTCGCGCGGGCTTGTGTTTGATCTCGTAGTGCGAGAAGCGCAGCGGGGTCATCCCGGCGAGCGCATGGGCGCGGTCGCGCTGGGCGTCTCGGGTTTGGGTTGATGCCGTGCGGTGGTACCGCAGGCCGTCGGTCTCGACCACCAGGCCTAGATCAGGCCAGTAGAAGTCGACTTCGAAGCCGTTGACGACCTGTTTGGTAAGCGAGGACGGGAGCTTGGCCGCCGCTGCGATCGGTCGAAAGAGGATCTCCAGATCGGAATCGGAGAGCCTGAAGGTGCGCTTGTCGAGCAGCTTGCGTAGAAGGCGCGCGCCGGGCTGCCCGGCATAGCCCTCGATTGCGACTCGCAACGCTTCGGGATCGATGAGGTCCAGCTTGTCCGCCTCGTTGACCGCTCGCTCGACTCGGAGCGGGGCGGTTTCGGTTGCGAGATCCACCAGCGTTCGCGCCACTGCGGTCACTGGAATGCCGTCCTTGCTCACGATGTCGTCCGGATGAAGCGTCGGGCGGCCGCGGACCTTCAGGCCTGGCCGCCGAAGTTCGCAGCGGCGCGTCACGCTTACGTCGATGAGACCGCGTTGCTCGCTGCCGATCCCCCAGAGGGCAGCGGCGCTGCGGTGACTTAGCATCGATCCGTCGCCGCAGGCCAGCACAGCCGCCATCCAGCGTCGCTTCTGAGTCAGCCTCGGCCAGCCCACTGCGTAGACGCCATGCATTACGAGATGTAGCCGCCCCCGTGCAATTCGGTGCTCAATCGACCTTCCGCTGAACCCCAGCGCCAGCAACTGCCGCCGCGCGACGATCCCATGCTGCCTCCCAGCTAACTCCCAGGCCTGCCTGCTGCGTTTGTCCTTGTGCCCATCCGACATTGACCACACCTGACTGGGGTTAATGTCGGATGGGCACCGACTCTCCCCCTGAACGGTCTTTGCCAGTCGCAAAGTGGGGGAGGAATGGGGAGGCGCCGGTTGAAGCGAGCCGCATGATCGAGGTCTCGAGGACGCTGATGAAGTCCGAGCCGGAGCTGGCCGAGCTGGTCGCGACGGTCGAGGGCGTCGAGGTCACGATGGCCGGGAAGGGCTTCGGCACGCGGGTCGAGATCCGCGCTGGAGAGGAGTCCGGCCTGGTCGAGACTGACCTGGAGCGGATTCTGGACGACCTC
Organism: Solirubrobacterales bacterium; assembly: GCA_035472395.1. Classification (GTDB taxonomy): domain Bacteria; phylum Actinomycetota; class Thermoleophilia; order Solirubrobacterales; family 70-9; genus VRUE01. Next base: position 1,675 of record DATIPC010000086.1, read on the forward strand.
GCCGAGCCGCAGAAGCAGCCCTTCGGCAGTTCTTGAAACAAACAAGGAGAAGATCGACTTGAAGCACTTGAGCAAGCACCTCTCGTTCGCGAACGCGATGTCCTGCATAGCCCTCTTCGTGGCGCTCAGCGGGGCGGCATACGCGGCAAAGACGACGCTCGGCAACAAGTCGGTCAAGACCCAGAACCTCGCCAACGGCTCGGTGACCACGCTCAAACTCCGCGGCGGCTCGGTGACGAACCTGAAGCTGCGCAACGGCGCCGTGACCGGCGCCAAGATCGCCAACGCCACGATCGGCTCCACCCAGCTGGCGAACGGCGCGATCCGCTCTGAACAGCTCGGCGGCGGGGTCGTGACCGAAGGCAAGCTGAAAAACGGCGCCGTCATCGGCACCAAGATCGCCAACGGCGCCGTGACCGGCGAAAAGATCGGCAGCGGTGCCGTCACCAACTCGAAGCTGGGCAACGACGCGGTGACCGGCGGAAAGATCCAGAACGGCGCGGTGGGCAGCGCCAGCTTGGCGCCGAGTTTCCTCGCCCAGCTGGTCAAGAACGTGGTCTACGTCGGCAAAGCGAGCGGCGCCGTCAGCGCGACGAGTCCTCAGTCCGTCACGGCCGAATGCCCTGTCGGCAAACAGGCGATTGGGGGTGGGGCGAAGATCATCCCGGGCGACGCAACCGTGGTTCAAGTGACCGAATCGGTTCCCTTCGTCGCCTCGAACAGCAAACGCACTGGCTGGACGGCGGCAGCCCAAACGTCAGAAGCCACCAAAACCTTCGCCGTCGAAGCCGTCGCCATCTGCGCCGAATTCTGAGTTCCCCTGCCTCTGGTCTGAGTTCGAAATAGACTCCCGCGCTTGATGCGCGAGAGGAATCCGGTCACCCACGAGGAGAAGCTCGCCTACCTGCGCGAGCTGCGCGAGGCGGCGATCCACTCCGCCTCCGAGGAGGCGGTGGAGAAGCAGCACGCCAAGGGCAAGCTCACCGCCCGCGAGCGGATCGAGAAGCTGCTCGATCCCGGCTCCTTCGAGGAGCTCGACACCTTCGTCCGCCACCGCACCTACGACTTTGAGATGCAGAAACGGCGTCCCTGGGGCGACGCCGTCGTCACCGGCCACGGCACCATAGAAGGAAGAACTGTTTTTGTCTTCTCTCAAGACTTCACGGTGTTCGGGGGCAGCCTCGGCGAGGTGATGGCGGAGAAGATGTGCAAGGTGATGGACCTCGCAGCCCAGGTTGGGGCGCCCGTGGTCGGGATCAACGACTCCGGTGGCGCCCGCATCCAGGAGGGCGTCGTCTCGCTCGGCGCCTACGGCGACGTCTTCGTCCGCAACGTCCAGTGCTCCGGCGTGATCCCGCAGATCAGCGTGATCATGGGTCCCTGCGCCGGCGGCGCCGTCTACTCGCCGGCGATGACCGACTTCATCTTCATGGTCAAAGAGACCTCGCACATGTTCATCACCGGCCCGGAAGTGATCAAGACGGTGACCGGCGAGGAAGTCGAGTTCGAGGAGCTGGGCGGGGCGATGAGCCACAACAGCAAGTCGGGCGTCGCCCATTTCGCCGCCGAGGACGAGGAGAGCTGCCTCGAGGACGTGCGCTACCTGCTCGGCTTCCTGCCTTCCAACAACCTCGAGGCGCCGCCCCGCTTCGCCCCCTCCGACGATCCGGATCGTGAAGACGAGGAGCTGGAAACGATCGTCCCCGACGATTCCTCCAAGCCCTACGACATGCGCGAGGTGATCACCCGGATCGTCGACGACGAGGAGTTCTTCGAGGTCCACGAGCACTTCGCCAAGAACATCGTCTGCGGCTTCTCACGGCTCGACGGCTTCCCGATCGGCATTGTCGGCAACCAGCCGGCCTTCCTCGCCGGGGTGCTCGACATCGAGGCCTCCGAGAAGGCGGCGCGCTTCGTCCGCACCTGCGACGCCTACAACGTCCCGATCGTCACCTTCACCGACGTGCCCGGCTTCCTGCCCGGCACCGACCAAGAGTGGAACGGGATCATCCGCCACGGCGCCAAGCTGCTCTACGCCTTCACCGAGGCGACCGTGCCGAAGCTCACCGTGGTCACCCGCAAGGCCTACGGCGGCGCTTACGACGTGATGAACTCGAAGCACATGCTGGCCGACTTCAACGTCGCCTGGCCGACCGCCGAGGTCGCGGTGATGGGGCCCGAGGGGGCGGTCAACATCATCTACCGCAAAGACATCGCCTCCTCGCCGACCCCCGACGAGCGCCGCCAGAAGCTGATCGACGACTACAAAGCCCACTTCGCCAACCCCTACTCGGCGGCGGAGCGCGGCTACATCGACGACGTGATCGAGCCCCGGCAGACCCGCCCGAAGCTGATCAAAGCGCTGCGCATGCTGCAGTCCAAGCGGGTTGAGCAGCCGAAGCGCAAGCACGGCAACATCCCGCTGTAGCGCCCCCGGCTCCTACCGCTCCGGTGGTCCCTGTGCGGCCGCTTCGCGTCGCGCCTGCCAGGTGGCGAGCGGGGCCGCCGTCATCTCCTCCCAGGCGGCGTTCTCGCCGAGGTACTGCATGACGACGAAGTGGAGCAGGCCGGGAAGCATCTCGGGTGCGCGCTCGCCGTCGCCATCGAGCAGCTTTGCCGAGAGCAGCGTGTCGATCGCCCCGACGATGAAGTCGGACGTGACAGGAGGCGGAGCTTGGCCAGAGGGGATCTCGCGGCGGGCGCTGTCCAGCGCGCGGGAGAGGCGCTCCATCAAATCGCGCCGCTGCGCCAGCGGCCGCTCACCGGCCGCGTGCACCTCGACCAGCACCGCCTTGGCGATCGCCGGCTGGTTGGCGCAGAACTCGAGCAGCTCGGCCAGGGCGGCGCGCACGCCCTCGCGCCAGGAAGGTTGGCGCTTGGCGGCGCCGATCAGGCGCCGGTAGAGCCACTCGACCGCGTCGCCGTAAGCCTGGGCGAAGCAGTCCTCGCGATCCTCGAAGTGCTTGTAGAAGGTCGCGCGGCTCGTCCGCGCTCGCTCGATTACGTGGCGGACGGCGACCTGCTCGTAGCCCAGCTCGCCGCTGGCAAGGAGAATTGCCTCCAGGATCCGCTCTCGGGGTGGCCTGCGGCCGGGGGGCCCTGGGAAAGGGAGGACCGCGGCACTGTTCTCGCTTGAAAACATTCTCCTTTTGTCTAGGTATAGCAGCTTTTAGAAACGTAGCTGGCTAGAACGCCATGTTTTCTGTAGAAAAGGCAAGTAGACATCAGATATATGTTTTGGTACCGTCTTGGAATGGCCGACTCGCGTTCGCTGTCGGAGCGTCTTTCGAAATTGCCCCCGGGGCGCCACCTGATCCCGCGCGACTTCGTCTCCCAGAACCAGCGCGAGCGAATGCTGCTGGCGACCGCCGAGCTGGTCGCCGAGCGCGGCTACCAGAAGACGACGATCGAGTTGATCGCGAAAACGGCGCGAGTGGCCCTGGTCACCTTTTACGAGCACTTCGCCAACAAGGAAGAGTGCTTTCTCGCTGCCTTCGACGAGAGCGTTGCCGCGGCCGCAGAGGTCTTTGCCGAGCTGGTCGATACCGAGCAGCCTTGGGTCGATCAGATCGCCACCGGCCTCGAGGTCTTCCTGGAGATGGTCCTTGCCGAGCCCGCACGGGCGAAGCTCTGCATCGTCGAGAGCCAGGCCGCCGGCGGGGCGGCACTGGCCCGCTACCAGTCGATGCTGGAGAGCGTCGCGCCGAAGCTGCGCGAGGGGCGCGAGCTCAATCCGCGCACGGCCCGCCTGCCGGAGGGCTTGGAGGTCGCGATCGCCGGCGGCTTGATGTGGTTGGTGCACCAGCGGCTGATCGCCGACAGGGTCGACGATCTCAGGGCGCTCGCACCGGAGATGCTGCAGGTGACCTTGACGCCTTACGTCGGGGAGGTCGAGGCGGCGCGCGCCGCGGAGGCGGCCCAGGCTCGGGCGGCGGCCTAGTGGGTCTCGGGCCGAAGAAACCAAGCGCGGGGAGTTGGGCCAGGACGATGTGAGAGGTCCGCGCAGAGGACGTGATCCGGCGCGGGAGAGGATCGCCACCGCGATGGTGGAGATGGTCGGCAGCCATGGCTTCGCGGCCGTCGACGTGGATGCGGTGTGCGCGCGCGCCGAGGTGAGCCGCGCCCACTTCGATCGCTGCTTCGCCGATCTCGAGGACTGCTTCCTCGGCCTCCACGACGAGGTCGTGGAAGAGCTCTGCGCGCGCGCCGACTCCGCCTGCGAGGGCCGCGAGACCTGGCACGACCGGATCTGGGCCGCCGGCCTGGCGGCGATGCGCTACCTGCAGGAGGACCCGGTTCGGGCTCGCTTCCTGGTCGTCGCCGTCAACGGCGCCGGCAGCGGCGCCCAGTCGCGCCGCGACCGGATCGTCCGGCGAATCGCCGACCTGCTCGACCACGGCCGGGGCGAAGTCGACGGCGAGCGCCCGGTGTCGCGCTGCACGGCCGAAATCGCCGCCGGCGCCGTCTACGGCACGATCATGACCAAAGTCGAGGCCGGCTCGATCGACCGCGGCGAGGAGTTCCTGCCCGAGCTGATCTACCTGGCGGTGATGCCCTACCTCGGTGCTCGCGCCGCGGAGGACGAGCTGCTCGTTCAGCCGCTGAGGTAGGAGGAGGGCGGACGTCGACCGTGACCTCCAGGGTCTGGGGTATCGTCGGCTAATGGCAAAGGGGAAGGCGGATAGGGGGGACGAATCGGCGCCGACCGCCGCGCCCTCACCTCGCCTGCCTGCCGGCCGTCACGGCCTTCCACGCGAGTTCATCGTCCAGAACCAGCGCGAGCGGATTGTCACCGCGCTGGTCGACACAGTCGCCGAGCGCGGCTACAACGCGACCACGGTCGCCCACATCACCAAAGCGGCTTCGGTCTCTCGCCGCACTTTCTACGAGCACTTCGCCGACAAGGAAGCCTGCTTTCTCGCCGCCTACGAGATGGTCGCCGACCACATCCGCGCCTCGATGCAGGCCGCGGCGGAGTCTTTCGAGGAGTGGCCGCAGAAGGTCCGGGCCGCGCTGGCGACGATGCTTCGCTTCCTCGCCGGCGAGCCCGAGCTGGCCCGCCTCTGCATGATCGAGCCAACGGCCGCCGGCGGCGAGATCGCGGCTCGCCACCGCGCCTCGATGCAGGGGCTGGTCGAGATCCTCAAGGCGGGCCGGCCCGAGCATGGCGGTCCACGTCCCCTTCCCGAGGCGACCGAGGAGACCCTCGTTGGCGGCATCGTCTCGCTGATCGTGCGCGAGATCAGCGCCGGTCGCACCGAGCAGCTGGAGGCACTGCTGCCGGACCTGGTCGAGCTGACCCTGTCGCCCTACGTTGGCGCAGAAGAGGCCGAGCGCCTGGCGCGCCAGTAGCTCGTTGGGCGCGGCTACGGCATTGCCGTCGCCTCGGCATCGACCGCGGCTCCACCTCGGGTGGCCGCCGCGCCGCCTTCCTCGCGGGTGAGGCGGTGGGCGAGGTAGACCGGGACGATCGAGATCAGGACGACGATCACGGCGACGGCGTTGACGATCGGCAGCTGGTTGGGCCGGAAGAGGTTGCGGAAGATCCAGATCGGCAGCGTTTCTTCGCTGGCGCCGAGCGTGAACGTGGTGACGATGATCTCGTCGAAGGAGAGGGCAAAGGCGAGCAGGGCGCCGGCGGCGAGTGCCGTCCTCAGGTTGGGCAGCGTCACATAGCGAAAGGTCTGCCAGGTGTGGGCGCCGAGGTCGGCCGAGGCCTCCTCGAATGAGGCCGAGGCCCGCCGCAGGCGGGCGACGACGTTGTTGTAGACGACGACGATGCAGAAGGTGGCGTGGGCGACGATCACGGTGAAGAGGCTGAGTTCGACGCCCAGCACCTGGGTGAAGGTGTTGTTGAGGGCGACGCCGGTGACGATTCCCGGCAGCGCGATCGGCAGGATGACGAGGAAGGAGATCGTCTCGCGGCCGAAGAAGCGGTGGCGGGCGACGGCAAGCGAGGCCAAGGTGCCGAGCAGGATCGCGATCGCCGTCGCCGCCGCGCCCGCCTTCAGCGTGGTGACGAAGGCTTCGCGGGCGAATTCGTTTTCGATCGCCTTCGGGAACCAGTCGAGGGTGAGGCCGGGCGGGGGCCACTCGAGGATGTTGCTCGAGTTGAAGGCGTAGATCGCGACCACGATCAGCGGGATGTAGATGAAGGCCAGGCCTACGCCCACCGCGAACCGGAGGAGCAGAGCGGATCGTCGCGAGAGCCTCATCGTTAGATGTGCTCGAAGGCGCCCAGCTTCCGGGCGACCAGCAGGTAGGCGATCATCACGACGATCGGGACCAGCGCGAGCGCGGAGGCCAGCGGCAGGTTGGTGACGAAGTTGTTGAAGACGACGGTGCCAATGAACTGGCTGTTGGAGACGAGCCTGGGCGTGATGAAGTCACCCAGGGTCAGCGAGAAGGTGAAGATCGAGCCGGCGACGACGGCCGGAAAGACGAGCGGCAGGATCACCCGGCGGAAGGTCGTGAAGGGGGAGGCGCCGAGATCCTCGGAGGCGCTGATCAGCGAGTCCGGAATGCGCTCCAGGCCGGCGTAGATCGGCAGGATCATGTACGGCAGCCAGAGGTAGCTCATCACCAGCCAGACGGCGGTGAGGCCGAAGCCGGGGCCGTGCAGGCCGAGCGGCTCCAGCGCCCAGTTGACGATCCCGCCGCTGGACAGCATCGTCCGCCACGCATAGACCTTGACCAGGTAGCTCGACCAGAGCGGCAGGAGGACGGCGACGATCAGGATCGCCTTGCCGCGGCGGCTGGCGAGCTTGGCCATGTAGAAGGCGATCGGGAAGGCGAGGATCGCGTCGGTGACGGTCACCAGGGCCGCGATCCGGACGGTCCGCCAGACCACGTCGCGGTAGACGGGTTCGTTGAAGAGGGTTTCGAAGTTTTCGAGGCTGAAGCTGCGGTTCAGCTCGCCGCTGAGCGGGCTGACGGTCCAAAACGCCGCGATCAGCAGGACCGCGAGGGAGCCGAGGTAGCCGACCACCAGCCAGCCGACCGGGCCGGCCAGCAGCGCCCCGGCCTGGAGCCGGGGACGGCCATGGAAGAGGCCGGCGAGCCTGTGGCCCACCGACCTCCTCTCCACGGCCGTCCCAGCCTCCATCGCTCAGGACCCGCCGCTCAGCCTTTGATCGCGGTCCAGGCGCTGAGCCAGTCGTTGTAGTTCTTGCAGTCTTCTGAGCCGTTTCCACAGTCGGCGACCGGGGTTTCCCAGAAGTAGACGCGCTTCCAGAATGCCGGGTTTTCGGCGTGGTATTTGGCGCAGAAATTCTTCTCTTCGGTGTGTTCGCAGGCCAGGCTCTGCGCCGGGGCCTCACCGAAGAACTGCGCCACCTCGGCGTTGATCTTGGGCGAGACGATCCAGTCCATCCACTTGTACATGCAGTTGGGATGTTTGGCCTGGGAGCTGATCATCCAGGTGTCCGACCAGCCGGTTGCGCCCTCTTTCGGCAGGAAGCCCTGACTCGCCGGGCTCGCGGCGACCGGTTTGCCTCCACCGACAAGTTCGAAGTACTGGTACTGCCAGGTGGTGCCGACCTGGACGTCGCCGTTGGCGAAGGCCGAGATCTGCTTGGCGGCTTCCGACCAGTATTCGCCGACGTTGGCACGCTGTTCCTTCAGCAGGTTGACCGCCGCTTCGAACTGTTCTTCGTTCAGCTCGTAGGGGTTTTCGATCCCCAGGTCGGGCTGGTGCGCTTTCAGGTAGACGGCGGCGTCGGCGATGTAGATCGGGTCGTCGTAGGCGCTGATCTTGCCCTTGTATTTGGCCGCCTTTTTGGGATCGAGCATCACGTCCCAGGAGGTTGGCGCCGGCTTGACGTCGTCGGTGTTCCACATCAGCAGGTTTGCCCCGCGACCGTGCGGGATACCGTAGTGGACGCCGTCGAACGTGTTGTAGGGCTGATCCTTCAGTTCGCTGAAGATCGTCTTGTAGTTGGGAACGAGGCTGACGTTGACCGGGTCGACGTCGCCGCCGTCGACCAGCCGGGCCGAGGCATTGCCGGAAGCCGAGACCCCGTCGTACTGGCCGGTCCGCATCAGCTGGACCATTTCGTCGGAGGTGCCCGCGATTTTGTCGCTGACCTTGCAGCCGGTCTTCTGTTCGAACGGCTTCGTCCATTCAGGTTCGACGTAGCCGGCCCAGGAGATCAGGCTCAGCGAGCCCTCCCCCTTGCCCACCTTCGTCAGTTCCTTGCCGGCCGTGCTGTTGTCGCTCGAGCCACAGCCCGCTAGCAGCAGCATGAAGGCAAGCAGGCCAGCAATGACGAGCCACGCCGTTCGCGCCGGGTGTGCGTCCTGAGTCTTCACGGTGATTCCTCCTCTGATTTCGATTTCCCACGGACCGCGACCGTGTGCTCCGGACGCCAGCCCACCAGCACCTCCCTACCCCGTTGGGAGTGGGTATCCACCGACGCCCCCTCCACGTTCTGTCGTACGAGTTGAAGCTCTCCGCCGCCCGCGAGGGAGACCGTGTAGCGGGTGACCATGCCCACGTAGGAGATCTCGGCGATCCGGCCGCGCTCGGTCCGCAGGCCGTTGGTCGCGGTCGAGGGATCGAGCAGCTGGATCTTCTCGGGGCGGATCGTGAAGCGCGATCCGTCGCGCTCGAGCAGGTTGGAGACGCCGACGAAGCCGGCGACGAACTCGGTCTGCGGCCGCTCGTAGAGCTCGACCGGCGGGCTGACCTGCTCGATCTGTCCGTCGTTGAAGACGGCGATCCGGTCGCTCATCGTCAGCGCCTCGTCCTGGTCGTGGGTGACATAGACGAAGGTGATTCCGACGTCTCCCTGGATCGCCTTCAGCTCGCTCTGCATCTGCTCGCGCAGCTTCAGGTCGAGCGCGCCGAGGGGCTCGTCGAGAAGCAGCACCCGGGGGCGGTTGACGATCGCCCGCGCCAGCGCGACGCGCTGGCGCTGCCCGCCGGAGAGCTCACCGGGCTTGCGCTCGCCGTAGCCGGGCAGGCGGACCATCTCCAGGGCCTCATCGCGGCGGCGCGCCCGCTCGTCCTTGCCGACGCCGGCGACGCGGAGGCCGTAGGCGACGTTCTCACCGACCGTCATATGCGGAAACAGGGCGTAGTCCTGAAAGACCGTGTTGACCGCGCGGTCGTACGGGGGCACCCCCGCCATGTCCTGTCCGGCCAACTCGATCGTGCCGCCGCTGGGATCCTCGAAGCCGGCGATCATCCGCAGCGTCGTCGTCTTCCCCGACCCCGACGGCCCGAGCATCGTGAAGAACTCTCCCGCCTCGATCTCGAGGTCGAGGCCCGCGACCGCCCGTACCTCGCCGTAACGCTTGGTGAGGTTGGCCAAGCGGATGTCGGGTGGAGTAGCTACACGAAGAAGTTATCCGAGTGGTTCAGGAGGTCAAGGACAAAACCACCCCGGCCAGTTGGCCGAGGTGGAGTACGAGGCTCTATTTCGCGAAGCGGCTAGAAGCCGGCGGGGTGGCGGGCTATATAGCCGACGTTGTCGCGAAGTTCTTCGTGCCAGCGGGGCCCGGTTCCGGATGCGTCGCCGGAGGTGTCCCAGCGGTAGCCGGCGATCACCGCGTAAGCGTGCCCGGCATTGGCGTAGACGGTGATCCAACGACCTTCTCCGCTGAGGCCCCAACGCTCCATCGGGCCGGAGGGAAGCGGGCTTTCGAGGAATTCCCCGCCGTGCAGGGCGTAGCTGACCGAGCCCGAGCAGTCGTAACCGCGGTCCCACCAGCGGCCGTGGCCGCCACCCCAGACGTAGGGTTTGGTGCGAATTTGGTTGGCCGAGGCGATAACCGCCTGGACCCGAGGAGGAGCGGATTTAGGTGGGATCAGCATCCCGTTGGGGAGCAGTCGCGCTTTCGCGGTGGGGGTGCAGATGTCGACTTCAGCCGGCGTCAGGCCACCGCCACCGCAATTGGCGCTGGCGCCGGAGGGTACGAGGGCGAGGGCTAAAAGAGCCGCGATGACGACTACCCCCGCCTTGAGCTTTGAGCTGTTCTTAGGCAAACCGATCTCCTTGGTCGGCCTACGGGGTTAGCTGTCGGGCTAGCGCGAAAGGAGCCTGCGCCCCCGCCCTATATGGGCGGGTTAGCCCCGAAAACGTGGTTCCCCCGCTCCCGCGTCGCCTTTGGCTGGCGGGATTCGGCGTTTCGGTTGTTCGGAACGGCGGGCAGTGTAGACGATCGCCCGGGCGGATGCTTACAAGAAACAAACATTTTGTGGCCCTTCGCACTTGCATCCCGAATTCCTCTCGGCAGGCCGGCTGTTAGCTTGCAGGCCTGGGATGGAACTTTCAGGACGCACAGCTCTCCTCACCGGCGCCACGGGCGGCCTCGGCCGTGCTATCGCCGTGGCGATAGCGGCACGGGGCGCAAGGCTGATCCTCAGCGGGCGCAAGGCCGAGGCGCTGGAGGCGTTGGCGGCAGAGCTTCCCGGCGACGGGCACAGAGCGGTTCCCAGCGATCTGGCTGAGGCTGGGGCCGCCGAGAAGCTCGCGGCCGAAGTGGGCGACGTCGACGTCCTGATCGCCAATGCCGGGTTGCCGGGCACCGGACGGCTGCCCGACTACAGCTCCGAGCAACTGACCGGCACTCTGCGCGTCAACCTGGAGGCCCCGATCCTGCTCGCCCGCGCTCTCGAGCGGGGAATGCTCGAGAGGGGCTCCGGCCACATGGTCTTCATCGCCTCGCTCTCGGGCAAGTCGGCGACCCCGCTCTCGTCGATCTACAACGCGACCAAGTTTGGCCTGCGCGGCTTCGCCCTCGGCCTGCGCGCGGACCTCGATCCGCTGGGAATCGGCGTCTCGATCGTCTCGCCGGGCACGATCCGCGAAGCGGGCATGTACGCAGATTCGGGAGCTCCTCCGATCCCCGGGCTAGGCACCGGGACTCCCGGGCAGGTTGCGGCGGCTGTTGTGCGCGCAATCGAGCGCAACAAGGTCGAGGTAACCGTCGCCCCGGTGCAGCAACGCTTCCTCGCCCACTTCGCTCTGACCAGCCCCGGTATAGCGGTCAAGATCGCCAGCGGCGAGCAGGGTCAGAAAGCTGCCGCCGTCGTCGCCGACGGCCAAACCGACAAGCGCTGACGAACCCAAAGCGCTGACGGGGGGCAGGGTCGGGGTGTCCGGCTGGCAGCGGCGTCCTCTTTTTCGCCCCAGCCGCGATCTCGGACGGCCGTACCGTCTCTGGCGAAAAACCCAGCAACGGCCGGACACCCCGACCCTGCCCACTCGCGTTGCCTAGGATGAGTTCGTGACCTCCCTCGACTCCTTCGGCGCCCGCTCGACTCTCGAGGTGAGTGGGCGCTCCTACGAGGTCTTCCGGCTGGACGCGCTGCAGAGTCGTTTCGACGTCGCTCGCCTGCCTTACTCGATAAAGGTGCTGCTGGAGAACGTCTTGCGGCTAGAGGACGGGGTGTCCGCGACGAAGGACGATGTCGAGGCGATCGCCAGCTGGGATGCCGCCGCCGAGCCCAGTGTTGAGATCCCGTACCAGCCGGCGCGGGTGCTGATGCAGGATTTCACCGGCGTGCCGGCCGTCGTCGACCTGGCCGCGATGCGCGACGCTATGGCCGAGATCGGCGGCGATCCGGAGAAGATCAACCCGCTGGTCGACGTCGACATCGTGATCGACCACTCGGTCCAGGTCGACGCCTTCGGCAACGAGCGCGCCTTCGCGGTCAACGCCGAGCGCGAGTTCGAACGCAACCGCGAGCGCTACTCGTTCCTGAAGTGGGGGAGGGAGGCGTTCGACAACTTCAGCGTCGTCCCGCCGGCGACCGGGATCTGCCACCAGGTCAACCTCGAGCACATCTCCCAGGTCGTCTACAGCAGCGACCGCGCCGGCACCCTGCAGGCCTATCCCGACACGCTGGTCGGCACCGACTCCCACACGACGATGGTCAACGGCCTCGGCGTGCTCGGCTGGGGGGTCGGCGGGATCGAGGCCGAGGCGGCGATGCTCGGCCAGCCGGTCTCGATGCTGCTGCCCCAGGTGGTCGGCTTCAAGCTCGACGGCGAGCTGTCGCAGGGGGCCACCGCGACCGACCTGGTCCTGACCGTGACCGAGATCCTGCGCGAGCACGGCGTCGTCTCCAAGCTCGTCGAGTTCTTCGGCCCCGGGCTGGCGACGCTGGGCCTGGCCGACCGGGCGACGATCGGCAACATGTCGCCGGAGTTCGGCTCGACCTGCGCGATCTTCCCGATCGACGCCGAGACGCTGCGCTACCTGGAGCTGACCGGGCGGCCGACCGAGACGATCGAGCTGGTCGACGCCTACGCTCGCGAGCAGGGGATGTTCCACGGCGCCGATTCCGAAGACCCGGTCTTCTCGGCGACCCTGGAGCTGGATCTGCGTGAGGTCGAGCCGAGCATCGCGGGGCCGAAGCGCCCCCAGGACCGGGTGCCGCTGGTGGAGGCGAAAGAGGCCTTCCTGGAGGCGATGCAGGAGTTCGACCCCGAAGCGGCGGAGCGAATGGGCAACGGGGTCGACGAGGCGAACGACGAGTCCTTTCCCGCCTCCGACCCGCCCGCCGAGGACCACGACGACGAGCGCGGCAGGCCGCGACCCGCGCTCAGCGGCGGTGTGAGCGCGACGATCGGAGCTGGCAGCGGCGACCAGATCGAGGTGACGCTGGAGGACGGGACGACGGTCGAGCTCGACCACGGCCGCGTCGTGATCGCGGCGATCACCAGCTGCACCAACACCTCCAATCCCTCGGTGATGATCGGGGCGGGGCTGCTCGCCCGCAACGCTGTGCAGCGTGGTCTGCAGCGCAAGCCGTGGGTGAAGACCTCGCTTGCGCCCGGCTCAACCGTTGTCACCGACTATCTGGAGAAGGCGGGGTTGACCGAGTATCTGGACCGTCTCCAGTTCAACCTGGTCGGCTACGGCTGCACGACCTGCATCGGCAACTCGGGCCCGCTGCCAGCGGAGATCTCGGCTGCAGTCGAGGAGAAGGACCTGGCGGTATGCGCGGTGCTGTCGGGGAACCGCAACTTCGAGGGCCGCATCAACCAGGACGTGAAGGCGAACTACCTGGCCAGCCCGCCGCTGGTCGTCGCCTACGCGCTCGCCGGACGCATGGACCTCGACCTGACCAGCGAGCCGCTCGGCGAGGGCAACGACGGCGAGCCCGTCTACCTGCGCGACGTCTGGCCCGACTCGGCCGAGGTGAAGGACCTCGTCGGTCGTTCGATTGCCTCCGAGATGTTCACCAGGAACTACGGCGGGGTGTTGGAGGGCGACGACACCTGGAAGGCGGTCGAGGTTCCCCAGGGCGACCGCTACACCTGGCCCGACTCGACCTACGTTCGCAAGCCGTCCTTCTTCGAAGGAATGCCCCCCGAGCCGCCCGGCGTCGAGCCGATATCCGGCGCCCGTGTGCTGGCCCTGCTCGGCGACTCGATCACCACCGACCACATCTCGCCCGCCGGCGCGATCAAGAAAGCGAGCCCGGCCGGGGAGTGGCTGATCGAGCAGGGTGTGGAGCCGCGCGACTTCAACTCCTACGGCTCACGACGGGGAAACCACGAGGTGATGATCCGCGGCACCTTCGCCAACATTCGCCTCCGCAACCTCCTGGTCGAGCGAGCCGGCGGCTTCACCTGCCGCTTCCCCGGCGGTGAGGAGACGACGATCTTCGAGGCGGCGATGGCTTACGCCGAGGAGGGAGTGCCACTCATTGTCCTGGCGGGCAAGGAGTACGGCTCGGGCTCATCGCGCGACTGGGCGGCGAAGGGGACGAAGTTGCTCGGGGTCAGGGCGGTGATCGCCGAGAGCTTCGAGCGGATCCACCGTTCCAACCTGATCGGGATGGGCGTCCTCCCCCTCCAGTTCCCCGCTGGCGAGTCGGTCGAGTCCCTCGGCCTGAGTGGCGAGGAGGTCATAGACGTAGGCGACCTGGAAGACGGTCAGGCCAAAACCGTCACCGTCACTGCGGGCGACGTCGAGTTCGAGGCAACGGTGAGGCTGGACACCCCCAACGAGGTCGCGTACTTCCGCAACGGCGGCATTCTCCAAACGGTCTTGAGAAATTTAAGAAATTCTGCTTGAGGTGTGGGATTGACTCGGGAGTCTGGTGTGCGTGGCTGGCGAGCGCCGGAGCAAGCGAGGCAAGGACGCAGGAAGCCCGAATAGCAGCGCTATTCGGGCGATCGAGGACGCAGCATCGCGCAGTTCCGCCGCCGCCAGACGCGTGCACCAGACTCCCGAGGCGATTCCGCACCTTGAAGGCGGTGCAGCGGGGCCGCGGGAGGCAGGGGGTCCGCGCGACCCTCACTGCACCTGTGCGCCGGTAGCCAGGGAGGGATGCCGACGCGCCTGTTCACTCGAACGGGACTGTCCGAGACGAACAGTCACTGCCTACCTATAACGCCTGCGGGGCCTGGGGTCAAGGCATCTTGAGCGGATCTACGGGGATTCCACCACTTTTTGCGGAGAATCCCGGATGCCCCAGCCACGGCGCTCGATCAGTTCGATCCCGATCACACTTCCGACGGGACCGACGGGAGTGAGGGTGGCGGCGAGCAGCGTGTATGGAGCCTCTCTCTTCACACAGGCGATCCAGATCAAGATGCACAGCCCGACGAAGCCCAGTCCGTGCGCCCAGCCGAAGACCATCGTCTCAGTGTCGAAACCGGGGATCAGCCAAAAGACGATAAGGGCGCTGAAGATCCCCAGCTCAATCCAAGAAACGCGCTTGACCCATACGAATAGCGGACCTGGAACGGGCTTTCTCATGTCCTGACCAGGCCACCCCCTAGGCCCCTGGGGTCAAGGCCGTGAGCACTATCCGCTCTTGCTCTCTGGCGTGCGCGACCGAGTAGCCCTCGCCAGGGCTGGCCCGAGTCGGGCGGCCGACGTAGCCGAGCTCGACGCCCTCCGGCAGCAGGTCGGGAAGGCGGCGTGACATCACCTTCCAGCAGCCCATGTTGCGCGGCTCCTCCTGTGCCCAGACGATTTCCTTCAGGTTGGGGTAGGTGGAGATCAGCTCGCTCAGCTGCTGCTTGGCGAAGGGGTAGAGCAGCTCGACGCGGGCGATCGCGACGTTCTCCGCCCCCTCGCGGCGCTCGGAGGCGTCGATGTCCCAGTAGACCTTGCCGGTGCAGAGGACCAGGCGCTCGACCTTCTCGCGGCGCTCGGCGGCGCTCGGGTCGTCGAGGATGAAGTGGAAGTGGCTATCGGTCAGCTGCTCGACCGAGGCCGCGGCGCGGTCGAGTCGCAGCAACCCCTTGGGGGTGAAGACGATCAGCGGCCGCGGCTTGCGGATCAGCGCCTGGCGGCGCAGCAGGTGGAAGTACTGGGCGGCGGTGCTCGGGTTGGCGATGCGGATGTTGCCCTCCGCGGCCAGCGCCATGAAGCGCTCGATGCGGGCACTCGAGTGCTCTGGGCCTGAGCCCTCGTAACCGTGCGGGAGCAGCAGCGTGAGGCGGCTGGTCTGACCCCACTTGGCCTCGCCGGAGACGATGAAGCTGTCGATGATCACCTCGCCGGCGTTGGCGAAGTCGCCGTACTGCGCCTCCCAGAGGACCAGTGCTTTCGGGGTCGCAGCGGAGTATCCGTACTCGAAGCCGAGGCAGGCCATCTCCGAGAGGGGGCTGTTGTAGAGCTCGAAGGGAGCGGTCGAGTCGTCCAGGTTCTGCATCGGGCAGTAGGGGAGGCCCGTCTTCTCGTCGTGGAGGACGAGGTGGCGGTGGGAGAAGGTGCCGCGCTCGGTGTCCTGCCCGGTGAGGCGGATGTGGACGCCCTCAGTGAGGAGCGAGGCGAAGGCGAGTGCCTCGGCGTGGCCGAACTCGATCCCACTGCCGCTCTGCATCGCCTCCTCTCGCTTGCCGAGCGGTTTGCGCAGCTTGCGGTGGACCGTGAAGCTTTCCGGCACCTCAAGCAGCGCCTCGTTCAGCTCGCGCAGCTTCTCCACCGTCACGGCGGTCTCGACCGGCGGGCTGGCGCTGCGGTCGAGTTCGCCGGTGCTGGAGGTGGTCACGGTGGGGTCTTCGTACTCGCCCAGCTCCATCTTCTTGCGCAGGTCCTTGAGCGCTGCCGACATCTCGTCGTGGCGCTCCTTGCGAGCCCGCTCGACGTCCTCGCGAGCGATCGTCCCCTCGCCGATCAGTCTCTCGGCGTAGATCTCGGAAACCGGCGGGTGGGCCTTGATCTTGGCGGCGATCGCCGGCTGGGTATAGGCCGGCTCGTCGGTCTCGTTGTGACCGTAGCGGCGGTACCCGATCACGTCGATGACGATGTCGCGTCCCCAGCGCTCGCGGTAGGCCATCGCCAGCCGGACCGCCGCCGAGCAGGCCTCGACGTCGTCGGCATTGACGTGGACGATCGGCACGTTGAATCCCTTCGCCATGTCCGCCGCGTAGGGGGTGGAGCGGGCGTCCTCGGGGTCGGTGGTGAAGCCCACCTGGTTGTCCTGGATGATGTGGATCGTGCCGCCGGTCGTGTAGCCGCGCAGCGCCTGCAGGTTGAGCGTCTCGGCGACCACCCCCTGGCCGGGGAAGGCGGCATCGCCGTGGAGCAGCACCGGCACCGCGCGCTTCGGTTCGTGATGGAGCTTCGACCCGTCGAGCTCGGACTGGGTGAAGCGGGTCGCGCCCTCCACCACCGGGTCGACAAACTCGAGGTGGCTCGGGTTGGGGTAGAGCCGCACGGCGATCTTCTCGCCCTCGCTGGTCTCGTAGATCCCCTGGTGGCCGTAGTGGTACTTGACGTCGCCGGTGCCGCCGTGGGGAATCGCGGCGACCGCCTTCACCTGCTCGATCTGCTTGGACCCCTCGAACTCGGCCAGGATCGACTCGATCGAGCGGCCGAGGTTGTGCGCCAGGACGGCGAGCCGGCCGCGGTGGGCCATGCCGAAGACGACCTCCTCGGCGCCGGCACGGCCGGCCAGGGTGACAACCTCGTCGAGCATCGGCACGATCGCGTCGAGGCCCTCGATCGTGAAGATCTTCTGGCCCAGGTAGGCCTTCTCGACGAAGCGCTCGAACTCGAAGACGTCGATCAACCGCTCGAGCAGACGGCGCTTCTCGTCGTCGGCGAGGGGCTGGCGGTGGGCGCCGGTCTCGACCATCTCGCGCAGCCAGGTCCGCTGCTGATGGGAGGAGAGGTGCTCGAACTGGTAGGCGATCGGGCCGCAGTAGGCCTCGCGCATCCGCGGCAGCACCTCGAGCAGCGTCTCGCCGGGGACGCCGATGCGCAGGATCGAAGCGGGGATCCGCGCCATCAGCTCCGGGGTCAGGTTGAGGCTCTCGGGCTGGATCGCCGGGTCCCCCTGCGGCTCGCGCCCGAGCGGGTCGAGGCGGGCGGCGAGGTGGCCGTGGGTGCGGTAGCCCTTGAGCAGAGAGGTGGCGGCCTGGACCGCCCCCAGCAGCTCCTCGTCCGGCTGCCCGGGACCGGCGGGCGGAGCGGCGGCGCCGAGCGGCGGCGCTGAGGCGGAGGCAGGGTGGGCGGCGGCGAGTGGCCCAGCGTCGATGCCGAGGTCGGCGGCGACCGCGTCATAGAAGCCATCCCCGCCTTCCAGCAGTTGTTCGATGCGGCGCAGGAAGGCACCCGACTCGGCGCCCTGGATCACCCGGTGGTCGTAGGTCGAGGTCAGCGTCATCGTCTTCGAGACGCCGAGCTGGCGCAGGCGCTCGGGCGAGGCGTGTGCCCACTCGGGCGGGTAGGCGATCGCGCCGGCGGCGACGATCGCGCTCTGGCCCTTCATCAGCCGGGGCACCGAGGCGAGGGTGCCGATCCCGCCCGGGTTGGTCAGTGAGATGTTGGTGCCCTGGAAGTCGTCGGCGGTGAGCTTGCTCTCGCGCGTCTTCGTGATCAGGTCCTCGTAGTAGGTATGGAAGGCGGCGAAGTCGAGCCGGTCGGCCCCCTTGATCGCCGGCACCATGAGGCTGCGTGAGCCGTCCTTGCGCTCGATGTCGACCGCGATGCCGAGGTTGACCGGGCCGTTCTCGATCGCGAACGGTTTGCCGTCGCGCTGCTCGAAGCTGCGCGTCATCACCGGCCACTCCTTCGCGGCCTGCACGATCGCCCAGGCGATCAGGTGGGTGAAGGAGACCTTCAGCCCCCGCTCCTTCAGCGCTCCGTTGAGCGCCCTGCGTTTCGCATCGAGCGTGTCGACCGCGACCGTGCGGAAAGAAGTGGCCGTAGGCACCTCGCGGCTCTCGCCCATGGCCTGAGCCAACATCGCCGCCGGCCCCCGCAAGGGCTTTGCCTCACCGGCGAGGGCAGCCGCCCCATTGCCCCCGTCGGCAGCCGCCAGCACGTCGTCCTTCGTCACCTTGCCTCCAGGACCGTTGCCAGCTACCGAGCCAAGATCGACGCCGGTCTCCTCAGCTACCCGCCGCGCGACGGGGGTGGCCCGGACCCCGTCCGATCCGTTGGTCCCGGCGGCGCCGTTTCCAGACGTCTCACCCGTGGGTGGCGCGGTGGTGGGGGGGGTCGAGGACGGACCGCGGCCCGCCCGCAGTGCCCCCCCCTCCGCCGCGACAGGACCCGCGGCTGAGGCATCCGGGCTCTGGGCCGTCCCAGCACCGCCATCAGAACCCTCGCCCGGTTCCATCTCGGCCAACGGAGCACCAACGGGCACCTCGTCGTCCACCGACGCGATCAGCTTCGTGATGACCCCGTCAGCCGGCGCCGGCACCTCTGCATCGACCTTGTCGGTCGAGACCTCGACCACCGTGTCGCCCTCGTTGACGAAGTCGCCCTCCGCCACATGCCATTCGAGAACGATGCCCTCGGTGACCGACTCGCCCATCTCGGGCATCTGGATCTGCACGGTCGCCGTTTGCGCCATCTGTGGATTGAGTGTATGAAAGAGCGATGAACTACTTCGTCACCGGGGCGACCGGCTTCATCGGACGCAACCTCGTCGCCCGACTTTTGCAGCGCGAGGGGACGATCTACGCGTTGGTCCGGGCGGGCTCGCGGGGACGGTTGGAGGAGCTGAGGACGGCTTGGGGAGCCGATGGCGCCCGGGTTGTCCCGATCGCCGGCGACCTCTCCCAGTCGGCGCTGGGCGTCTCGGAGGAGGACTTGCTGACACTGCGCGGCGACGTCGACCACTTCTTCCACCTGGCTGCGATCTACGACATGGCCGCCGGCGCCGATGCCCAGGAGGTCGCCAACGTCGAAGGCACTCGCCACGCGGTCGAGCTCGCCGCTGCGACCGAGGCGGGCTGCTTCCACCAGATCAGCTCGATCGCAGCGGCGGGCTTGTACAAGGGCACCTGGACCGAGGACATGTTCGAGCAGGCCGAAGATCTCGACACGCATCCCTACTTCCGCACCAAGCACGAGTCAGAGCGGGTCGTGCGCGAGGAGTGCAGCCGGCCCTGGCGCGTCTACCGGCCGGGGATCGTCGTCGGCGACTCGCGCAGCGGCGAGATCGACAAGATCGACGGGCCCTACTACATGTTCAAGCTGTTGCAGCAGGCCCGCCGGGTGCTGCCGGCCTGGCTTCCCACCGTCGGCATCGAGGGCGGCGAGATCAACATCGTCCCGGTCGACTATGTGGCCGACGCGATCGACCACATCGCCCACCAGCCCGGGCTCGACGGTCGGGCCTTCAGCCTCACCGACCCGAAGCCAAAGACCGCCGGCGAAGTGCTCAACCTCTTTGCCCGCGGCGCCGACGCCCCGCAGTCGACGCTGCGCCTCGATTCCGGTGTGACCGACCCGGCGACGAGCCTTGTCCGCACCGGGTTGAAGTTCTTCCCACCGGCGAAGCGGGCGGCAAAGATGGCGCTGGACCAGGTCGGCATCCCGGCCGGCGTCCTCAGCTATGTCAGCTACCCGACCCACTTCGACTCGACCGAGGCGGAGGCGGCGCTGGAGGGCTCTGGGATCGCGGTGCCGCCACTGGAGAGCTACGCCGACCGCGTCTGGGACTACTGGGAGCGCAACCTCGACCCCGACCTCTTCCAGGACCGCTCGCTCTCGGCGGCGGTGCGGGGCAAGGTGGTGCTGATCACGGGCGCCTCTTCCGGGATTGGCAAAGCGACCGCGGTCAAGGCCGCCGACGCTGGCGCGACGGTGCTGCTGGTCGCCCGCTCGGTCGACAAGCTGGAAGAGACGAAAGCTGAGATCGAGACAGCAGGCGGTGTCGCCCACGTCCATCGATGCGACATGTCCGATACCGAGGACATCGAGCGGATGGCCGAGGAGGTGCTCGCCTACCACGGGCAGGTCGACGTCCTCGTCAACAACGCGGGGCGCTCGATCCGCCGCTCGGTCAAGCTTGCCTACGACCGCTTCCACGACTACGAGCGGACGATGCAGATCAACTACTTCGGCGCGCTGAAGCTGATCCTGGCGCTGCTGCCCTCGATGCAGGCGCACAAGTCGGGCCACGTCATCAACATCAGCTCGATCGGCGCCCAGACCAACCCGCCGCGTTTCTCTGCCTACGTCGCCTCGAAGGCGGCTCTGGACGCCTTCAGCCGGGTGATCGCCTCCGAGGTGGTCGACGACGGGGTCGACATCACGACGATCTACATGCCGCTGGTGCGGACGCCGATGATCGCGCCGACGCGGATGTACGACATGTTCCCGGCGATCACGCCGGAGGAGGCCGCCGAGATGATCGCCGGGGCGATGATCGGCAGACCGAAGAAGGTGGCAACGCGGATGGGGACCTTCGGCGAGTTGCTCTACGCGGTCGCTCCGACCCTCAGCGATAAAATCCTCAATACGGCTTACAAACTCTTTCCTGAGTCGCAGGCGGCCAAAGGGAAGGGTGACGAGGCTCCGGATCGGGCGCCCACCACCGAGGCGGTTGCCTTTGCGCACTTGATGAAAGGCGTGCACTGGTAGGCAGGTCGTAGGGCGACCCGCCATTGCCGTCTGCCTGCGATGCTCCTCTGATGAGTGGGCGGAGGCTCAAGCATTGGGGGTGGGGGTATGAGGATCAGGCGCCCTCTCGGAAGGAGCTGGAGGAGGCCGCGGCGGGGATTCGGGAGCGGCTTGGGTTTGGGGGCGAGGCCGAGGAGCCCGTTCCGCTCGATGCCGTCGAGGTGCGGGCGCCGCGGCTGAAGCCGCCGGGCGACCTCGGCGATCTGTTCACGGACGAGAAGTACGAGCGGGTGTCGAGGGCGCTGGGGAAGGCGTATCGGGATGTTGTGCGGGGGTTTCGGGGGGAGTTCGAGAACCCGCCGGATCTGGTGGCGCTGCCGCGGGACGAGTCGGAGATCGAGACGGTGCTGAGCTGGGCCGAGGCCGAGGGGGCGGCCGTAGTCCCGTTCGGAGGCGGGACCAGCGTCGTCGGCGGGGTAGAGGGTCGGTTGGGGGATCGGCCCTTCGTCACGCTCGACCTGCGACGGCTCGACCGGGTGCTGGAAGTCGACGCGGAGTCGATGGCGGCGCGGATCCAGGCCGGTGCCACCGGACCCCGATTGGAGGATCAGCTGCGCGAGCGGGGGCTGACCCTGCGCCACTTCCCGCAGTCGTTCGAGTACGCGACTCTGGGCGGCTGGATCGCCACTCGGGCCGGTGGGCATTTCGCCACGCTCTACACCCACATCGACGACCTGGTCGAGTCGGCGCGAGCGATCACCCCTCGCGGGCTCTGGGAGAGTCGGCGGCTGCCGGGCTCGGGCGCCGGGCCGTCGCCGGACCGGGCGCTGATCGGCTCGGAGGGGATCCTCGGCGTGATCGGCGAGGCCTGGATGCGGGTGCGGCCCCGGCCGCAGTTCAAGTCTTCCTGCGGGGTTGAGTTCGATGACTTTCTGGCGGCGGCGGGTGCCATCCGAGAGATATCCCAAGCTGGGCTCTATCCGAGCAACTGCCGGCTGCTTGACGCGCTCGAGGCAGGCACGACCGGCGCGGGGTCGGGTGAGAAGAGCCTGCTGGTGCTCGGCTTCGAGTCAGCCCAGCACCCGGTGGAGGTGCCGATGGAGCTGGCGCTGGCGATCGCCCGCGAGCACGGCGGCTTGCCGGGCGAGGTTCGCGGCAGCGGTGGCGGAGGCAGCGAGGGCACCGGCGCGGTCGGCGCCTGGCGCAGCGCCTTCCTCTTGGCTCCCTACCTGCGCGACACTTTCGTCGCCTGCGGCGTCCTCTCGGAGACCTTCGAGACGGCGATCACCTGGGACCGCTTCGAGGACTTCCACACGACCGCGATGGACGCGGTGCGGGCCAAGGTTGCCGAGGTCTGCGACGCCCCCGCCGAGGGGCCCGGCGCGCCGCGGATCAGCTGTCGCTTCACCCACGTCTACCCGGACGGGCCCGCCCCCTATTTCACCGTGATGGCCCCGGCGGCGCGCGGCGGAGAGGTTGAGCAGTGGGACGAGATCAAGGCCGCGGCGGCGGAGGCGGTGATCGAGGGCGGCGGCACGATCACCCATCACCACGCGGTCGGCCGCGACCACCGCCCCTGGTATGACCGCCAGCGCCCGGCGCCGTTCGCGGCGGCCCTCCGTGCCTCGAAGCAGGAGTTGGATCCGTCGGGGATCCTGAATCCAGGCGTGCTGATCGACCCTTAGGCCCGAATCGAGCGTCGCGCGGCGCTACCCTGTCGCGACGCATCTCCCTGCCCGTTGCGGATTTCCGTCTTCCGCCCGGGCGAACAGGATGGAAACGATCACTTCCGAACAGCCGGTTATCCCGGCGCCAGCCACGCAGGCAGACCCGTCTGCGGAGGCTGTCGTGCCGCGGCGTTCGCCGCTGCGCGCGGCGATCAAGACCGGGCGCCCGCAGGAGTGGATCAAGAACCTCTTCGTCTTCGCCGGGTTGCTCTTCTCGGGCAAGTTCAACCAGCCCCACGACGTGCTGGAGGCCACCCTCACCTTCGTCGCCTTCTGCTTCATCTCCAGCGCCGGTTACTACGTCAACGACCTGGTCGACGTCGAGCTCGATCGCAAGCACCCGAAGAAGCGCTTCCGCCCACTGGCGGCCGGCGAGCTCTCGGAGCGGACAGCGATGACGATCGCGCCGCTGTTGGCGTTGGTCGCGATCGGCCTCGCCTTCGGGGCGGTCAACTGGCAGGTCGGCCTGATGGTCGTCGGCTACGGGGTTGCCCAGATGGCCTACAGCCTCGGGCTGAAGCAGATCGTGATCGTCGACGTGATGACGCTCTCCGGCCTCTTCATCCTCCGCGTCGCCGCCGGCGCGGTCGCCGTCGACGCCCACGCCTCGGAATGGCTGCTTCTCTGCACCGGCATGGTCGCCCTCTTCCTCGGCGTCACCAAGCGCCGCCAGGAGGCGGTCTCCGAGCTGCACCAGGGCACCAGCAGTCGCCCGGTGCTCGAGCACTACTCCCTGCCCTTCCTCGACCAGATGGTCGCCATGGTCACCACCGGCACCGTGATCAGCTACTCGATCTACGCTGTCAACTCGCCGATCATCGGCAACAAGATGATGTGGACGATTCCCCCCGTCGTCTACTGCATCTTCCGCTACCTCTACCTGATCTACGACCGCGCCGACGACCGCTCAACCGCGGCGATCGTCGCCGAGGACAGACCTCTGATCGCAGGGGTTGCCACCTTCGCGGTAGTCGCCTTCGCCCTCCTCTACATCTTCAAGTGAGCGGTGGCGCTCAGCCCTCCATCGCCGGTGGCTGCGGCTGACCCTCCGCCAGGTAGAAGCGGGCGCGTCCCAGCTCTTCCTCGTTGACCTGGACGACGACGGCGTGGGGCCCAGAGGTCGAGAAGGTGGTCGTGGTGCCGATCGACATCACCAGGCGCTGCTCCTGGCCTGCGGGCATGCCGGGAGGCCGCCCGGTCTCGAACTCGGCTGAGAAGCCCTCGTCCAGCTCGGCCCCATCGGGGTCGTGGATGTTGAGGTGGAGGCTGTGGCGCTGGTTGGTCTCGTCCCAGGCAACGTCGATGCCGAGTGCGATGTGGAAGCCCCAGTCGTGGGGCAGCTCCGGGAGGGTGAGGACGTTCCAGCCGCCGCCGGTCATGTAGAGCTTGCCGTTGACGGCCTCGCTGTGGTCGCTGAGCAGGAGGAACCCGATCTTCATGCCGGCCTCACGATAGAACCGGCAGGTCCGAGAGCAGCTCGGTCTTGCCGTTGCGCTGGAACTGGAGGTCGATCGTCTCGTTCTTGCGGTAGGTGCCGAAGAGGCCCAGGTACATCGCCAGCCAGCGGCCGGTGCCGACCTTCTCCTTGACGACCTCGCGAGTGAAGACGATCTCGCCGGCTCGCACGTGGTAGTCGGCGTCCTCGCGCTGCTCGACCCCGTTGACGAAGATGGCGTATGGCGCTTCGGCGCCGGCAGGGAGCTTCACCCGCCGCCCGGCGGCGTAGCTGCCCTTCGGGATCTCGGTGGTCTCGTCGTTCATCGGATCGTCTTGGGGCGCTTTCCTGACCCATAGGGAAAGAAAGGCGCCCCGCAGGTTTACTGCATTTCGAGAGTCTCGCGGACCGCGTCGAACGGCGTCTCGTAGTCGGTCGGATCGAGCTCCTCGCGCGCCACACCGCCTCGGTAGGGCATGAACATCCCGTCCCCCCGCACGTCGATCCCGGCGACCGGCTTGCGCAGCAGCCCCCTGCCCGTCAGCTGCAGGCGCGCATGAACCTGCTGCTCCGGCCCAAAGTCCCGCAACGCCGAAACCGGCTTAGCCGGCCCCTCGGCCCGAATTGCCAAGGCCCGCTCCCGCATCGCCCCAACGGCCGCGCCAAGATCCTCGAAGCTCTCATGCTCCACATCGGACCCATGCCGAATCGTCAACTTCCAGCTCATGGGGTGAAGCGTACGGCCAAGGAGTCGTTCTGACGGAGCCTCGCGAAGCGGCTCCGCAGAGTAATTCCCGCCGCGAAAGCGGCACCAAATTTGTGAGCGAAGCGAACCCAGGCTCCGGCAGGGCGACTCCCGGACCTCTACCGTCTGGTCTACGCGCCGCGCCGCGGCCGTTTGGGCCGCCGCGCCGGGGGCCCGACGATTTTCTCCGGCCCCTCGCGATCGGCGATCGGCACATAGTCGCGCTCGCGGTGGCCGGTGTAGATCTGCCGCGGCCGGGCGATCTTCTGTTCGGAGTCGTCCTTCATCTCCATCCATTGCGATACCCAACCCGCGGTGCGGGGGATGGCGAAGATCACGGTGAACATCTCGGTCGGCACCCCGAGCGACTCATAGATGAGCCCCGAGTAGTAGTCGACGTTGGGGTAGAGCTTGCGCGAGGTGAAGTAGTCGTCGTCGAGCGCCCGCTTCTCCAGCTCGCGGGCGATCTCTATCAGCGGGTTGTACTCGGTCGCCTCGAAGACCTCGTCCATGTGCTGCTGGATGATTCGTGCCCGCGGGTCGTAGTTCTTGTAGACACGGTGGCCGAATCCCATCAGTTTCTCTTCGCGGTTCTTCACCCCCTCGAGGAAGTCGGGGATGTTCTCGGCAGAGCCGATCCGTCGCAGCATCCGCAGGACCGCCTCGTTGGCACCGCCGTGCAGCGGCCCGTAGAGCGCCGCGACCCCAGCTGCGACCGCCGAGTAGGGGTCGACGTCGGAGGAGCCGACACCGCGCACGGCGTTGGTCGAGCAGTTCTGTTCGTGATCGGCGTGGAGGATGAAGAGCACGTCGAGGGCCTTCGAGAGGGCCGGCTTCGGCACGTGCTTGGCTTCGGTCTTCTTGAACATCATCGAGAGGAAGTTCTCGGCGAAGTTGAGGTCGTTGTCCGGGTAGACGTAGGGCAGGCCCATGTTGTGGCGGTACGAGAAGGCGGCGAGCGTCGGCACCTTGGCGATCAGCCGCACCGCAGCCATGTAGCGCTCTTCGGGGTCGTCGGTGTGCTTGGCGTCGGGGTAGAAGGTCGAGAGCGCCCCGACCCCGGCCAGCAACATCCCCATCGGGTGGGCGTCGTAGCGGAAGCCCTCGAAGAACTGCTTCAGGTCCTCGTGGACGAAGGTGTGGTGGACGATGTCGTAGGTCCAGCGGTCGAGCTGGGGCCCCGTCGGCAGCTCGCCGAAGATCAGCAGGTAGGCGACCTCGAGAAAGCTGGAGCGCTCGCAGAGCTGCTCGATCGAGTAGCCGCGGTGTTCGAGGACCCCGGCCTCACCGTCGATGAAGGTGATGGCCGAGCGACAGGAAGCAGTGTTGGTGAAGGCCGGGTCGTAGGCCATCATCCCGAATTCGCCCTCGTCGACTTTGATCTGGCGCAGGTCCATCGCGCGCACGGTCCCGTCGGAGATCGGCAGCTCGTAGGTCTGCCCGGTGCGATTGTCGGTGACGGTCAGGGAGTTCGAGCCGGTCGCGATCCCCTTGTCGTCGCCTGCGTCCCTGGTCTGCTGCTCGGTGGCCATCACCCCTCCTCGAGCTCGGTATCGGCTGGAGGACTCAGTATCGCAGTTTGGGCCCTCTGCCCTGTGACGGTTCCGGGAAGCAAGATGGCCCCCCGGGCGCTACTCGGCGGCTGCCGGCAGCGGCTCGAACCGGGTCATTCCGACGAGCTCGTCGAAGCGCTCGTCGATCTCCTCCCGGCTCAGCTTGGCGACCCGCTCGGTGCCGAACTCCTCGACATTGAAGGAGGCAAGCACGGTGCCATAGCCCATCGCCCGCCGCAGGCTCGCCTCGTCCAGGTCGCCTTCGTGGCTGTCGAGGTAGCCGAGGAAGCCGCCGGCGAAGCTGTCGCCGGCGCCGGTGGGGTCGCGCACGTCGTCGAGGGGGAAGCCGGGCAGGGCGAAAAAGCTGTCGGGGGTGAAGAGCGACGCTCCGTACTCGCCCTGCTTGGCGACGACCGCGCGTGGCCCACGCTCCATTACCGCACGGGCGGCACGGGCGAGGTTGGCCTCGCCGGTCAGCTGGCGGATCTCGGCGTCGTTGACGATCAGGCAATCGACTTCGTCGATTGCCGCCAACAGCGAGTCCCTGGCCGTGTCGATCCAGAGGTTCATCGAATCCAGGGCGCTGAAGCTCGCATCGGTGCACTGGGTGCGGACCTGACGTTGCAGGTCGGGCTGGATGTTGGCGAGGAAGAGGGTGTCGGCAGCCTTGGCTTCGGCGGAGAGCTTCGGCTCGAACTCGCCGAAGACGCCGAGCTGGGTGTCCTCGGTGTGGGCGACGTTGAGGTCGTACTCGTAGCGCCCGCGCCAGAAGAACGACTGCCCGCCCGCGACCCGCTCGATGTCGCCGGTCTGCACGCCGCGCCCTTCCAGCACCTCGAACTCGGCGGCGCCGAAGTCGTCGCCGACGGGCCCCACGGGGCGCACCTCGGTGAAGAAGCTGGCAGCCAGCGAGAAGTGGACCGCCGCGCCGCCAAGCATGCGGTCGCGCTCCCCGAAGGGGGTCTTTACCGAGTCGAATGCGATCGAGCCGACGACGGTCAGGGACATGGGCGGGAGGGTACCTGGGCGGGGGGTGTCTCGGCTGGTGCCTATATCCCACGCATCAGGGTCCGGGTATGCCTCGCCAGGTGCCTATGTCGCCTTCGGCGACCATGTTTGTCCGCTTCGCGGCGGAATCACTCTGCGGAGCCGCTTCGCGAGGCACCCGTCGAGGCACACCCGGACCCTGGCCCGGAGGCCACAGTGCCCGTCCGACTATGGTTCTCCGCCGTGAAGGCGATTCAGATCGAGGAGTTCGGTGGGCCGGAGAAGCTTGAATTGGTTGAGCTGCCCGATCCCGAGGCTGGCGATGGCGAGGTCGTGGTTGAGGTTGCGCGGAGTGGGATCAACTTTGCCGATACGCATGCGACCCGGAACGACTACCTCGCCGAGCAGCAGCTTCCGCTGATACCCGGCGCTGAGATCAGTGGCCGTACGCCAGATGGGAAGCGGGTTGCTGCCATCGTCGGTTCCGGTGGCTATGCGGAGAAAATCGCTGTGCCCGAGGCGATGCTCATCCCCGTCCCCGACGAGGTCGACGACGACCAGGCCGCGGCGCTGCTGCTGCAGGGACTGACCGCGATCGCGCTGGTGCGCCGCTGCGCCCGGATCGAGCCGGGCGAGACGCTCTTGGTCGAGGCCGCCGCCGGCGGCACCGGCTCGCTCGCGGTGCAGATCGGCAAGCAGGCGGGAGCGAAGGTGATCGGTCTCGCATCCAGCGCGGAGAAGCGAGCCATGGTCGAGGCCCTGGGGGCAGATGCGACCGTCGACTCGCGCTCAGAGGATCTGAAGGAGGCGATCCTCGCGGCAAACGACGGCGACCGCGTCGACGCGGTCCTCCATATGAGCGGCGGCGGCGCCTTCGACGCCGAGTTCTCGGCTCTGGCCCCACTGGGCCGGATGGTCGTCTTCGGCATCGCCTCCCGCGAACAACGCGACGTATCGACTGCCGCTCTGCTGCGTGGCTCCAGGGCGGTGATCGGTTTCTGGCTGGTCCACCTCTTGATGCAGCGCAAAGCGGTTACCCCGATGATCGCCGAGTTGCTCGGGGCCGCGGCTGGCGGCGAGCTGAAAGTGAGTGTGGGTGAGGTGTATCCGCTGTCGGAGGCGGCGCGCGCCCACGAAGACCTGATTGCACGCCGCACCGCAGGCAAGCTCCTTCTGGACCCGTCGAAGTGATCCCCTTCAAGGACCTGGGACTGGCGCCGGAGATCCAGCAGGTGCTGGACGAGCTCGGCTACCAGGAGCCCAGCCCGATCCAGGAGAAAGCGATCCCGGAGCTGCTGGCCGGCCACGACGTGATCGGCCAGGCGCAGACGGGCACCGGCAAGACCGCCGCCTTCGGCCTGCCGCTGCTCCAGTACGTCGACCCCGGCAGCGACGAGGTGCAGGCGGTCGTCCTCACCCCGACCCGTGAGCTCTGCATCCAGGTGACCCAGGCGCTGCGCGCCTACGCCGAGCACCTCGACGTCGAGATCGTCGCCGTCTTCGGCGGTGCCCCGATTCGCTCGCAGCAGTCGCAGCTGCGCGCCGGCGCCCACGTCGTCGTCGCCACCGTGGGGCGGATGATGGACCTGATGTCGCGCCGCTCGCTGGTCCTCACCGCGGCCCGCTACATCGTCCTCGACGAGGCCGACGAGATGCTCGACCTCGGCTTCATCGAGGACGTCGAGAAGATCCTGCGGATGTGCCCGAGCGGGCGCCAGACGGCGCTCTTCTCGGCGACGATGCCGCCGCCGGTCAAACGGCTTGCCGAGAGTTACATGTACGACCCGGTGACGATCAAAATCACGCCGAAGACGCTGACCGTAGACGCGATCGCGCAGGCCTTCATCGAGGTGCCGGCGAACGAGAAGGCGTCGCGCCTGGTCGCCCTGTTGAAGACGGAGGAACCCGAGCAGGCAATCATCTTCTGCCGCACCAAAATCGGCGCCTCGAAGCTGGAGAAGACGCTGAAGGACAAAGGCCTCGACGTGAAGGCGTTGCACGGCGATATGAGCCAGGGCTCTCGCGACGGCGTGATGATCTCCTTCAAGGACCACCGGGTGCGGCTCCTGGTCGCCACCGATATCGCCGCCCGCGGCCTCGACATCGAGCACGTCACCCACGTCATCAACTACGACGTCCCCGCCTCCTCGGAGGTCTACGTGCACCGGATCGGCCGCACTGGCCGCGTCGGGCGGACGGGCAGGGCGATCACCTTCGTCACGCCGGCCCAACGCGACGAGATCCAGCGCATCGAGCGCGACGTCAAAACCACGATCGGCGAGTGGGAGAGCCCTGAGGAGCGGATGGAACACGCGCCGCGCCCTCGCCGCCGCGAGCGGGCGAAGGCCGGCGACAACGGCAGCGAGAGCGCGGCACCCGCCGGCAAGGAGGCCGACCCCAAGGAGGCCGATGGCAAGACGGTCAAGCTCTTCGTCAACCGCGGCGAGCGCAGCGGCATCACAGAGGAGGATCTGCGCTGGGCGCTGCGCGAGGGCGCGGTGCTCGAGGACGGGGCGATCCACGATGTCCGCGTCCTGCACCGCTTCTCCTTCGTCGAGGTCGATCCCGACAAGGCCGACCGCACCGTCGAGTTCCTCGATGGGACGAAGCTGAAAGGCAAAGAGATCCGGCTGGAGATCGCCAAGAGCTGACGTACCAATAGGGTTCCGGATAACTACCAAGTCCTTTTTCACTCAAAAGGGGGATAGATGTATCGCATCCGGAAGGTGCTCACCTTCTCGAACGTCGTTGCCTGCTTGGCGCTCTTCTTGGCGCTCGGCGGAACCGTCTACGCGGCCGGCAAGATCAGCGGCAAGCAGGTCAAGGCCGGATCGCTGCCGGGCAACCGGATCAAGCCGAAAACGATTACCGCCAACCGGATCAAGCCGAAAGTGCTGACCGGCAATCAGGTCAAGGCGAACTCGCTTACCGGTAAGCAGATCAACCAGAGCACCCTCACGGGAGTGTCGGCTGCGGCCCTCGCCAGCGTCCAGTACATGGTGGAGACGGTGCCGCTCTCAGCCACCTCGGACAATGGCACCACCGCGTTGGCGAGCTGCCCACCGTCGACCTACGTCATCGGCGGCGGGGCGACCGTCAGCAACGAGGAACGGGCCTTCGTCAACGACAGTGGCCCGGACCCCTTGCGGACCGGTTGGTCGGCGACCGGCTTCTCGCGGTTCTCCCAGGGCAACAGGATGACCGTCACCGCGATCTGCGTGCCGGTTGAGAAGCCCGCCAACACGGCTCATACGGTCACCGGCGTGCCGGAGTACCACTCGGCCGGCTGATCAGCGGCGCCCGGTCCCGTCAGTCGGCGGGGCCGGGCGCGGTCAGCTCGGCGATCTTCTTGAAGAGCTGGTCGAAGTCGATCGGCTTGGCGATGTAGCCGCTGATCGCCAGTTCCGCGCCGTTCTCGCCGTTGCCGCCGTCGGTGTGGGCGCTGACGATCAGGGCGGGTGTCTCGATGCCGGCAGCTCGAAGCTCGCGCAGCGCTTCGGTGCCGGATTTGCGCGGCATCATCGCGTCGAGCAGGAGGATGTCGGGTGGGCTGTCCCCGGCGCGATGCACGGCCTCCACCACCTCCTGGCCGTCGGCGGCGGTCTCGACTTCGTGACCCTCCATCTCGAGGCGGGTGCGGACCAGCAGCAGGATCGTCTCCGAGTCGTCGGCGACCAGTATCTTCGCCATCACGCCTCCACTCCGGAACGCTCCGCCCCGAGCATGTTGGGCGCGCCGATCGCCGGCAGGCGGAAACGGAAGGTGGAGCCGCTGCCGGGGACCGATTCGGCTTCTATCGTGCCGCCGTGCAGCTCGATCAGCGATTTCGAGATCGCCAGCCCCAGCCCGGTGCCCCCGACCCGTTGGGTCTCGCCCGCGTCGCCACGGCTGAAGCGTTCGAAGATGTGCTCCAGTTGCTGCGCGGGGATTCCTGGTCCGTCGTCGATCACGTCGATCTCAACTTCGGCAGCGGTGCGCCGGGCCTTCACCTCGATACCCGCTCCTTGCGGGCAATACTCATTCGCATTCGTGAGCAGGTTCACGAGTACCTGGCGAATCCGGTCCCGATCGGCTTCGACCTGGGGCAAGGCGGGCTCGATCTCCTGGCTCAAGCTCTGCCCGCGGGCGTCGAACTGGGCCCGCATCGTTCGCACCGCGTCTTCGATCAGGCTCGCCGCGTCGGTCGGCTCTGGCCTGATCGTCAGTCGCCCTGCGTCGCTGCGGGCGAGGTCGAGCAGGTCGTTGAGGAGGCGAACCAGGTGGCGGGTGTTGTCGAGGATGACCTCGACCGTCTCTGCCTGCCTTGGGCTGAGTTGCTCGCGCTCCAGGAGCAGCAGCTCGGCGAAACCCTGTACCGAGGTGAGGGGACTGCGCAGCTCGTGTGAGGCGGTGAGCACGAACTCGTCTTTCATCCGGTCGAGCTGATCGCGTTCGCCGGCCCGGCGCTGCAGCTCCTCGGCCATCTCGTTGAAGGCAGAGCCGAGGGTCGCGGTCTCCGAGAGCCCGCCGATCTTGACCCGGGCATCGAGGTCGCCGCCGGCGAGTCGCCCCGACGCGTCCACCAGGTCCTCGAGCGGACGGCGCATCGAGGCGATCAGCCCGGTGAACAGCAGGGCAGCGCCGGTGAGGCCGGCGATCAGCCCCGCTCCGACCAGCAGCGCCGTGTCCCGCGTCTCGCTCGAGATCTCGCTGCGCAGAGCGCTGCGACGATGCTGCTGGGAGATGACCACGATTCTTGCCGCGGCGGGGTCCTTGCCCTGCGCTAGCCGGTTGCGGGCCTCGATCTCACGTTGGTAGGAGCGGGCGGTGGCGTTCTCGTAGTCCTGGCGCTGCTGCAGGAAGCGAGCGACGCCGATCACCGCGAGGCCGGTCAGCACCGCAAAGGCGATCGCGAAGCCAATCGTCAGCCTGTTGGCGAGCGAGGGGCTGAGCCTGAAACGTCGTCGGGAATATGCTTGCTCCGCTATGGGCGACGAGGCTACAGGCACCTCCGCCGGCAGTGCTGCGGCACCGGAGGGGATCGATCGGGCTGGGGTCGAGGCCTGGTTCGAACAGCACGTCGATCGGGTCGAGCTGCCGCTCTCCTTCGAGCGGATCTCCGGAGGGCACTCCAACCTCACCTACGGCGTCGCCGACACCGCCGGGCGTCGTTGGGCGCTGCGGCGGCCGCCGCTCGGCAAGCGGCTCGGCTCCGCCCACGACATGGGGCGCGAGCACAAGGTCGTCTCGGCGCTGGGCCCGACCGCGGTGCCGGTGGCGCCGGTGGTCGGCCTTTGCGAGGACGAGAGCGTCAACGGCGCGCCCTTCTACGTGATGGAGTTCGTCGAGGGCCCGATCCTGCGCGGCCTCGCCGAGGCGGAGGCGTTCCCCGAGGAGGCCGACCGGCGAGAGATCGGAGAGCGCGTCGCCGACACGCTGGTCGCGATCCACGCGGTGGACCCCGATGCCGTAGGGCTTGGCGATCTTGGCCGCAAGGATGACTACGTCACCCGCCAGCTGCGCCGCTGGCAGGGCCAGTGGGAGAAATCGAAGACGCGCGAGCTGGCGGCGATCGACGCCGTGCACGAGCGACTTGCGGCGCGTATCCCCGAGCAGGGACCGGCGACGATCGTCCACGGCGACTACCGGCTCGACAACATGATCCTCACCGCGGGCGGCGAGGTCGCCGCGGTGGTCGATTGGGAGCTCTGCACGCTCGGCGACCCGCTCGCCGATGTTGGCCTGCTGATGGTCTACTGGCCCATACGGGGGGAGGAGACGATCGCCCTTGGCCAGCCCGCCAACCTGGCGCCGGGCTTCCCGACCCGGGAGGAGCTGCGCAACCGCTACGCCGAGCGCTCCGGCCGCGACCTCTCCCAGCTCGGCTTCTTCGAAGCCCTCGGCTACTGGAAGCTGGCGATCATCCTCGAGGGTGTCTACGCCCGCTACGCCGCGGGCCAGTACGGCAAGGTCGATCCCGGCATAGAACACTTCGCCCGCTTGGTCGAGCGTCTCGCCGAGGCCGCCGACGACGCCGAGCGGCGTGACTGACGCGCGACTCAACGGGGGGTAGACCCGTCCGCGGATCTTGATCTCGACCGGCCGAGCTGGTTTTGTCACGGCACCCAGCAATTGGGCAGGGGGGCTCGTCCATTGCCTCTTCTCCCGCGAACACAAGGAGAGATCTCTTGAAGCAGATCCGCAAGCGACTCACGTATGCGAACGTG
Source organism: Solirubrobacterales bacterium (assembly GCA_035472395.1). GTDB lineage: Bacteria > Actinomycetota > Thermoleophilia > Solirubrobacterales > 70-9 > VRUE01. The sequence goes on from DATIPC010000086.1 coordinate 35,103, forward strand.
ATGTCGTCGATCGCTGTTTTCTTCGTCATCGGCGGAGCCACCGCATTTGCCGCCCTCGGACAGAACACGGTTGGCCCCAAGCAGCTGAAGAAAAACGCGGTGACCACGGCGAAAATCAGCAACAATGCCGTCACCGCCTCGAAGATCGCGAACGGAGCGGTGACCGGCGCCAAGATCGATGCTTCGACCGTGGGCAAGGTGCCAAATGCGGCAAGCGCAGACAGTGCGAACACGGCCAAAAGCGCCGATGTCGCAAAAAGCGCGGATACGGCCAAAAGCGCCGTTGTCGCGAAAAGCGCCGACACTGCGGCAAGCGCGGATACGGCGGCAAGCGCCGCAAGCGCGACCAACGCTCAAACCGTCGGCGGGAACACGATCGAGAACGTCAACTTCACCGTGGACCCGCCCACGGTAGCAACCCAGATTCTCAATCTCTACGGGTTCACCCTGACCGCGTCCTGCCCGAGCTCGGGTGGGTTGTCGGTCCTGGTCAACGGGCCGAACGGGTCGCGGGTCCACTCCGCCGGAATCACGACCAACGAAGCGAAAGTCGTGAACCCAGTTCCCAACGACGCTCTGACGCCCACCTCGAATCTGCAGTTGGTGGCAGACAACGATCTCGTCAACGGCCACACCGAGCTCCTGCTCGGCGACGGCAGCAAGCACGTGAGCGTGATCTGGCAGGCGGAGTCGTTCCCCGTTGCAAGCGGGCCGGACTGCGTGTTCACCGGATACGCGATCGGCTAGGGAGGATTTACTCAGACAAAACATTCCGGTGACAATAGGCTCCTTGCCTGACTTTCGCGCATGTGGTAGTAAGCCGCATGGCGGAGTTGGGCAACCGAGCCCTCATCTGCTTGTCCAAGAGGCCGCGACCGTAGCGGCGATCAAAAAAGATAGGGGTTTCAATTGCCTAGGATTTTTGCTCATAAACTGATGCTCGTCGCGCTCCTCGGAGTTTCGGCGGTTGCGATCGCCGGGATCGGCATCGCTTCGGCTGCTCCCGACTCGGGCGCACAGGCCTCGAAGGTCAAACGTGGCCCACGCGGTAAACGCGGTGCGGCGGGTCCCGCGGGGGCCAAAGGCGCAACGGGCGCACAGGGTGCACAGGGCGCACAGGGCGCGCAGGGTCCACAGGGCCCGCAGGGCCCCGCTGGAGAGGGCATCCCACTGCTCTTCGAGGCGCCCGCGAACACCTCGACCCAGGTTCTCTTCAACCAGCGCGGCCTGCAGATCGAAGCAGCCTGCTCGGCCGGGAAAGTGACGACGCTCACCGGTCGGTCGAAAGCCGATCACGGCGTCATCCGCGCGAGTGATGTCGTTAGCGGATCGATAAGCAAAAGCGACAACTTTGAAGGCAACACGACGATCTCACTCACGCCTGGCGGGATCACGAACAACTACGTTCTGGATTACCTGTCGGCTGCCGGCAGCATTGTCACGGGCACCTACGGGATAGCCAACGGCGGTGGGGGCGGCGGTACCACCAGTACGATCGCCGACTGCCTGGCGTTCGGCTCAATCAGCATCCCATAAGAGTCAGTTAGAACTGATTCAAAACTCCCCGTCCGAGGCTCGAGAGTGTCTCGGACGGGGAGGATTTTTATGAGATATGCCTCGGTCGCATTGGTCCTCGCCGCACTCGCGGTGGCCGGCTGCGGTCAGTCAGGGCAAACGGGCGGCGAAGCGGCCACCAAGCCGCGGCAGCCCCCCGGCCAGGCGTTGACCCAGGGGCAGGTCATGTCCGTCCACCTGGGAACCCCGCGTGCGGCGACCATCGCCAGCCTCGGCCCCCCTTCGGCGACCGGGCCGAAGACGATCGCCGGCGATCGCTGCCTCTACTGGCGGATCCAGGGCCACCCGGCCAGCGTCGCCCTCTGGCGCCTCTGCTTTCGCGCTGGCCGGCTGCACGTCGTCGCGACCTACATCCGCTGACGGCGCGTCGCCCGGTTGAAGCTCAGATCGGCCGTGGGGCGTGCTTTGGCTCGAGCTCGCCGGCCGCCTCGGCTTCGGCGCGCTTTGACCAGCGGTTCAGCTCGCGGCGGGCGAGGACCATCTTGTGGACCTCGTCGGGGCCGTCGGCCAGGCGCAGCATGCGGCTGAAGCGCCAGAGCGCGGCGAGCGGGGTGTCGTCGGTCATGCCCAGCGAGCCGTGGATCTGAATCGCCCGGTCGAGCACCTCCATCACCATGTTGGCGGCGACGATCTTGATCGCCGAGATCGACTGGCGGGCGGCGCGCTTGCCCTCGGTATCCATCTTCCACGCCGCGTACATCGTCAAGAGACGGGCCTGATCGATTTCCATCCGCGAGGTGGCGATCGCCTCCTGGACGAACTGCTTGTCGGCGAGCGGACCGCCGAAGGCCTGGCGCTCGTTGGCGCGCCGGCACATCATCTCGTGCGCCCGCTCTGCGGTGCCGATCGCTCGCATGCAGTGATGGATGCGCCCCGGCCCGAGCCGGTCCTGGGCGACCGCGAAGCCCTTGCCCTCCTCGCCGAGCAGGTTGGCGGCGGGCACGCGGCATTCTTCGTAGCGGATCTCGCAGTGGCCGGGCCCCTTGTCGTGGCCCATCACCGGGATCGGCCGCACCAGGTTGAAGCCGGGATTGTCGGTCGGCACGCAGATCATCGAGGCGCGGGCGTAGGGGTGGGCCTCGGGGTCGGTGACGACAATCGCGATCGCCAGCTCGGCGCCGACCGCGCCGGAGGTGAACCACTTGTGGCCATCGACGACCCACTCGTCGCCGTCGCGCACCGCGCGCGCCTGCAGCAGGGTCGGGTCGGAGCCGGACACCTCCGGCTCCGTCATCGAGAAGCAGGAGCGGATCCGCCCCTCCAGCAACGGCTCCAGCCAGCGCTCACGCTGCTCCTCCGTCCCGTGCTCGGCGAGGATCTCCATGTTGCCGGTGTCGGGCGCCGAGCAGTTGAAGGCCATCGGCGCCGCCGCCGGGCTGCGGCCCATCTCCTCGCAGAGCAGCCCGTACTCCCAGTTGCTGAGACCGGGACCGAAGCGCTCGTCGGGCATGAAGAGGTTCCAGAGCCCCTCCGCCTTGGCCCGCTCGCGGACCTCGACCAGGATCTTCGGGTAGGGGACGCCGGGCGCCACCTCGGCGTCGAGCGCCTCCATGATCTCCCGCTCCTGTGGGTAGATCTGATCGTCCATGAAATCGAGGATGCGCTCGCGCAGGGCTTCGACCTGGGGGCTGGGCTTGAAATCCATCGGTGGGGCGTCCTCTCTTCGGGTCCGGTGAGAGAAAGCTAGCGTGCCCGCGGAAATCAGGTTTGGACTGTAATTATCAGATTTGATAATCTCAGTTTCAATGGCTGATCTAGGGCAGCGAGATCCGCAATTCGTAGCTTTGCTCGAGTCGGCTGCCCATCTGCAGCGGTTGGTCCCGGGGGCGGTTTTGGTCGGTGGCTCTGCGGCGATCCTCTACGCAGATCATCGCGAATCGACCGACCATGGCCACGTCGTCGCCGACCTCGCCGATCGCTTCGAGATGGTGCTCGAGGCGGTCGAGGAAGACGAGGGCTGGGCCACCAACAGGATTACCCCTGGAAAGGTGATCCTGGGGAGCCTGGACGGAATCGAGGCCGGTGTCCGGCAGATGATTCGCAAGGTGCCGCTGGAGGTCACGGCGGTCGCCCTACCATCTGGGGACGAGGTGACGGTGCCCACCGTTGAGGAGACCTTGCGCATCAAGGCGTTCCTGATCGTGCGTCGCAACCAAACGCGTGACTACCTCGATCTGGCGGCGCTGGCCGACCATCTTGGCCTCGGTCGAGCAGTGGAGACCCTGACGCGAATCGACGACTACTACGCTGACCAGCACGACGGTGACGGGGTCGCGTCGCAGCTCGTTCGCCAGCTCTCCGATCCACGGCCGGCCGATCGGTCGGTCATCGATCAGCTTTCCTCCTACAGGCGCCTCAATCGGCGCTGGAGCGATTGGAGCGCGGTCACGGCCGTCCTCGGCGCTGTCGCCGCCGGGATGGTGGGCGGGTGAAGTCGCTGACCTTCCGCAATGTCGAAGTCTCGCCGGACGACCCGGTTTCGGCGTGGCCGCTCGAGGCGATCCAGACCGCCCTCGAGCGCGGTGGGCTCACGCACTGGCGCCGGCTGGCGGACGCGATCAGGGTGGAGCCGTGGGGCCCCGTCGCTCGACGGATAGAAGAGGTACTCACCTACAGCAGGCCCTACGGGGTCTCGCTGGCGTTCGAGCGAGCGATCGCGCGAGTCCGCGAAGCAGAGGAGGCGTCGGAGCGTGACGCGGTCGCGAGCGAGATCAACGGGCTCCTACGGGCGTCGGGACTCTCGCGTACGGAGTTCGCGTCCCGAATTGGCACCTCGGCCTCGCGGTTGTCCACTTACGCCACCGGGAAAGTCACCCCCTCCGCGGCGCTGCTGGAGCGAATGCGCCGCGTCGCGGCCATCTCCCGTCGTGCCGGAGGGTAGGGCGTTCAGCGACGGCTGTAGCGGGCGAAGAGCTCGCCGTCTTCCTCCAGCACCCAGGCCAGCTGCAGCGGCGCGACACCCGCCAGCTCGCCCTCGAGGATGCGGGGGGCGCTGCCGCCGACCAGCTTCGGGGCGATCGTGAGGAAGAGGTCGTCGACGAGGTCTGCCGCTTGCAGCGAGCCGTGGAGGGTCGGCCCCCCCTCGCAGAGAAGCGCCTTGACGCCTTCCTCGCGCAGGGAGCGCAGGAGCGCCGGGAGGTCCGCTGGCCCTTGCGGGCCGCTTTCGACCACGACGAGCCGCCTGCCGATCTCCCCATAGCCCTCGGCGCGCATCGTCCCGGCGCCGATCATCACCGCGTCGAAGCGCGTGCGCAGCGCCACCAGCATCGCCGTGTCGGCGCCGGAGCCGATCGGCCCCGAGACCCCCCCGATCGCCGCCCGCCCGTCCACGGTGGCGGCGAAGTTCATCGCCACGTAGGGGCGGTCGTCATGTGGGTGCTCCCACGGCCGGTAGCCGTCGAGCTGCTCCTCGACGGTGGTCGCGCCGGGATCGGGAATCAGTCGTCGCATCGAACTCAGCCTAGTGCGGTCGTCATTTGTCGCCCATGGGGATACAAGCGGCGACCGCGGTTGCTGGATTCAGGAGTAGTCGTGCCAGCCGGTGAACTCGCGGCCGGCGAACTCCTGCAGGCCGGCGACGTCGGCGCCGAAACGACTGCGGACCGTCTCGAAGAGGTCGTCGGGGAGCTTCGGCTTGGGGGCCGGGGGCTTCTCGGGGTCGTGGACGATCTTCTCGACGATCCAGCGCAGCCGCTCTGGCAGGCGATCGAAATTGCGGTCTAAGGAGCGCAGGCCTGGCAGTTTCACCAGCCGCTCCATCACCTGGTATTTGTCGCCCTGCTTGGCGCTCGACTTCTCCCACTCGCGGTCGAACTGCTCCGAGGTGAAGGTCTCGTCGACGCCGGCGAAGCGGAAGGCCTTGCGCATCGTCTCTTCGCGTTCGCTCTGCAGCTCCTCCTGGGCGATCACCTCGATCTGGGAGCGGTCGAACAGCTCCAGGTAGGGCTGCAGCTGCATCCAGTACAGCGAGCGCTGGATGTAGGCGGAGTCGGGCTGGGAGAGGGTGGAGGCCAGCTCGCGCGTCTCATAGCCGGCGCCGGTCGCGTGCACCCAGTGCGAGAGGATCCGCTTGATCGGGTCGCGCACCATGTAGAGCAGCCGCGCGTCGGGGCAGTGCTCCTTGATCCGCTCCGGCACGCCACCGAAGCGCGGCAGGTTGGTGTAGTGGGGCGAGGACTCGCCGCGCACCTTGAAGGCGCTGTCGAAGCGGCTCGCGTACCAGTCGAGCCCGAG